>NZ_JBCOAQ010000033.1:0-29480 GCF_040226735.1 Intestinimonas sp. RTP31139st1_F5_RTP31139_211217 | reverse complement strand
TTGCCAGGCTAAGAGCCCGCTTGAGGTTTCTCATGTGGAATTCCTCCTTCATTATTTTCCCGGGAGGAGGAGACATCTTGCCGCATACGGGGGAAAAACCGCTCCGCACAAGCCTTTGCGAGGAGGCGGGTAGCCATCTGGTAACCGTGGATATCTGTGGGATGGACGCCGGAACGTCCCTGACACAGACCGATAGGAGGATACGATGTCTAGAAAACGGATAGGAAAGAATGTGGCCTATGACACGGAGAAGAAGCTCTACTACGCCTACTTTGACGGAGGGCGCGGAAAGAACGGGCGGCGGGAGCGATGGACAAGGACCTTCCGCAGCGAGCGGGAGGCGGTCCAGGCGGTCGAAACCTTTGCGGCGGAGCGCAGGGAGGGGGGCTCCCGGCGGCCGAGGCCATCACCGTTGGGGCGTGGCTGGACTACTGGCTGGAGGAGATCGTACGGCCCAACTTGGAATACACCACCTACTACTGCTATGCCAACATCATCCGGAACCACCTCAAGCCAAGTCTGGGCCGGGTCCTGCTGCGGGAGCTCACGCCGCTGCGCATCCAGCAGTATTATACGCAGATGATCAAGGGCAAGGGGCTGAGCCCGAACACCGTGCATAAGCACCATATCCTGCTGCACACGGCGCTAAAGCTGGCGTTTCGCCAGGAGATCCTCGGCAGTAACCCTGTAGACCGGGTGGAGCCCCCCAGAGCGCGGGCGGCCCGCCAGCTCTACTATACGCCGCAGGAGCTCAAGCTGCTCTTCCAGGCCGCGGAGGGCGGGCGGATGGAGCTCATCGTCAAGCTGGCCGGGTATCTGGGCCTTCGCCGGGGGGAGATCTGCGGCCTGCGCTGGGAGAACATCGATTTTCGGAAGAAGGTGCTCTCCGTCCGTCTGGCCCGCACCACCGCCGGCGGGACCGTGGTGGAAAAGCCTCCCAAAACGCCCAACTCTCTCCGGAGCCTGGGCTTTGCGGGGCTGGAGGACCTGGAGCGTCTGCTCCGCCGTACCCGGGAGGAGCAGCGCGCGGCGGTGTGCGCCGGTCTGGCCGAGGACACCGGTTTTGTACTCGCAGACCGGCGGGGACGGCCCTGGAACCCCAATCAGGTCACCCGGGCCATGGAGGCGTTTGTGGAGGTCAACGGGCTACCCCCCATTACTCTCCACGGCCTGCGCCACACCTTTGCCAGTGTGGCCAACAGCGCCCACATCCCGCTGCCGGATATCAGCCGTGCGCTGGGGCACAAGGACGTGGTGGTGACGGGCAGGGTCTATACCCATATTTTCGACCAGACCCATGTCGAGGCGGTCAGCGCGGTGGCCAGAAGTATCCGGGGCGCTTGAAAACAGAAAAAGGAAGAGACTTTTTTTGAACTTTGTGCTATAATGGCTCCACACAGCGCGCCATGCGCGCCGCTGCTGCATGATTTCGATTCTTGGAGGCGAAAACAGATGAGACATAAGAGGATCGCGGCCTGTACGGCGGCCGCACTCTGCATCGGTATGCTGACCTTTCCGGCCTCGGCGGCCTCGGAGGACTTTCCGGCCTGGGCGTCACAGGCGGCAAAGCGCTGGGAGGACTGCGGCAAGCTGGATCAGAGCATGTCCCCGGAGCATGTGATGACCCGGGGGGAGGTGGCCGCCGCCATCGACCGGGTGATGACCTACACCCAGGAGGCGGAGAACCGTTTTACCGACATCAGGGCGGAGGATGCCCATTCCGGCGCGCTGCTGCGCCTGGTAGACGCCGGAGTATTGCAGGGGAACGGGACCGGACAGCTTCTGCCCGACGCGGCCGTGACCCGTCAGGAGACTGCGGTGATGCTGGCCCGGGCCTTCCACCTCTCCGCGGGCGGACAGACGGACTATACCGACGCGGCGGAGATCGCCGGCTGGGCGGAAGGGGCTGTGTCCGCAGTGACCCAGGCCGGTGTCATGCAGGGCTCGCAGGGGCTGTTCCGCCCTGCGAGCACCGTGACCTATGCCGAGATGGTCCAGAGCCTCACTGCGGCCGTGGAGGAGGAGGGCCTGATCACCGGGCTGATCGTCCGGACCAGAGACGCCGAAGGGGTGCTGGCAGAGGGTGCGGCCCGGCAGGTGAACGACGGAAAGTTCCGGGTGGAGACTGTGACGGCGTCAGAGGAGGGCTATACCGTGGCGCTCTCCGGCCTGGAGGCCCTGACCGGGCAGGAAGCGGATGCCGACGGCCCCGGCCAGCCCCGCGAGGCCGGGAAATGGATGGGTGTACAGCTCCAGCTGGGCGGCCTGGTCCGGGTGGAGACGCTTACATACAGCCGGGACGGAGAGACTTGGTTCCAGGCCAAGAGCAGCGATGCCCTCTCGGAGGCCCATCGTCTGGACAGCCTGATGGTCTACGTCAATGGCGCGGAAACGGCGGATATCGACGCCAATGAGGTGGAGAAAACCTCCACGCTCTACCTGCGGCAGGGCGAAGAGGGACCTGCGGTGAAGATCACATTCCACTATACCCCGGCGTCCGGGGAGAGCGGAACTTCGGAATAACGTCAATCGGGGCCGGATGCCGCACGCGGCGTCCGGCCCCAAAAAACGGCGGGAGCACAGAAATCAGGAGGGGTATGCGGCATGATGTATTATCTGGAGAGTGGCAGCCATGATCCCGGATTCAACCTGGCGTTGGAGCAGTATGTCTTTGACCGGCTGGACCGGGCCCATGCATACTGCATGCTCTGGCAAAACGACAACGCCATCATTGTGGGGAAAAACCAGAATACCGTCGGCGAGATCAACGCCGCCTATGTAAAGGAGCATGGAATCCGGGTGGTACGCCGGCTCTCCGGCGGCGGGGCGGTGTACCATGACCTGGGGAACATCAACTTTACCTTTATTGTAGACAGCGGCGCCACGGCTGCCTTTGACTTTTCCACCTTTTGCCGCCCTATTGTGAAGGCGCTGGAGCACTTTGGAGTCCATGCGGAGATCAACGGGCGGAACGATATGACCATTGACGGCAAGAAGTTCTCCGGGAATTCCCAGTACGGGAAACAGGGACGGACCATGCACCACGGCACCATTCTGTATGACTCCGACTTGGAGGTGGTGGGAAAGGCGCTGACGGTATCCCGGGATAAACTGGAGGGGAAGGGGATCCAGTCGGTCCGAAGCAGGGTGACCAATGTGCGCCCTTATATTGCCGGAGACATCTCCACCGAGGCGTTTTTTGCCGCCCTGCGCGACTTCCTGTTCCAGGAGTACGCTCTGCAGCCCTACCGCCTCTCCCAGGGGCAGCTTGCGGAGATCCGGGCCCTTCAGGCGGAGCGCTATGATCAGTGGAGCTGGAACTACGGGGCCTCCCCCGCATACCGGCTCCGCAAGGCCCGGCAGGTGGACGGATGCGGAAAGCTGGAGATTTTTTTGGATGTGCAGAAAGGGATCCTGCGGGACGTCGCTTTCTATGGAGACTATTTTGGGAATGAAGATACGCAGTCGTTGGCGCGCAGGTTGTCGGGCTGCCCCATGGAGGCGGCGGCCATCCGCACCGCCCTGAAGGACCTGGAGATCGGAACATATTTTAACCACATGGACCTGGAGACCTTTCTGGAGGTCCTGCTGCAGTGACGGACCGCGCCGCGTTCTGCCCTTGGGCTGAGCGCGGCGCGGTTAGTTTTGTAGGCAGGAGGCGCGGAAAGAGGAGAAAACAGGACCTTTTTGACGAGATTGAGCGCTGCGCCATTGCACATCCCAGGCACAGATGATAAAATATTACTATTACCAATGGCAGGGCGGAAAATGAATGCCGCGCAGTTGCGGCCGGGGAGGAATTCCAATGGAAAACGCCGCCGTTCAGGAGAGGGCTCAGGCGCCCCATATGCTGACGGGAGCGCAGCGGTTTTATATCGGTGTCAAACGGGCCGCCGACGTGGCGCTCTCACTGCTGGGGCTGGTCCTGCTCTCTCCGGTGCTGCTGGCCATTGGGATCGCCATTGTGCTGGACGACGGCTTTCCCGTTCTGTTCACCCAGAGGCGGGTGGGGCGTGGAAAGCGTCCCTTCCACATCCTCAAATTCCGCACCATGAAGAGCGATACCCCCCATGACAAGCCTACCCATCTGCTGGAGCATCCGGAGCAGTACATCACCAGGGTGGGAAAGGTCCTGCGGAAAACCTCACTGGATGAGCTGCCGCAGCTCCTGAATATCCTGACCGGGTCCCTTCACATCGTGTCCTACCGGCCCAGCCTGTACAATCAAACCGACCTGATCCGGGAGCGGGACCGCTGCGGTCTCCATCAGCTCCGCCCCGGGCTGACCGGCTGGGCGCAGATCCACGGCCGGGATGAGCTGGAAATTCAGGAGAAGGCCGCCCTGGACCGCTATTATCTGGAGCACTTGGGACCGGCCATCGACCTCAAGTGCTTTTTCGGCACCTTCCTGGCCGTGTTCCGGCAGAGCGGCGTGGTGGAGGGCGGCACGGGCGCCATGGAGCGCCGGGACAGGAAGGAAACGAGATGAAGATACTGGTGCTCACAAACCACTCCTATATGCTCTGGAGGTTCCGGAAGGAGCTCATTTCCACCCTTCTGGAAGAAAATGAAGTGGTCATCAGCACCCCTTTTGTGGGGCATGAGGAAGATTTTGAACGCATGGGTTGCCGATGCCTGGAGACACCGGTAGACCGCAGAGGCGTCAACCCCGCCACGGATCTCAAGCTGCTGCGCGCCTATCGGCAGCTGCTCCGTGCGGAGCGGCCGGATCTGGTGCTGACCTATTCCATCAAGCCCAATATTTACGGCGGTCTGGCATGCCGGATGATGAGAGTCCCCTATTGCGCCAATGTCCAGGGGCTGGGCACGGCGTTCCAGCGCCCCGGCCTGGCCCGGCTGGTCACAGTTTTGTACCGGACGGCATTGAGCGGCGCGAGACGGGTATTTTTTGAAAACAGCGACAATGCGGCGCTGTTTTTTCAAAGGCATATTATCCCGCAGAAGAAGGCGTGTGTGCTCCCTGGGGCGGGCGTCAGTCTGGCGGAGTACCCCCTGCGTCCCTACAGGGAAAACGGGCGGGTCCGCTTCCTCTTTGTGGGCCGTATCATGAGGGAAAAGGGTGTGGAAGAGCTGTTTTGGGCTGCCCAGCGCCTAAAGGAGGTCTTCGGCGCGGAGATCGGGTTCGATATGGTGGGGTTTTTTGAGGATGCATACCGGGAGGCGGTGGAGGGGCTGGTCCGGGAAGGCGTGGTGGATTTTCACGGCTTTCAGGAGGATGTCCGCCCATTTTATGAGGAGGCGAGCTGCGTGGTGCTCCCCTCCTACCATGAGGGAATGTCCAACGTACTGCTGGAGGCGGCGTCCAGTGGGCGTGCCCTCATCACCTCGGATATTCCGGGCTGCCGGGAGGCGGTGTGCGACGGGGAGAACGGGTTCCTCTGCCCGCCCGGCGACGCCCAGGCGCTTTATCATGCCATGCGCCGCTTCGTGGAGCTGCCCCCTATCCGGAGGGAGGAGATGGGCCGGGCCGGTCGGGTACATATGGAGGCGTGTTTTAACCGCGCCGGCGTGGTGCGCAGGGTCCTCGCAGCGATGCAGGAGGAGGGCTTATGACCACGCTGCTTCTGGTATGTGCCTCCTCTGTCGTACTGGCACAGCTCTCTCAGTGGTACGGCGGCGGAATCCGTGAGAGGGGGAATAAGCCCCGGTGGGACCTGTTTGTGCTGGCGATAGTGGTGATCCTCTCCCTCTTCGCCGGGCTGCGGACCGATTACAATGATACTGCCGCCTATATTCGGGGATTTCAGAGCGCTGAGACCATCGGGGCCTTCCTGTCGGACAGTGAAAACCTTCATGTTCTGCACAATCCCCTGTTTTATGGGCTGACCGCTCTGATTCGCACGGTCACGGACAACTACCATATTTATCTGCTGATCTTTGCAGCAGTCAACGAAGTGCTGCTGATCCGCTTTGTCCAGCGGTATACCGCGGACGGAAATTTCGCGTTTGGCCTCTGGCTGTTCTTTGGAATCGGGGCCTATGTATTCTCCATGGCCGCCATGAAACAGATCACGGCCATGGCGGTGCTGACCTTGGCGGTCCCGGCGCTGAACGAACGGAAATGGGCGAAATATTATATCATCGTAGCGCTGGCGGGGCTCCTCCACACCTATGCGTTCCTGTTTGTGTTTCTGCCGCTGCTGACCGGAAAGCCTTGGGGCGGGAGGATTCTCCTTGTTGCGCTGGCGACTGTGACGGTGATGCTCACCTTCGAGGACTCCATCGGCACGCTCCTCTCCTATGCGGACTCTATGGGCAAGCATGTGGCGGAGTTTGAGGTATTTGACGGCAATCAGATGAATCCCCTGCGGGTAGCGGTCTTTGCCGTGGTGCCGGCGATGTCCCTGATTTTCCGGCGGCGGCTGTTTCCGGCAATGGGGAGGCAGGAGGCTGTGCTGATTAATATGAGCATCGTCAGCCTTATGTTCATGCTCATGGCAACCGTCAACGGAGCCAATATGTTTGGGCGGCTGGCAACATATTTTGAGCTGGGCGCGGCGTGTAGCCTCCCGTGGATGATTGATCAGATCTTTGAACGCCGTTCCGCCAGGCTGGTCAAGCTGTGTGCCACGGTATGCTTCCTGGTGTTTTTCCTGTATGATAACTGGGGGTTCACGTACCACGGGGTTTCCTTTTTTGCATTCATAGCGGGGCTGGTATAGAGGAGATGAGAAAGTGAAGGTATCCATCATTGTCCCTGTTTATCAGGTGGAACGCTATCTGCGGGCGTGTATTGAGAGCGTACTGTGCCAGACTCACCGGGAATGGGAACTGATTTTGGTGGAGGATGGATCGCCGGACCGCTGCGGTGTCATTTGTGACGAATATGCAAAGAATGATGCCAGGATCACCGTGATGCACAAGGAAAACGGAGGGCTATCCTCCGCAAGAAACGCCGGACTGTGTCGGGCCACAGGAGAGTATATCCTCTTTCTGGACGGAGATGACTTCTGGGCGGAGCCGGAGGGACTTGCACGGCTGATCCCCCAGCTCACATCGGATGTGGTGGTATTCGGCTTTTCCAAATGGTATGAACCCAATGGCGCGGAGCGGGGGCGGTGGATCGGCCCGGACATCGCAGAGGGGTGCCCGGTCTCCGGGCGGGAGGCACAGCTCGGCTACTTGCTTCAAAAGGGCTGTTATACCGCCTGTGCCTGGAACAAGGCGGTTCGGCGGGAGCTGTTTTCCTCGTGCGACCTCAGATTTCGGGAAGGCGTGACCTCAGAGGATATCGACTGGTGCGCACGCTTGGCGCTGGCCGCGAAGTCTTTCGGCCTCAGCGCCTGCCGATTTTACCGATACCGGCAGAGAACGGGCTCCATTACCCGCACAATGAACTTGAAAAGCCTGCGGGATTTGAAGGAAAATATAGAGCTGTGCCTCCAATTGCCTCAGGAGATGGGAGCGAGCACGGCGATAAAAGAGTTGTACTGGAGCTATGTGGCCTACCAATTTGGCACCTTCCTGGTGTGCGCACCCTCAGTCAACGGGCCGGAGGGGCGCGGACTGGTGCAGGAGATGCGGGAAAAGCGGTGGCTTCTGCGTTACAATGCTGCGAGTCGAAAAGTGCAGCTGCTGTATGTAGTGGACCGGCTCTTGGGATATCGGGCCCTGTGCCTCTTGTGCAGGGGCTATGCAGCAATTCGAAAGTAGGGAGAATATGGCGGCCATTACAGTATTCACCCCAACCTATAACCGGGCGTACTGCCTGCATCGGTGCTATGAGAGCCTCTGCCGCCAGAGCTGCAAAGATTTTGTGTGGCTTATTATTGATGATGGGTCCACCGACCAGACAAAGGATATCGTGGAGGGCTGGCAGAGGGCAGAAAATGGGTTTGAGATCGTGTATCTCTATAAAGAAAATGGCGGAATGCATACCGGGTATAACTGCGCCTACGCGAGAATAGACACAGAACTGAGCATTAATGTAGATTCTGACGACTATTTGACGGATACCGCCATCGAAGAGCTGCTGGCCTTCTGGAGGGAACATCAAAGAGAGGACATTGGAGGGATTTATGCACTGGACCGCTTTGAGGATGGCAGGATTGTCGGCCTGCCCTTTCCAGACGATTTGAAGGAATTCAAAGGTTGGGGCTATAAAGAGGTACACTATGTCGGTACGGACGGGAAGAAGAAGGTCTTCCACAACCGAGGGGACAAAAAATTCATTGGTGTAACCGCGGTGATCAACCGATATCCTCCTATTCCCGAGTTTCCCGGTGAGAAATATTACAGCCTTTACTATAAGCAGCACCGCATCGAGCGGGATAATGCCATTTTAGTTTATAACCGGCCGGTCTGTGTGGTGGAGTATCAGGAGGATGGCAGCACAAACCATATGTTGTCTCAATATGTCCGCAATCCCAAAGGCTTTTGCGACGAGCGGAAGTTTGTGCTGGAGTATGCCCCGACCCTGCGCCTGCGTGCCAACGCCGCAATCCACTATGTGGCGGAAAGTCTGCTGGCAGGGGATTGGGCGTTCTTTTCACACACGCCCAGGAAAGGCTTGACCCTGCTCTGTGCCCCAATGGGGCTGGCGCTGTATCTTTGGATCAGGAGGCGGACGAAGACGTGAAAATTGCGATGGTACTCCCCTATTTTGGCGCCTTTCCCGAATATGCTCCCCTGTTTTTTCAATCATGTGCGGCAAACCCCGATTATACATGGCTGATCCTGACCGATTCCGGTGTCCCGTGCGATCTGCCGAACAATGTAAAAATTATCTCCATGACGTTCCAGCGGTGCCGTGAGCTCATCCAGAATAAGTTTGACTTTCCGATCTCCTTAAAGACGCCGCAGAAGCTGTGCGATTATAAATGTGCGTACGGATACCTTTTTAAGTCATATCTGAGTGGATTTGATTTTTGGGGTCACTGTGATATGGACCAGATTTTTGGAGAGCTGGGGCGGTTTGTCACGCCCGAGCTCCTAGAGCGATATGACAAGCTGTATACGTTGGGGCACTTTACTCTGTATCGGAATAAGCCGGAAAACAATGTGAGATTTATGGAGCCCATCAACGGGGCATCCCGGTATCGGGAAGTATTTTCGACGCCTGGAAGTTGCGGCTTTGACGAATGGATGCCCGGGAATATCAATCAAAGCTATGCATGCCACGGTTGGCCCCTCCTCGCTGAGGCCATTGGCGCGGATGTCGACCCCTACTATACCTCGTTTCGGCTGGTGTGGTACGATCAAGCGGCAAAGCGGTACATCAGGGAAACAGCGGATAACAGCGTGTTCCGGTGGAAGGCGGGGCGGCTGTATCAGTACAGTTGGGCGGATGGGACGCTCTGCGAAAGGGAGCGGCCCTATGTGCACCTTCAAAAACGCAGGATGAGGCACGTGGAGCGGGTCTGTGGGGCAGAGGAGTACTTTATCCTGCCCAACTGGTTCCTTCCGGGTCCCCAGCGGCCGGAACAACTGTTGCGGAATTGCAGGAAGTACCGGGTACTGAATTACCAGTATCCGGCGGTGAAGTGGCAAAGCCTGAAAAAACGGCTGAAGGATCGAAATTTTGTGTGCAGCAATGTATTCCGGGGGGATAATATATAATGGGACCTCTAATAAGTGTCATTATCCCGGTGTATAACCGCGAAAAACTCATTGTGGATGCGCTTGAGAGCGTCCTCAATCAACCCTGCCGATCATTAGAGATCATTGTGGTTGACGATGGCTCAAGTGACCGCAGCGCGGAGGTCTGCAAAAGATACCAAGCAAGGGACCCGCGCATAAAGATATTTCAAAAAGAAAACGGCGGAGTTTCAAGTGCGCGTAATTACGGTATCAAGCATGCCACAGGCAGATATGTTGCATTTCTGGATTCCGATGATGCCTGGGTGCCTGGAGCGATGACATCTGCGCTCTGCAAATATGTGGAAGAAAGTGATGCGGATATCATCAATTTTGCATACTATTATTGTAATGAGTCAATGACACGGTTTCGCTTACAGGCGGGATTGAGGGGCGAGTATGCCGGCGAGGAGAAAAGAGACCCCTGGAGATTTTCCTTTTTTTGGACCATGCTGTATAAAAATACGCTTTTACTTCAGCACCAATTGCATTTCCCGGTTGGAATAAACGACGGAGAGGACGAGGTGTTTAAAACAGCAGCAATATATTTTTCGAATAGAATCGTTTGCACTGAGATCCCGCTCGTCGCTTACCGAAAGACGCCGGGATCCCTTTCCCGGCGCAAAAAAGACGGCATACAAAAGTTTCTCCCTTATATAAACGGGAGGCTGGAGCTGGCGAAGGTATATCATATAGATGACGAAATATGGATAGACACGCAAGAAGAAGTGTGCTGCTGGCTGATGAAAGAGCTGGCAGTGTGGCATTTCAAGTATGGCGGCAGACGAGATATTTTAGAGCAGACGATTCGGACGCATGCGCTGTTTAAAAAGTTTAGGGATTATGATCTGTTGGGGCTTGGGGAAAGAGATAAAAGAGAGATTCGGTTTTACCTGAGACATCCCTATCTGTTCGAAAGCCGTATGAGGCTAGCAGGGATGGTTGAGGCGGGAATAAAAGCCCTAGTGGAGAAGCCCGGGATAAAGGATATATTTGAAAAAGCACGTTACCCATTGGAGCGGTCATCAATAGGGAACATGGGGTAAGAAGCGTATGGGTCAAATGTTGAAAAAACAGGTGCTTTTTGTCATTCATGATCTGCACCTGGGTGGAGCTGAAAAGGTCCTGGTCAACCTGGTCAATCACATGGACCGAAGCAAATTCGATGTTACAGTCCTTGCCCTGTTCGGAGGCGGAGTCAACGAACCGTTTTTGAATCCGGATATCCGGCTGATCGTGGGGCACAAGCGGCCCTTTCCGGGCAACAGCCGCGTCATGAAACTGTTTTCCCCCGAACGGTTATTCCGGTACTATATTAAGGGGCGCTATGATGCCATCGTCTCCTATTTGGAGGGACCCAGCGCCCGTATTGTCAGTGGATGCCCCCGGGACGGGACAAAGCTGGTATCTTGGGTTCACTGTACCATGGAATCCCAGGAAACCATTGGAGTCGGGTTTCGAAGCTTTCAGGAGGCAAGGACCTGCTATGGAAAATTTCATATCGGTGTTTTTGTGTCACAAGAGGTGAGGACCGCATTCTGTCGGTGGATTCCGATGAGAGATACTGAGGTACTGTACAATACAGTGGACAGTGATGAAATCTTGAAAGATGCGGCGGAGCCGGTGGAGGATAAGAGCACTCCAAACGGGGAGATCAAGCTGATTGGGGTAGGAAAGGTCGTGCCGAATAAGGGCTTTGACCGGCTGGCCCGTATCCACAAAAGGCTTCGGGAAGAGGACGGATTGCCCGTACATACTTATATTCTGGGAGAGGGATTTCAAAGGAAGGGGCTGGAGGCATGGGCCGCGGAAAATGGACTTTCCGACACCTTTACGTTCCTGGGCTATCAGACCAATCCCTATAAATATGTAGCCGCCTGCGATCTGTTTGTATGTGCCTCCCATGCAGAGGGCTTTTCCACCGCCGTCACCGAGGCCCTCATCGTTGGGACGCCTGTGGTCACCACGGAGGTGTCCGGTATGCGGGAGATGTTGGGGGAGAATGAGTACGGCGTGATCACAGAAAACAGCGAAGAGGCGCTGTATCAGGGCGTGAAAGAGATGCTCACGGCGCCGGAGAGGCTCAGCCACTATAAAGAGAAGGCCAGGGAACGGGGCCGCCGATTTTCCACGGGGCAGACGGTCCGGGCCGTAGAGGAGATGCTGGATAAGCTATGAACCCCTTAAAAGAATTTGTCTATCGCCTTCGGGGGGAGTACACCACGGAACGGCTGGTCTCCATGGGGATGCATGTCGGGAAGGATTTCAAGCGGCTGAAAGGCGTAATCCTGGACCCGTCTCACTGCTGGCTCATAGACATCGGCGACCGGGTGACCATGGCCCCCGGCGTACACATCCTCTGCCATGATGCCAGTACCAAAACGGCGCTGGGATACACCAAGATCGGGCGTGTGACCATTGGAAACAACGTGTTTATTGGCGCGTCCTCTGTGGTGCTGCCCGGTGTGACCATCGGGGATGATGTGATCATCGGCGTCAACAGCACGGTGACCCACGATATTCCGGCCGGTATGGTGGCTGCGGGCTGTCCGGCGCGGGTCCTCTGCACGACGGAGGCATATCTGGAGAAGGAGTGCGCCCGTATGGCGCATGCACCGTGCTATGGAGAGGAGTATACGCTCCGGCGGGACGTGTCCATGGAGAAGCGGGAACAGATGAAAAGCGAGCTCTCAGGCCGCATAGGGTATATCGACTGATGGGCGGACGAAGGATCAGCGTGATCGTCCCGGCCTATAATATCGCCCCCTATCTGGGGCGCTGCCTGGACAGCCTCCTGGCACAAACCCACGTCGATCTGGAGATCATTGTGGTGGACGACGGCTCTAAAGACGGGACCGGGGCGATTCTGGAGGCATATGCGGAGCGGGAGGGGCGGATCATACCGGTCCATCAGAAAAACGGCGGCGTTACCAGCGCCCGCTTCGCAGGGCTGAAGCTGGCGACCGGGGAATATATCGGGTTTGCCGATGGAGACGACTATGTGGAGCCGGACATGTTTGAACTGCTGTTCCGGCAGGCGGAAACGCATAGGGCTGATATCTCCCACTGCGGTTATCAGATGGTATTTCCCAACGGTCGGGTGGATTGGTACTATAATACCGGGCGTACCGTGGAGCAGGATCGGGAGACAGGGCTTTACGACCTGATCTGCGGGAAGTTTGTGGAACCAGGGCTCTGGAATAAGCTGTACCGGGCCGAGTTGCTGCAAAGCCTGCTGACACGGCCCACACTGGACAGGGACATTCGCATCAACGAGGATCTTTTGATGAACTTTATCCTGTTTTCCGATGCGGATCGTTCAATCTACACCGATCAGTGTAAATATCATTATATGATTCGACGGGGATCTGCCGCAACTTCGCGGCCCCAGGGGTATAAGTTTTCAGATCCGCAGCGGGTCATGGAGCGGCTGTACCAGGACACGATGGGAAATGATCGCCTTCACGGGGCGGCGCTGGAGCGGTATGTTCGGGTACTGACAGGAAACTGCACACAAGACCAATTCCCGGAAATCGCCTCATCGGCTCGAAAGAAACTTTACGCCGTGCGGAGAGAGCTGGACAAGCTCCCGGCAAAGCTGCGCTGCATGGCGTTGGGGGCGCTGTATGCCCGCCCCCTGTACCGCATGGTACGGAAGGCGTATGATACGGCGACAGGTGCGGCACATAAATATGACGTATGATTGTTATATAATTTGAAGATATTGCGGACCTACGGGTTTTAAGGAGTCTAAAACTGAAAGCTATCATTAGGTGGAGGATATTTAAATTGTGATATATATTACAGTTTTTACACCAACGTATAACAGAGGGTACATATTAGAAAGGGTTTACCGTTGCCTACAGGAACAGACCTTCTCTGCATTTGAATGGCTCATTATAGATGATGGTTCTTGTGATAACACAAGGGAACTGGTAGAGGAATGGATGATGCGGGGAAATACGTTTCCAATTCATTATGTATACCAAGAAAATCAGGGAAAACAGAAAGCAATCAATCATGCACTTGATTTGGCCAGAGGTAAATTATTTTTTGTTGTAGATTCTGATGATATGCTAACAAAGAACGCATTGGAGAAGATAGACCAATGGGAACAAACACTTCCGGTGAATAAAAAGTTCTGCGGTTTTGCTGGCAGTGATGGAGACATGAGCGGAGAACCGACAAATCCCATTTTTAAAGAGGAATATGTTGATGCTACTTTTTTAAACCGATATCCTGAAAGTGGACAATTCATTGGATACGATAGACCATGGGTGTTCTACACAGATGTGCATCGGAAATATAAGTATCCAGAATTCAAAGAAGAAACTTTCGTACCAGAAGCAGTTGCATGGAATAGAATGGCACGCGATGGATACCAAGTGCGTTGTTTTAATGATGTGATTTATTTATGGGAACATCAAAATGATGGACTTACAAAGAATATCCAGAATATTTGCGCTCAAAATCCGTGGGGATATGGGGTATGGCAGAAGGAGAAAGCACAGTATCTGGAGTATTCGCTAAAAAAGAGATGGAAAATGTATTATAGCTTTTACTGCGATTTAAAGGAGAAACATTCGTGTAGAGAAATTGCTTTATATATAAGTGTTCCTACAATTGTTATAAAAATGTGTGCTGCCGTATTTTGTATAAAGAAAATGATTCGATAAGGTTATATAGAATGAAAAAGAAGATACTATTTTGCTGTTATGGAATTGGAGTGGGCGGTATTGAGAGGTGCATGATTAATCTGTTAAATGCAATAGATTATACACGCTATGATATTGACCTACTTCCAATGAATCCAGAATATGGAATGTTACCGAATTTGAAAGCAAAAGTGAATTTGCTCAATCCGGCCGATTATGTTATGGATACAGAAAATACAGTTGGGGAAATGAGAAAACGAAAGGCTCGGATAGCGGATTATGCAAGATATTTGCTGTTCCGAATTAGGAATAAATGGAGATGGAAACCATGGAAGATGTTCCATGCGCCGGATAATACATATGATATCGCCATTGCTTATGCGCACACGGGATATGTTCCCTATTATGTGATAGACCAAATAAATGCCCGAAAAAAATATATGTGGCACCATGAGGGCCGGTATGTGATAGAAAAGAGATATATGCTTGATAAACAGTACTACCCACGATTTGATTCAATTATTGCAGTGTCAAATGGAGATAGAGACATACTGTTAGAGGTGTTTCCTGAGCTATCAAATAAAATTAAAGTTTTATATAATATTGTCGATTGGAGAGAAATTAAAACAAAGGCACAAGAAAGAGTTCTATTCAGTAAAAAACCTGATGTGCAGCAGTTGGTGACAGTAGGAAGGCTGACGCATCAAAAGGGGCCAGATATTCTATTAAAGACCGCACAGATGCTGGCCCAAGATGGCATCCCCTTTCAATGGTTTTGGATAGGGGATGGGGATATGGCGGCAAGTTCAAAAGAAAAGTGTCATGAGTATGGATTGGAAGATAAAGTAATTTTTGAGGGCAATCAAGCTAATCCATATCCATATATTAAATTATGTGATATTTATATACAGCCTTCGTACTATGAGGCATACTGCACAACGACAATAGAAGCGAAGGTGCTTCAAAAGCCAATTGTAGTTACTGATGTGTGTGGAATGAGGGAGCAGTTCAAGCATGGGGAAACGGCCTTAATTGTAGGGGTGAAACCAGAAGAAATTTATGCCGCCATAAAACAGCTGATAACACAGGATGGGCTGAAAGAGTATTTAATGGATAATTTAAAAAAGCAAACAAACCCAATGGAGTGCCTTTTATCAAAATACTATCAGTTATTTGATGAATGACACTAAAAGAATGGACAACCATTTATGAGGAAATCTTATGAAAAAAATAGGAATTGTTGTCCCTTATTACGGTAAATTTCCGAACTATTTTGCATTGTTTTTAAGATCTTGTGAGAACAATCCAACAATAGATTGGATTGTTTTTACAGATATTATGGAGGTGGTTGAGTATCCGAAAAATGTTTTGAGGGTCCAAATGACATTTCAGGAATTAAAGAAGTGGTTCCAAAGTAAATTTGATTTTCCGATTGTGTTAGATAGTCCCTATAAGCTCTGCGATTATAAGGTAATGACCGGATACCTGTTCAATGATTATTTGAAGGATTATGATTATTGGGGTTATAGCGATGCAGACATGTTGTTTGGAGATATCCGCAAGTTTCTTCCGGATAATAAGCTGGAACAGTATGATAAGATAGGACATCTAGGCCATTTTACGTTATATCGCAACACAGAGGAAATAAATACGCTTTTTATGAAGCGCATTTATGGACATGAACGCTATAAAGAAGTATTAACTTCCAGCGCACATTTTGCATTTGACGAATGGTTTGGGATTAATATTAATGATATTTTTATTAACCAGAAAAAAAGAGTCTGGTTTTTTAACGATTTTTTCGATGTCGAAGCATATGAAGAGAACTTTCACCGCGTTATGCTAGAACTCGATTGCGCAGATATATCTAAACGAAGGTGGAGTGTCGAGAAAAGGGCATCTTTTGCGAGCTGGGAAGACGGACATGTATACCAGTGGCTAGAAAATGGTGATGGTTGGGCAAAAAAAGAATGGATGTATGTACATTTTCAGAAAAGAAAAATGGAAGTATGCCTTCCCTACAACAAAGCAACAAGATTTTTATGTGTACCAAATCAATTTATTCCTTATAGTGATATAATACCATGTAAATATCGTATTCGATCGTTCAAAATGGGACTTATAAATAAGAGGCATTGGAAGAAATGGGCAAGAGGGACGGTGTATTGGATAAAAGAAAAAACAGGTCCCGTCAGGCAATGGATATTTGGGAAAAAGAGGAGAGAAGAAATATGAAGTTTCCTGAAAAACAGGAACGAAATTCTTCACTGGAATTATTAAGAATCATAGGAATGATGGCAATTATAGGACTACACTACTTCAATGGTAACATGGGAGGGGCGGCTACTTACGCGATTTACCCAACACCGCAATGGTGGATAAATCAATTTTTTACATCCGCGTTTTATCCACTGGTAAATTGTTTTGTACTTATTAGTGGATTTTTTATGATTATCAGTACACGACTCCGTCTCAGGAAAGCAGTGGAACTAGTAATTTTAACTGCATTCTATGGCGTAGTGTCTTATGCTGTTGGAGTCACTATGGGACAAGAGCTCTCGGCAAAACGCCTCTTTTTTGCACTATTCCCCTTTTTTCAAGGCCGAAGGTGGTTTGTGGAAACCTATATTATTTTGCTGTTTTTTGCCCCATTTATAAGCAGACTAGTGCAAACATTAAGTAAAAGAAATTATCAAATTCTTTTATTGGCGCAGCTTGGATTTTTTTCTCTATGGCCGACGCTGGGGCTTAGTGCGCCTCTGCTGGATGGTGGTTATGGGATAACTAATTTTTTTACACTTTACCTAATAGGCGGGTATATCCGTCTTTGGGGGAAAGATAGCAGGACAATAAAAACAATTACCAAGGGGAAGGCAATTTCCTTATATATCATATGTATATTAGGTGCATTTGCTGCGAGCTATTTTATAAATCCTTTCTCGTATGCATATATAAACAACATTGTTGCCGCAGTCGCAATGTTTCTTTTGTTTTTACAAATTGATTTAAAAAGTTTGGGGATCAATGAGTTATCGAAATATGTATTTGATGTTTATTTTCTCCATAGTGATTTGAACTCATGCGCCCTCCTGTTTGAATGGTTACTCCGGTGTAGTGCGTTTTGGACTTCATTATGGATCATTCCGCATCTTTTCCTCTCGATCGTTGTAATTTTTATTCTGTGTACTGGGATTGCAGTATGCAGAAAAAAACTGTTTTCCCGCACGATAGACCACTGGCTGGACCGTTGGGATAAACTCAATCGACCTATAAATATTTAGCATATGGAGGGGGACTATCATATGGTCAGGCTGTACGCCCATGGTGGCAGCGGAAACCACGGCTGTGAAGCCATTGTGCGCACCACGGTCAAGATGCTGGAGTCCCCGGCGGTGCTGGCGACGACCGCGCCGGAAGAGGACCGGCGGTACGGTGTGGAGGAGGCCGTCACACTCCTGCCGGATACACCGCGGCAGTTGGGCGCGGTGGAGCGCCTGCGGCACGCGGTGCATTTTAAGCTCCGCCACGACGACGCCGTATATATCCGCCTCGCGCATCAGGATTTTTTCCAGTCGGTCCATCCGGGCGATATCTGTCTCTCCATCGGCGGGGACAATTACTGTTATGGCGGCACGGACATCCTCGGCATCTACCGGCGGGAACTCCAACGGCGGGGTGCGAAAACGGTCCTGTGGGGCTGCTCGGTAGAACCTTCCCTGCTCCAGAACCCGGCCATAGCGGAGGATATGAGGGGATATGATCTCATTACGGCCCGGGAGTCCATCACCTATCAGGGGCTTCTGGAGGCGGGGATCAGAGAAAACGTGGTCCTCTGCGCTGACCCGGCCTTCCAACTGGACCGGGTGGACCTTCCTCTGCCGGAGGGCTTTTCGCCGGGGAACACCGTAGGGATCAATGTGAGCCCCCTTGCCGCGGGTTACGGGAGCGGCGATCTGGTGGTGGAAAATTATGCCGCACTGGTGGCGCTGATCCTGAACGAGACCGGGATGCAGGTGGCGCTGATCCCGCATGTGGAGAAAAGCGGAAATGAGGACCGCGCGAGTCTTCTGACGCTGTACGACCGGTTCCGCGGCACGGGCCGCGTCCTGCTGGTAGGGGACCACAACTGTATGGAGCTCAAGGGCTTCATCGGACGGTGCCGCTTCTTTGTGGGTGCGCGGACACATGCCACCATCGCGGCCTACTCCTCCTGCGTGCCTACGCTGGCGGCAGGCTATTCGGTAAAGGCCAGAGGGATTGCCCGGGATCTTTTCGGCACAGAGGAGCACTATGTGGTACCGGTCCAAGGCATGGAGCGGAGGGATGATTTGGCGCGGGCCTTCCGCTGGATGCTGGAGCACGAGGAGGCGATACGCATCCGGCTCCAGGAGACGATGCCGGAATACCGGGCCCGGAGTTTTTCCGCCGTCCATGCCCTGTGCAGGCTGGCTGATATGTCCTGACGTGGGCGAATGGTGGGACCGTGGCTTGCCGGGGTGCCGGCTCCGGTGTTGGAAGTAAGGGATGAGACTGATGCAGCGCGCAAGGCGGCTGGAAAGGATACAAAAATATGAAAAAGATCTGTATGGTTGTCCCGTATTTTGGGAAACTCCCCCAATCGTTTAATTTCTTCCTGCTCTCCTGTGCCTATAACCCGGATGTGGATTGGCTGCTGCTCACAGACGATGACAGGCCCCTTCCATACCCCGAAAATGTACACTGTGTCGTGATGAGCTTTGACGCGCTCAGAGCGCGTTTCCAAACAAAGTTTTCCTTCCCATTGTCGCTGGAACGGCCTTATAAGCTGCGTGATTACAGACCCGCCTATGGATTCCTGTTGGAAGAGGAGCTGCGGGGCTATGATTTCTGGGGCTGCTGCGACGTGGATATGATGTTTGGAGACATCGGCGTGTTCATAACGGAGGATATGCTCAGCCGGTACGATCAGATTGGCCGGATGGGACACTTTTCCCTGTACAGAAACACGCCGGAAATCAATCTGTTGTTTACCGCTGCGGCGGGGGAGGAGGAGCCATACCGCCGGATCTTTACGACGGAAGAAAACTGTATGTTTGACGAGTGGGGCGCGCCGGGAATCCGCGACCTGTTCCGCCAGGCGGGGAAGCCCACCTGCGACCTGGACTGTATCGCGGATATCTCCCCGGACGACAGCTATTTTCGAACCGCAGTGTTCCAGCCGGAAAAACAGCGGTGGTCCTACGGGAAGGAAAACTGTATGGGCTGCTGGGACCGGGGGCGGGCCTTCCTGATGTGGAAGAAAGGCTCATACTGGAAAAATAAAGAGGTCCTGTATCTCCATTTTCCGAAGCGAAACATGGAGCAGGAAGCGCTGACGGAAGACGCCTGCTATATCATCCCGGACAAATTTGTGAGCACGGAGTACAGCATAGAGCGGCTCTATACGATCTGCCGGAACCGGCAGCTCTGGAATAAGGCGAGATGGCAAAAGGGTCGGGAAGGACTGCGCGAGCGGCTGGCCAAAAACTCCGCCTCCAAGCGTTGAGCGGAGCGCCGAATGGCAAGGAATGAACTGAAGGCCGGCGTAATCCTGTCCTATGTGAATCTGCTGATTGGAAATCTGATCCCGTTTTTTTATACGCCGGTGATGCTGGAGCTGCTGGGCCAGTCGGAATACGGGCTCTACGGCATCGCCAATTCGGTCATGGGGTACATCGGCCTTCTGAATTTTGGGATCGGAAGCGCCATTATCCGTTACCTTTCCCTTTACCGGGCCCGGGGAGACAGGGAAGGGGAGGAGGGGATGGCGGGCCTTTTCCTTAAGCTTTACGGCGGCATCGCCCTGTTGATTCTTCTGGCCGGAATGTTGGTCTCAGTCCATCTGGAGGGCTACAGCCGGTCTCTGTCGGCGGCGGAAGTGGACAAGCTCAAAATATTGGTGCGGCTGATGACGGCGAACACCGCAGTGTTCCTGCCGTTCAGCGTGTTCTCCTCCCTTGCGGTGGTCCACGAGCGGTACCTCTTCAACCGCCTGATCAATATCCTCTCCACGGTGGCGGCGCCATGCCTGAATCTGGCCATGCTGTACGGAGGATTTGCCTCTGTGGGCCTGGTGGCCGCGGGAACCCTGCTCAATCTGATCTCTTACGCGGCCTATACCATTTATGTGGTGTGCCGCCTGAACATCCGGCCCCGGTTCGGGTGGCGCTGCCCCGGTCTTCTGCGGGAGATCTTTGTATTTTCCGCGTTTGCTTTCCTCGGCAGCATGGTGGACATCCTCTACTGGGCGACGGATAAGCTCATCATCGGCTGGGCGGTGGGCGCGGCTGCGGTAACCATTTATAATGTGGGCGCCAGCTTCAATTCTTATGTGACGAACCTCTCCACAGCCATCAGCGGCGTTCTGATGCCGCGGATCACCAGCATGGTCACCCGGGAGACCCCATCGGAAGAGTTCTCGGACCTCTTTATCAAAGTGGGGCGGCTGCAATTCCTTGTGGTCTCCTTCATCGTATCGGCCTTTGTGGTTTTCGGCCGGCAATTCCTTGCCTTGTGGGTGGGGGTGGGATATGAAGAGGCCTACCCGGTGGCGCTGCTGACCATGCTGCCGGTGACGGTGCCCCTCATTCAAAACACCGGGCTGAATATTTTATACGCCATGAACCGCCACCGCTTTCGGTCGGTGGTCTATCTGATCATTGCGCTCTTGAACGTGGCGCTGACCTTCTGCTGGGTGGAGCGATACGGCATGATCGGGGCTGCGGCGGCCACCTGCCTTGCCTACCTGCTTGGAAATGTACTGATCATGAATTGGTATTATGCCCGGCGCATCGGGCTGAATATCTCCCGTTTTTGGAAGAATATTGGGAGGATGTGCCCCACTGTGATTGTCTTTCTGGCGGCGGGACTTTGGACGGCCGACCATGCGGCGCTGGACAGTTGGCCCCGTTTTTTCACAGGAGCAGCGATCTATACGCTGCTCTATTTGCCCGCGGCATATGCCTTTATGATGGACCGCTACGAGCGGGAGCTCTGCATTGGCGTGCTGAAAAAACTGTTGAGACGGAGAAAGAGGGAAGACTGATATGCAAACGCCAGTGGAAAAGGAGCGGTGCACGGGCTGCTGGGCCTGTGCGAATGGCTGTCCTGCCGGCTGTATCTCCATGGAGCCGGATGAAGAGGGGTTTCTGTACCCCAAAATAGATGCCGCAGCCTGTACCGACTGCGGTCTGTGCCGACGGGTTTGTCCGGCTGCGCGGTCGGTCCCGGTGGAGGGGGACGTACCGAAGGCCTACGCCCTGCACGCCCTGGACCGGGAACTGCTGGAGGGGAGCGCCTCCGGCGGAGGCTCCACCCTGCTGGCGCAGCGCATGCTGGAGCGCGGCGGGGTGGTATTCGGCGCGGTCTTTGACGAGGCCTTCCTGGTGTACCACGGCCGGATAGAGAATATGGCGGAGCTGGAACGGTTTCAGGGCTCCAAGTATCCCCAGAGCGCCGTGGGGGACGTCTATCGTCAGACCAAGGCGCTGCTGGAGCGGGGGACGCCGGTGCTGTTCACAGGGACCCCCTGCCAGATCGCCGGTCTGCGGGCCTATCTGGCGCGGGACTATGAGGGGCTTCTCTGTCAGGACCTGATCTGCCACAGCGTGCCCTCGCCCCGGGTCTGGCGGGCCTATCTGTCTGAGCTGGAGCGTGCGCACGGCGGGCGGGCCGCCTCCGTATGCTTCCGCCACAAGGCGGAGGGTTGGACACGGTATCAATTCCGCGTGGAATTCACCGACGGGGAGGCCGCTGTGATGCCGGGAAA
This sequence comes from Intestinimonas sp. RTP31139st1_F5_RTP31139_211217, assembly GCF_040226735.1. Lineage (NCBI taxonomy): Bacteria > Bacillati > Bacillota > Clostridia > Eubacteriales > Intestinimonas > Intestinimonas sp. RTP31139st1_F5_RTP31139_211217. Next base: position 7,442 of record NZ_JBCOAQ010000033.1, on the reverse strand, counting down.
GGACAATCCCTATATGCAGGCGTTCCTGGGCGGGCTGATCTGCCGGCCCTCCTGCCACCAGTGTCCGTTCAAGGGCCTGTCCCGCCCCAGCGACATCACGCTGGCCGACTTCTGGGGGGTGAAGCAGATCTGTCCGGAGGCCCTGGAGCGTCAGGGGACCACCCTGGCCCTGGTCCATACGGAAAAAGGGGCGGCGGCATTGGAGGCGCTGCGGGAGCGCGCCGCCGTAACAGAGGTGGACCCTGTGGCCGCGGTGACCTATAATCGGGCGGCGCTCCGCCCCAGCCCGGCTGCTCCCCGGCGGAAAATGTTCTGGCGGGCCTACCGTGGAAACGGCCTGGAGGAGATCGCCCGGCGGTGCTTGGAGCCTACGCTCTCCCAGCGCGTCAAGACGGCGGCGGGGGGGAACCCACTGCTCAGGGCGGGGGGCAAGTGCTTGCACTTGCTGAGGAAAGAGTAGATATTGAGCGATTTTGTGCTGTATTTGCTCCAATATGTGTTAAGCACAAAACTTTTTCTTGCCACCATTTTCCGCGGATGCTAAAATAAATACAATATATGCTCAGGGCGGTTTGGGAATTGCTGCCCCAGGCAGATATAGGAATTGGAAATGGGAGGCACGACTATGGAGCAAACAGAACTTTACCGGCAGAAATTGACCACGGCGGCGGAGGCGGTCAAGGAAGTGCGGTCGGGGGACTGGGTGGACTACGGCTGGTGCACCGGGACGCCCGAGGCCCTGGACCGGGCGCTGGCCGCCCGGTATGAAGAACTGCACGATGTGAAGGTGCGGGGCGGCATCATCTTTCACCGGCCCGCCATCATGTCGGTGCCGGACGCGCCGGAGCACTTTACCTGGAACTCGTGGCATATGTCCGGCGTGGAGCGGAAGATGATCGCCGAGGGAGGGACCTATTATATTCCCCTGCGCTATTCTGAGCTGCCCCGCTATTACCGGGAACATCTGGCGCCCGTCCACGTGGCCATGTTCCAGGTGGCACCCATGGATGAGCACGGATTCTTCAATTTCGGGCCCAATGCATCCCATATGGCGGCGCTGTGCGATGTGGCGGAAGTCATTATCGTGGAGGTAAATCGGAACATGCCCCGGTGCCTGGGGGGAAGCCAGGAGGCGGTCCATATCAGCCAGGTGACCCACATCGTGGAGGGGGAGAACCCGCCCATGCCGGAACTGGGTGCGGGCGGACCCGCCACTGAGGTGGACAAAGCCGTGGCGGAGCTGATCGTGCCGGAGATCCCCAACGGGGCGTGCCTCCAATTGGGCATCGGGGGGATGCCGAACGCGGTGGGAAGCATGATCGCCCAGTCAGATCTGAAAGATCTGGGTGTTCACACGGAGATGTATGTGGACGCCTTTGTAGATATCGCCCGCGCGGGAAAGATCACCGGTATGAAAAAGAATGTGGACCGGGGCCGTCAGGCCTATGCCTTTGGCGCGGGCACAAAGAAGCTGTATGAGTACTTAAACAACAATCCGTCTTGTATGGCCTCCCCGGTGGATTACACCAACGACGTGAGAGTGATCTCCCAACTGGACAACTTCATCTCCATCAATAATGCGGTGGATGTAGACCTGTTCGGGCAGGTGAATGCGGAGTCCTCCGGCACCAAGCATATCAGCGGGGCTGGCGGACAACTGGACTTTGTGCTGGGCGCCTACCTCTCCAAGGGAGGCAAGAGCTTTATCTGCTGCTCCTCTACCTATCAGGACAAGGAGGGGCTGCTCCATTCCCGCATCGTACCGATGCTCAGCCATGGGTCCATTGTGACGGATACCAGGACCAACATCCACCATCTGGTGACGGAATATGGGATGGTAAACTTGAAGGGTTGCTCCACTTGGGAGAGGACCGAGCGGATCATTTCCGTTTCTCACCCGGATTTCCGGGAGGAACTGATCCAGGAGGCGGAGAAGATGAAGATCTGGCGCAGAAGCAACCGAAAGTAAATAGGATCTGCTATGCGGAAGAAAAGGAGCTGTATCCCTCTAGGGATACAGCTCCTTTTCTTCCGACGAGGCGGCGGCTTCCGCCTGAAGGGCCGCTACCGTGGGAAGGCAGTACTCCAGGAAGTTTTGAGCCACGACCGGGAGATACCGGTCCTTTACAGTGACGATGGCATTGGGGTAATCCAGGCCGGGCTCGTCAATGATCTTATAGTGAAAGTCCGGAAAACCAAACTGCTTTACCGTGCGGATCGGAACGATGGCACAGCCCGGGATGTTCTTTGCCCACAGCAGGTTGGTGGAGATCCGCTCATTCAGCGCCACAATGTTGGGCGTAAAACCGGCGGAGAGGCAGAGCGGAGAAAACCGGGTGTTCCAGAAGCGGGAAATAAACAGGGGGATATCCTCCAGATCCTGCAGCCGGATCTTAGGCCCGCACCCCTGAAAGTACTGCTCGCCGCGGTAGCAGGCCACAAGAGGGTCGGGCGTAGTGTAAAATACATCCAGCCCGCTCAGCTTGACGGGGGTCCGGATGAGGGCGATGTCACAGAGTCCGTCCCACAGCCGCTGGATCAGGATGTCTGACCGCTCCTCATAGATATCGAATTTGACGTTGGGAAAGTCTTTATGAAAGCGAGGAAAGACTGTCTCCAGCCACATGTTGAACAGATTCGGAACGGTGCCAAGGCGCAAGGTCCCGGACAGACCCACGGAGAGGTCGTGGATCTCCTTGTGGATGGAGTCTGACCACAAAAGCGTTTTCTTGGCGTATACGTACAGGATCCGGCCCTCGTCGGTCAGCTTCATCCGCCGGGAGCCCCGAAGCATGAGTTGAGCGCCATACTCCTCCTCAATGTTTCGCAGATGCCGGGACAGGGCGGACTGAGCGATGTGCAGATTCTCAGCGGCGGCGGTCAGCGTACCGGCATCCGCAATGGCAACAAAGATTTGCAGGTACTTAAAATCCATACGATCACCATACTTGTCCTGTATCTGAATAGATAAATCTATGAAAATAATTCTATAGTAGATGAAAGAAAAAAGCAAGAAAGGAAAAAGAGGCGGGGTGATGTAAAATGCAGGTGGGAAGAACTATCTTATTTTAGCATGGTACGCGTGTTAAATTGATATTTGAATTATACTGGAGAGAAAGATATAATACAAGAAAAAATAATACAAACAGAGCAAAGAGATTGAGCTCTTTTTTGTCACAAAATTCAGAAATGGCCGGCCATTTCTGTTGTCTGGGCTTGCCCAGACAACAAGGAACATTAAGGCCTTTTGGCAGAAAAGGAAAAGGCGGGATTTTGTCGGGGCACGGAAAAGTGACCATGGAAGAGGGAGAGAACATGCCGATCAAAAAGGTCAACCACATCGCCATCGCGGTAAAGGATATGGACGAGGCAATTTCCTTCTACCGGGATATCCTGCGGCTCCCCTACCGCGGCACGCAGATCGTGGAGGTGGCGGGCTGCAAAGCGGCGTTTTTTGTCTGTGGAGACTTGGAAATTGAGCTGGTACAGGGGATCAAGGATTTTGCGGCTGTCAACAGATTTATAGAGAAGAGGGGGGAAGGCCTATACCATATTGCGTATGAGGTAGACGACTTGGAGCAGGATATGAGGTATTTTCACAGCATAGGAGTTGGGCTCCGAAATCCTGAGCCAAGGCCGGGCGCCAATCATACGCTTGTCAACTACATTGACGCGGAAGCAGGACACGGTGTAATCAGCGAACTGGTCCAGAAGAGAGAACAGTAATCCTTCAAACGCACAGCAGACAAGATCCTTGCGCCCCATCCCATACTTTTGCTTCAAAATGTTTGTTCTCTAAGCGAGTCAATCGAGAGAAGACCCCACGCAGAGCATGGACTCAAATCGAAAAGAGAGGGAGAGACAAAAACATGAGAGCAATTTCGAAAGCGCTTTGTAAGTTTGTGCAAAAGTGGCTGCCCAGCGCATATGTTCTGGCCCTGATCCTGACCCTGGTCGCCTTTTTGGGGGCCTGGGGGCTCACGGACAGCAGTCTGTTGGACTGCGTCAAGTACATGTCTCAGGGCATGTATTCCCTGCTCAGCTTCACCATGCAGATGGTGCTGGTGCTGGTGACCGGGCACTGCCTGGCCAGCTCCAAACCGGTGAAGAAGCTGCTGCGCTCCATCGCTTATCTGCCCAAGAACCGCGTTGCCGCCACCCTGACGGTAGCCCTGGTGGGCATGATCGCCACTTACCTGAACTGGGGCCTTGGCATGATCGCCGGCGCTCTGGTGGCCAAGGAGATCGCCCGTGTCTTTAAGGGCAGAGGCGTCAAGGTGGACTATGCGGTCCTGATCGCAGCCTGCCATGCCGGCAACATCATCCGCGGGCCCTCCTCCTCCATTCCTCTGGAGGTCACTGCTGAGAGCAGCATCGTCTATGAGATCGTAGGCGATATCATCCCCACCACTGCCACATTGTACAGCTCCTGGAACCTGATCATCACGGTCCTGGTGCTGATCTCCGGCCTGATTACATACGCCCTGATCTGTCCCAGGGAGAGCGAATGCATCGAGATTCAGCAGGCTGTGCTGGATGCCGACGCCGCCCGGGAAGAGGCCGAGGAAAAGGCCCATGCGGCTAAAAGCTGGAAGGACATGGACTTCGCTGAGAAGCTGGATAACTTTGCCCCTCTGGCTATCATCCCCGCGCTGATCGTTGTGGCCTACATGGTGTGGTACTTCTGGACCAAGCGCACCCTGAACTTTGGCCTGAATGAGGTCGTGCTGATGTTCTTTGCCGCCGGCGCCCTGTGCCACAAGACCCCCGGCAACTATTCCCGCGCCATGGGCGAGGCCATCAAATCCGCCGCCGGTATTACCCTGCAGTTCCTGTTCTACGCCGCCATTATGGGCCTGGTCAAAAATTCCGGCCTTGTGGATATCCTGGCCAATTTCTTTGTCAGCATCTCCTCCGCCAAGACGCTGCCCCTCTTCACCTTCTGGGCTGCTGGTCTCGTCAACATTTTCATTCCCTCCGGCGGCGGACAGTGGACCGTGCAGGGCCCCATCATGATGCAGGCCGCAGACACTCTGAACGCGGACTTTGCCAAGACAGCCATGGCGCTGTGCTGGGGCGACTCCTGGACCAACCAGATTCAGCCCTTCTGGGCGCTGCCCGCGCTGTCCCTGGCCGGCCTGGGGATCAAGGACATCATGGGCTACTGCTTCACCTTTGCCATTGTGTCCGGCATTGTGATCTCGGTCTGTTTCCTGGTCCTGTAAGCAACAAGGCAACCGTTTTTAATCCAGAGCTTTTTTAGAAGGGAAAACCAGAATGAAAAAAGTAATTATCACCTGTGCCCTGACGGGCTCCGTCCCCAGCAAGGAGAAATTTCCGGCCCTCCCCATCACTGTGGATGAGATCGTCAAGGACGCCATCGCGGTCTATGAGGCCGGCGCCGCCGTCGTCCATGTCCATGTGAGGGACCGTGTGACCGGGAAGAATTCTCATGATATAGAACAGTTCCGGGAGATCAAGGAGACCCTGGAAGCCAAGTGCCCCGATCTCATCGTCCAGCTCTCCACCGGCGGACGGTATGACGCCAGTGAGGAGGACCGGGACAACGCCCTGCGCTGCCTCCCGGAGATGATCAGCTATTGTCCCGGGTCCAGTGCTTTTCCCACGGGAGCTTATGTAAACCGTGTGGAGTACTATACCGCGCAGGCGAAATTCATGCTGGAGCACAACATCAAGCCCGAGATCGAAGTGTTCGACACCAACATGATGAGCAACGCCATCAACCTCCACAAGGAAGGCCTGCTGACCGGTCCTCTGTACTTTGACTTTGTTATGGGTGTGAAAAACACCATGCCCGCGACGATGTCTCAACTGGGATATCTGCTCACCATGCTTCCGGAGGGAGCTGAGTGGAACCTGGCTGGTGTAGCCGGAATGCAGGTCAGCACCATCCTTTGGGCCATGGGTGCGGGCGGCCACGTCCGCGTGGGTCTGGAAGACAACCAGTACCTCTATAAGGGCGTCAAGGCCACCAACGTGCAGCTGGTGGAGCGCGCCGTGCGGATCGCCAAAGAGGTGGGCCGCGAGGTGGCCACCCCCGATGAGGCCCGGATCATGCTGGGCATGAAGCCCCGCGGCATGAGAAAGACCGAGGCCTCCGATACCTAAACGGAGCAGCGTGGGGGACGGTGCGCCGAATGCCGTCCCCCGCGTTCCCCATACTTTTCCTCCCCAATATCCCAACACAAGAAAGGCGGCCCCCCCATCGGGCGGCCGCCTTTCTTGTGTTGGGATGGGAAAAGCAAATGGAAGAGAAGTATGATGACGCGGTGCCGGAACTCAGATCGTCTCGTCGATCAGGGGACCCACGGCCTTCAGAACCTGGAAGAGCAGTTTGTCCCTCTTTTTGCAGACCTCGGCGGGATCGCGTCCGCTGTAGTCGTAGAAGCCTTTGCCGGTCTTGACGCCCAACTCGCCCTTATCCACATGATCGAAGAGGACGGCGGGGTGCTTGCTGGTCTCCGGCATGACATAGCTTGCGTTGATGATGTTGTTGGCGCTGATGTCCAGACCGGTAAAGTCGTAGCGCTGGACCAAGCCCAGTACCATGCCGCGGGGCATCAGGCTGGCCTTAACGGCCAGATCCAACTGCTCCGGCGTACATACGCCGTTTCCAAGCAGATAAAATACCTCGGTGTTAAGCAGGATCTGGATGCGGTTGATGATGTAGCCGGGTACGAATTTTTCCATACGCACAGGCGTTTTACCACACTCCTTGAGAAGGGCCAGGACCGTTTCCATGGTCTCTTCAGAGGTGCGCTCATCCCTGGCGACCTCCACCAGAGGAATGATGTGAGGGGGCGCAAACCAGTGGGCGGCGGCAAAGTTGGCGGCGCGGCCCTCGGGGATAAGTGTGAAGGGGTTGAGCGAAGAGGTGTTGGAGACCAAGATGGCCTCCGGGGGGAGCAGGGCGTCCACCTGGGCAAAGACAGAGGTCTTGATGGCGGGCTTCTCCGCCACCGTCTCCTGGACATACTGCACGTCTTTCAGTGCGGCCTCCAGGTCGGCGGTGAAGCTGACCCGGGCAAAGACACCGTCGGCCTCCTCTGCGGTGAGGAGCTCCTCCTCCACAAAGGTGTCCAGATTGGTGCGGAGCATGACCTTGGCCTTTTCCAGGGCCTGCTCACTGATGTCGTAAAGATTGACGCTCCGCCCGCTCATGGCGTAGCGCTGGGCGATGCCGGGCCCCATGGTGCCCGCGCCCAAAACGGCGATTCGTTTGATCGATTCCAGCCTCATAGCAATGGGCTCCTTTCCGTTTTTGTTTAGATGTGTTTGGTCAGGCCGAGGATCTCCCGTGCATCGGCGGCGGTGGCGATGGTGCGGCCGGCCAGCTCACCCAGTTTGCAGGCCCGCTCCACCAGCTGCGCGTTGGTGGCCAGGACGCCCTTCTCCAGGAAGATGTTGTCCTCCAGACCCAC
>NZ_JBCOAQ010000032.1:0-30258 GCF_040226735.1 Intestinimonas sp. RTP31139st1_F5_RTP31139_211217 | reverse complement strand
ACCCGGGCCTCGCAAAAATCACTTCTCAGGCCGCAAGCGTGCGAGTGCAGCGAGTGCGACGCAGCGGCCTGCAAGAGTTCAAAAAAGGGTAAGCACTTTTTTGAAGCGTGTCGAGGTTTCTCGACACGCTGGGGAGGGGCCCCGCGCCCCCTCCCGCCTGCGTCACACCTTGGAGAAGGGGGTCAGGATGTCCCAATCCTCAAAGGTAAAGTCGGTCTCCTCCTCCAGGGGGTCGTCGGAGTCGCCGTCCAGCTTGGCCAGTACGGTGGCGTCCAGGTTGACCCCCTCTAGGCGGATGATCTGCCGCCCGGCGGAGGAGTCGGGGTCGTCGTTTTCGATCACCAGGTCGAAATAGGCGTCCCGGCCCGTCGCCTTCCACTCCGCCAGCTTGGCCCGGAAGAGCGGGGTGATGTAGTAGATGGTCATGGAGCCGGTGCCCTCCGCGCCGGTGGTCTTGTGTCCCACCATGCGCCGGCCGATGGACTTTACCTGGCTCTTGGTCTTTTCCACCTTGGCCTCGATGGTCTTGGCGTAAAAGAGCTCCTCGTTGTTCCCGTCAATCTTGGCGTACGCGCGTCCCTCCTTGCCGGACACCGCATCCCAGCTGTTGAGTACCTTCATGTTCGTTCACTCCTCTCTTTTAATGGACGGCCACCGTCATATACAGCTTTTCCATGCTGTCGTTGGGGGTGAGGGCGCAGGCCACGGACACGTCCCGCTTGCCGTCCCCCTGGAGCACGGTCACGTCGTCGGGCGCAAAGCCGCTGATGGCGTCGATGCCCTCGTATTCCTTTCCGAGGGCCACCAGGTCGGCCTTGAAGAGGGCCCGGCCCGTCTCACTGTTGGTCTGTGTACCCAGGTAGCTCTGGGAGAAGGTCCGGGCCACATCGTTGGCCCAGCCGTCCATGACCCGCACCACCCGGTTGGAGGTCCAGTCCTCGCTGATCCCTCCGCCGAAGCTGGTGCGGCTGTTGAGGTCGGAGAGGACCCGGGCCTTTCCCCCGTCGGGGTAAAAGACGAACTCGCCCGCCTGCATGGCCTGCTCGTATTGTCCTCTGGTGTACTTGACGTCCACATCCACCGCGCCGTCGTAGGCCGTGTTGGTGAGGGACTCGTTCACCTCCGCCCCGGCGGTGGCGCCGGTGACCCAGGCCACGGCCTTGTCGCCGGTGAGCACGGTGCCGTCGGTGAGCACCACGCCGTTTTTCACGCTGATAAGGCCGATGTCGTCCCCGGCGTGCTGGTAGAGCACCCCCACCACCTTGCGTCCGTCCTCGTCCCGCAGCCGCTTGACGAAGGCGTCCACCAGCGCCTTTACGCTCTCATCCGTGCCGGGATAGCCCACGGCGTTGAAGTCCTCCACCTCCAGGGCGGTGAGCCAGGCCGCGTAGGCCGCGCCGTTCACCGTGCCGTTGGTCCCGCCGGTAAGGGCCGTGGCGGCCGCCGCCGTCAGGGTCTCCGCCGTGCCGAAGCTCACACAGTCGTTGGCTTTCAGGTCTGCCGCGCCGCCGGAGGCCGCCACGGTCTGGCGGTCCACCTCCTGTTCCTCCAGATAGGTCACCACGTCCACCTTCTCCTCGTCGTCGGCGTTGGCCTGCACCGCCGCCCGGAGGCTGTTGCCCCGGGTGCCGCCCCACCTGGCGGTGATCGTCATGCCCCCCACCGTGGCGCCGGCCTTGGCTCCGCCGGCGTTCACCCGGTACACCAGCAGGGTCGAGCACCGCTTCAGCGCCTCCCGGATGAGCAGCAGCTCCGCCGCCGTGGCGTCATGGCCGAACACCTTCAGGGCCGTCTGGTTGAACTCCCCGGCCTCCAGGGCATAGATCTGGCCCTCCGGCCCCCAGTCCAGCTCCAGGGGCAGGGCCGCCGTGCCCCGCTCTCCCAGCGTGGCGGCGGAGGCCGTACTCACGAAATTGATGTAGCTGCCGGGCAGGATCTTGTTTTGCACCGTAAAGGTGCCGCCTCCCATAGACATTCAGTTCACCTTTCTTTTCAAAAATGTTTCCGCCAAGCCCTGCGCTTGGCCTTTGGTGTAAAGTCGCCCCTCTTCCAGGACGGCGGAGAGCACGTCCCTGGGGACGGCCATGGTCCCGGCCTTCAGGAGCTGCCGCCGGGTGAACACCGGTTCCACTCCGCCCCGCCGGGACCGCTTGGGGGTCTTGGTCGTCACTGTCTCTTCCATGTCTCCTCCTGTTTCAGGTATTCCATCACCTCTCCGGTGGTCTGGGGCTCCTCCCGGTAATAGAGGTCGACGTCAAACGTAAATTGGCAGGACTTCCCGTCCTCTGCCACCTGGGCCTTCCGGCCCGTCAGGCGTACCGTCCGGGTGTGCGCTCCCTCCGCCGCCTCCAGCCGCCGGAAGGAGGCGAACATGGTCTCCGCCCACTGGGCGAAGGCCCCGGCGTCTCCGCTGTCCAGAAAGTAACGCACCCGAAAGCGCGCCTTCCGGTGCCGGAAGCGATCCAGCCCCTCGGTCTGTTCGGAGCCGGTGGACTCCAGGAAAAAGCTTCCGTCGGCCCCCGCGGGGATGGTCCCGGTGTACACGGGCCGGTCGGGCCACAGGGCCGTGAGCTTTCCCGCGGCCGCCTGCATAAGGTCGTATTCCGTCATACTCGTCTCTCCGTCATATCAGTCTTTTTTCCCTGGCCGCCGCCTCCTGGTGGGTGGGGTAGCGGACAGCCCGCCCCACCAGCTCCAGCTCCAGGGTCTCTCCGTCCGCCCGTTGTACCCGGACCCGGTCGCCGGGCCGCAGCTCCGGCTCGGGCGCCAGGAAGAGCACCGCGTCGTAGTCCAGCCGGTTCTCCGCCCGGTTCTGTCCGCTGCGCTCCCGGCTGAGCCTGGACTGCACCCCGGCCCGGGAGAGGGCACAGGGCAGCGCCCCATAGACCAGCTCGTACACCGTCCGGGTGAGATTGCCTTCCCGGTCCCGCCCCGGGCGGAGCACGTCGGTCCGGTCCTCATAGGTCTGCTCCAGCGCCGCCCGCTCGGCGGCGGGGTTCCCAAAGCCCATGGATATCCTCCTCTCTCGTCCTCGCAAAGTCCATTCCGCCCACGGCGATTTCTCGCTCCATTCCCTTGCTCGTCCTCCCCGAATCGAAACAGGTGTTTCGATTTGGAAAGGAAGAGCGGGACCGCAAATGCGGCAGTTTTCCGCTTCGCGGGAAACAGAGCGGCGTGGGCCTGTTCTGACGCCGTCGCCGTGTTTCGCTGTCGCCCTGCTCCCGGGCGCTCCGCGCTTCTTATTTCCTCAGCTTTCGATAGCCGTTCAGGGTCTCCCGCCAGCCGAAGAAGGTGCCCCCGTCCGCGAGCTCGAAGGTCCCTGCTCCCGCCGCGGCTCCGCCGCTCACGGCAAAGGAGGTGGACACGTCTCCCCGCTTGACAGAGGCCACCGGCCCCGCTGCGGCTCCGCCGCCCAGGGCCGCCCCCTTCCAATAGGAGGCCGTCATCAGCAGCAGCGCCCGCTCCAGCTCCGGAGGGAGCTCCTCCCGGCCCAGGTAGTTGAGCACCTGGTCCTCCACGGCCTGGAGCGCCGTACTCAGCAGTCCGTCCTGCTCCTCCTCCACAATGCCCAGCAGATGCTTGAGCCGGGCAAGCCGTTCATTCACGTGGTCCATCCCATCCGTTTCCTTTCTGTTTCGCCGTGCGGCTCCGCGCTTCGTTTTACCCCACCAGTTTTACCGCCAGGGTGTCGTCCAGGGTCTGGATGCCGTAGATGACGTCCAGGGATACGGTGTCCTTTTTCGTATCCTGGTCGTAGCCGTACACCACCCGGACGCCCAGGCCGTTGCCGCTGATGATGGCGGCCCGGTCGTCCCCCATGGGCAGGGCCAGGGGGCGGGTGACCAGGGCGATGGCGTTGCGGTGGAAGGCCAGGGAGTGGGGCTTGGAGACCACATAGGCGTCGGCGTTGGTGTAATCCTTCACCAGCTCACAGTCAATGCCCACCTGGGCCACAGCGCCGGAGACGGCGGTCTTGTCCTGGGTAAAGTGGTAGCGGTAGCCGTCCAGGATGAAGCAGTCGCCCTTCTTCACGGTGGCTGTGGCGGCGCTCACCCCCGTAAGGGCCACGACGGTCGCCCCCGCCGTACCGGTCACCTGGTAGGCCCCGGCGGTGCCGGGGGCGGCGGACAGGGAGTCGGGGCAGTTCTGGTCCATGTAGGTGTCCAGCGTGTACACACGGCCCAGTTCGGCGTTGCGCAGGGTCTCCCCGCTGCCCGCGTAGGCCACCTTCGAGAGATTGTCGGTGAGGGCATAGCGGTATTTGTGTGCGGTGGAGAGCACCAGTCTGCGCTGATCCAGGGGGGCCATGGCCGCGTCCAGGGTCTTGGCCAGGGCGGCCAGATCCGCCAGATCGGAAGGATCTGCGGTGGCCTGGACGGAGGCTGCGATGTTGGCGCACTCGTTGAGAAGGTCCTCGTCCACCGCCTGGGCGATGGCCCGCATGGCGGGGGCGATGAGCTGGCTGGAAAAGTCCCGGATATCCAGGGTCATCTCCCTGCTGGTCACCTCAAAGGACACGTCCCGGTGCCGGTCGATCTTCACGGCCACGCTCCCCTCGGAGGCGTCCTGCCGGACGATGGCGCCGGCAAAGTTCTTGGCCGTGAACTTGGCGGGCTTGCGGATGGTCACAGTGTCGCCCACCTGGACGAACTCATCGGAGTAGTCCCGGTGGACCAGATTCGCCATGACCAGATTGTTTTCCAGCACCATCAGGGCCTCCCGGGCGACGACGCTGGGGGTCAGAAATGTGTTTGCCATTGTAATTTCTCTCCTTTTTCCTGTTTGTTGTGATGGTTTCCTGCGGAGCTTCTATCCCGGAGGGCGCGGGCCTGTTCTGAAGCCGGCTCTGTCCCGCCTCAGCCCCCCTGCGCGCCTATCCTCCGCGCCTCTCTGTACTCCTCCATGGTGAGGCGTCCCAGCTCCTCCATGGTATAGCTTCTGCGGGGCGCGCCGCCGGGGGGCGCGGGGACGGCGCCGGCCAGGACCGGCGGCTCCGCCTCCCCGGTCCGGAAGAGGTAGGGCTTGGCGGTCCGGATGGGGGCAAGCAGCGCCTCCAGGTCGGTACGGAGCCCGCCGCTGCCGTCGGTCTCCACCGCGTCCAGGTCCACCAGGGGCAGGATATCGTCGGGGTCGTGGACCAGCCCGGCCAGACCCGCCCGCAGGGCGGCGGTGCGGAGGCGCCGCTCCACCTCCCCCGCGGGGAGATAGCTGCCGTCGTTGCCCGCCACCAGGTCCAGGTCTCCGCCCTCCGGTCCCGCACCCCGGAGGACCTCCTCCACCCGACCCGCCAGGTCCTCTCCCAGGAGGGCCCGAATGGGTTCCGCGATCATACGTTTAGCGCCTAATAGGAAAACGAGCTGCCAATATGGGAGATGCAGCACTCAAACAACCTTTGCCGCGGTATCGTTGTTGAGATCGATATATTCAAGGATTTTGCGGAGTTCATCGGTAAACTTGAAGTGAACACTGATGTTGCCGTTATCGTAAACCTTGATGTGGTCCACAAGCTCCACAAGAATATCACGGGTCAAACGGTCGATGTTCTGATACCTCATAAACGCCACCAACGCCGGATGCTCATCATCCACGCCGTTTGCCAGTTCCGCCCGTTCCTCCGTCAGATTTTTCAGTACGGCGGTCAGTTGGGCTGTCTGGCGCTCATAATCGGCTTTCATATTGTGGTAGTCGTCACGGGTGATCTCGCCGTCTTTCCAGTCCTGATAAAGTCCCTGCTTATATCGCGTAATTTTCGCAAGCTCCCGTTCCTTTGCCGCGATCAGGTCATCCAGCCGTCTGGACTGGCATTTCTTGACCGGGGCCGTATTGATCAGGGCCACGATTTCCGAGTAGGACACCGCCAGATGCACCTGCTGCTGAATTGCAAACAGGACGGCAGCCTCCAGACGGTTGTGCTTGATGGAGTGCATGGTGCAGGCAGTCCGGGAACGGTTCTTGTAGGTAGAGCAGGCATAGTACACATGGCTGCCGCTCACGCTCCGGGTCAGGGCCTTGCCGCAGTCCGGGCAGCGGAGGAAGCCGCTGAACAGATGGACCTGCCGTCCCTTGGGGGATGTGCGGGTGTCCCGCTTCAACAGGCTTTGCACCTTTTCAAAGGTCGCCCGGTCAATGATAGCCTCATGGGTATTGGGAACCCGTACCCAATCCTCCTCCGGAACAGCCTCGATTTGGTGAACCTTATAACTCTTGACACGGTGGCGGCCCTGAACCAAATCGCCGGTATAGATTTCTTTCGTCAGGATCTCGTGGATCGTGCGGGCACTCCACATGGGATTATCAGCATCGGAGGAGACGGGCAGTCCTTTCATGCGGCGGTAGGCCGCAGGGCTGGGGACGCCGTGCTCGTTCAGGTACATTGCGATGCCGTGCTTGGAGGTCCCCTCCAGAAACATCCTGTAAATCAGCCGGACGATTTCAGCCGCATCAGGATCAATAATGAGGTGGTGCTTATCCGCCGGGTCCTTGATATAGCCATAGGGCGCGAAAGCGCCTATATATTGACCGATGCGCCGCTTGTAGTCGAACACCTGCCGAATCTTCTTCGAGGTCTGAAAGCAGTAGTTGTCATTCATGACATTGGTGATGGGCACCTTAATATCGGAAACGCTGTCCGGGTCCAGAAAGCTGTCCACATTTTCTGCCAGAGAGATAAAGCGGACGCCCATCTGGACAAACAGGTTGTCGATCAGGCCCCCGGCGTCGCTGTAATTGCGGGCCAGCCGGGAGAGGTCTTTCACCACCACGCAGTTGATCCTGCCGTTCATAATATCGGCCAGCATCTCCTGGAAGTGTTCCCGGTCCGTGTCCGTCCCGGTGTGGCCGTCATCCACATATTCCCGGATGCTTTCAAATTCCTCAGCGTGGGTTTCATAAAAGTAGTTGAGAATATCCCGCTGGTTCTTGACGCTGTTGCTGCAGTCAAGCCCTTTCCGTATCTTCTGCAAGTCCTCCTTGGAGAGCCGGATATAGCTTGCCATTTTCCAGCGCCGGGTGCGGGTAGGGGCTGGATATGTAGGGAGAAAATTTTGTAGGCCCCTGTTCTTTTGCCGTGGCATTGGTCCTCCTTTCCCCTACCACATTACACCTATATTATACCTCTGGCACGGGGCATCAGCAAGGATGCCTCAGCCTTGGGACACTGTGTCTCGTAGCAGGAACAGACTGCGGTACAATGGTTATAGGCCGCTGCGCTGCCGTAAAAGGAACGCGCACAGCGCGTCCTGCAAGGCAGGGCCGTCCTCGGCAAACTCGATTTTTACACCCACGCCGCCCACGCAAAAGCAATAGGGATTGGCTGCCTTGTGGAGAAAGCGGGCGATCCGCTCTTTGTTGGACAGGGTGTGGTCGAGAGCCATGCCATCCACTTCGGGCAGCATATCCGCACTCACCGCGCCGATGTTGACGCTCCGCATATTCTCCAGTTCCTGTGCTGTCAGTTTCATAGAGTACCCTCCTTGTCATCATTCGTGTGTGTATCACGCTCCATCTCTATCTGTTGGGAAAGGCGCAGCGGACGGCAAATGCCGTCCGCTGCTTTGATTGGGACAAAGTGTCTCGTTGTCAGTAGGGACTCCGGTCATAGAGGGCCTGGGCCTCGTCCAGCGCGAGGAAGTCAAACACCTCATGCAACTCCCGCATCACGCGTTCAATATCAGCGGGCTTGAAGCCGCATCGCTCCATAGCGGCGATCACATAGCCCCGGCAGACACCCTCGCTCCAGGGCTGGGAGAGCAGGGCGGCCAGTTCAGGATCACAGCGCATGGTCCGCCTCCCGTTCCCGGTGCTGCCCTTTGGAGCCGGTCTCAATGACGGGGAGATTTTGCAGCTCCTCCAGATATATGCCTTTGTTCAGGCGGTCCCGGTCCGTCACAAGGATCGTGTCCGTTTTACCCTCCCGGATGGCCTGCAGAACAGCCTGCACGCCGGGATTGTCCAAGGTGGAGCCGAGACAACCGACATCCGAATAAATCCCGGCAATCTCGATCCCGTTTTCCTTTGCGTAGTCGAGCAAACAGAGCTGCTGGCCCCGGATCATATCCAGCGAAAAGGGGCCGGACGTGGAAGCGCGGCAGTATAAAACGGCTTTCATTTTGTGACCTCCTTTGTGTAATCCGGCACGGCAGCCGGGCCGGGACCCGGCTGCCGTGCGCGTATAAAGTTCCCTCTATATACCCAGGGAAGAAACCATGCGTTTCCGGACATGCTAAGACGAAATTTTCAGAAAAATTTTCGCATGTGTTCCAAGCCACGGTCAATGGCTTTCCGAACGGCATCTTCACGCACGCCCTCTGCCTTGGCAATCTCTTGATAACTCATACCCAGGAGATAGTGGGCGTCTACCCTCCGTCCCTGGGTTTCGGGGAGATGGTTCAGGGCGCAGCACAGGCGCCGGTACTGCTCAATGAGGGCCATGCACTCCTCCGGGGAGGGTTCAAACTCACAGATGGAGTTTTCAATGCCGTCCCCGGCGTCCAGAGAGTAGTTGGCCCTGTTGCGCTTCATGCGCCTCCAGTGGGTGACATCCTCCACCTTGCCAACCCGGAGTTCTTCTGCCACCTCCTCCGTGACCTCGATGAACTCGTCCGCCTTGTACCAATAGAAAAAATCCCGCAGGTTAATTGTCGTCATGATAGGTTCCGCCTTTCAGTTTCATTTGTGGTGGTGCGCTTGCACAGGAAAACATGAAAGGCTGGAAAGGGAGGGCTGCGGCAGCGGGCTTTGGGACACTTTGTCTCAAAGAGGGGGCGGACTGGGTATGCGAAGTCCGCGCAGATAATCTGGCAGAAAACGGCAAAGAGAAAGCCCGCAAAGACTCGGTCTGTCTTTGCGGGCTTTCTCCGTGCTGCTATGAAGTTGTACGAGGCTACTCTACGTCTGTCATGACATCCCCCGTCCTATCTATTCAGGCGGAGCGCACCCGCCGCTCAACACATAGCAAACATCTCCTTGTGAACTGGTGTCTATCCCGCTTTTCTGAAAGTGGGAGGATGGAAAAACGGGGGCCGAAGCCCCCGTTCTCCCATCAACGGGTCATCGATCCGTCAATTTATAGATTTTCGATTTACTCGCCCATGTAACGATACATGAAGGTCACGATCTGGGCACGGGTGCAGTCAGCGTCAGGGCTGAACGTCGTCGCAGTCGTGCCATTGGTGATGTCATTCTCATTCGCCCACAGGACCGCATCGTAGTAATAGGCGTCAGCAGGAACATCGGTATAGGGCACGGTGCCGTACATTTCGGTAGACCCGGCGTAGCGCCACAGGAATGCGACGGTCTGGCTGCGGGTCACGACGGCGTCAGGGCTAAACGTGGTAGCCGTAGTGCCGTTCGTCACGCCCTCGCCAACGGCCCACAGGACGGCAGTGTAGTAATACGCGCTGCTGTCCAGATCGGTGAACGCACAGATGCTGCTTGCCGGAGTCGGGCAACCGGCGGCCCGCCACAGGAAGGTCACCATCTGGGCGCGGGTGCAGGAAGCGTTGGGGCTGAACATGGTGGCCGCAGTGCCGTTGGTGATACCCTGCTCAACCGCCCACTCCACGGCGTCATGATAATAGTCTCCGGTGGAAACATCGTCAAAGGGGCAAACATGGGAGCCAGAATCGGTTTCCACGAAAGAGGCATCCACAGTCACTTTGCTGGCAGGCATTTTGAAGGTGTACTTCCCGTTGCCCTTGTCGATTAGCTCGATCTCGTCGCCATTTTTGTCGGTGACGGTCAGCTCATCCAACTCGTAGCCATTGTCAGGATCGACGGTAATGGTGACGGTGGTTCCTTTGCTTGCAGAGGTGCGGTCCACGGTCACTTCGCCGTTCTTCGTGCTGGAGATGCTGATGGAATAGGTGCTACTGCCGGAGCCGCCGCCGGAGCTGCTGCTGCGGTAGGTCACGGAAACATCGACCGAAGCAGTGTTCTCACCCAGACCGGTCACTTCGAAAGTATAGTCCTTTGTGGTGTTGGGAAGTTCAGCGGTCCATACGCCGCCCTCCTGATGCCTCGGAACAATGGTCTCATCGTTGCAGATCACAACACCCATGCCCTCGGTCACGCCGCTCACGGTCAGAGTCACGGTGCCGCCGCCGCGCAAGGAAGTCTTGTCAGCGGTCAGGGTCACAGAGCCGGGAGTGATGTCATCGTCTTCAGCGAGGGTCCACATACCATCGGCACGCTGAGCGACAACATAACCATCTGCAACGATAACGGAATCGGCAATGGTCTCGCCGTTCATATACGCACCGTCATCGTACATACTGGTGATGGTAGGCTTCTTATCGAATGCGCCGCCATTAAGGACCAATTCATTGTTGTTATTCACGACATTGCCAACGACATCAACATCGCCGTTGCCTGTTATAATAGTTCCGGAGTTGATTACGGCGTCAGCAGGTCCATTCAATCGACCCACCACGGTACCGGCACAGCCGCTGCCTGTAATGGTATTTTCGCTAACAGTGGTGTCGGCAAGCTCGATATTTCCACCACTGGTATAGCCAACCACAGCACCGACCAAGTCACCGCCAATAGTCGTATTCTTCACAGAACAATTGGTCAGTGTGATCTTATCGGAAGAAGAGGAGTAGCCAACAAACGCTGCGGCATCAATATCCGCCGTACCGCTGGCATCGATTTTCGAATCTACAACATGGCAGTTCGTAAATATAATGCTGCCGTCATTCTGAATATGGTTAATAAATGCTCCCAGAGCCAGTCCGTTTGTATCCTCGCTATTCGGGTCATCAATCAAAGCATTGGAGATCGTCAGATCGTTTATCGCCCAATCAGTGTAGTGAGCGGCGGCAACAAGTGCTTCGGGCAAATTGCTGATGGTGTGGTTATTACCGTTGATGGTAACGGTGCCATAATGATGGGTAATATCGTATGCTTCCCAATCTTCGTTAACCGTCACATCCGCCAGAATTTCAATCGTCACATTAACGGGAGAAGAAGAGGAACCATTGGATAGATTCGAAACCGCCTCAAACGCCGCCTTCAAATTGGTATACTCTTGCGCCTCTGCATCGCCAACTTTAACAGATGCGACCACGGGAATCTTTTCGACGGTCCAAGTACCGTCATTATTCTCAACGATCTCATACCCCTCGGCGATGGCGGGGGCCGTTCCGGTCAGAGTGCTGGAGTCTGTTTTCTCAACATTACGGGGATCGGATACATAGGTACCACCGCTGATGGTCATGGAACCTCCGGCCACAGCGCCCAGAATACGGTCGGAGTAGGTACCAGCGGGGTTCAGGGTGTTACTGCCGTTGTCGGTGATATCCAGGGTCACAACGGAGTTATTGATGCGGCCAATCGCGGCGCCGACCTTGTCGGCTCTGCCATAGTTCTCATCGGTGCAGGTCAGGGTGTTGCTGCCGATCGTGCTGCTTGTGATGACCACAGACTCGTTCGCACCGGAGCCCGCATGACCGATCAGAGAACCGGTAGAGCTGCCGCCGGTTATGGTGCAGCCGGTGACAGAGCAGCCCTGGATCGTGACATCCAGATGCACGGGACCGTCATCGGCCTTGGCATAACCGGAACACCAGCCGATCAGACCGCCCGCATAGCCGCTGCCGGAGATCGTAGAGTCAACAACAGAGCAGTTGATCAGAGTGATCTTACTAATGGAGTCCGCGGTGGCGATCAGCGCGGCGGTATTACCGTTCGTCACAGTGATGTTCGCGTCGGAAATGGTCAGATCCTGAATGGTCAGGCTGCTGCCGGTCCAGACGCTGCCGATCAGGGGGGCAGTCAGACCGGTGATGGTGCGGCTGTTACCATCCAGCGTAATGCTGTCCGCTGCCATGGAGGGATAACTGTTGAAAGCGATCGATGTCCAGTTGTCGCCGCTGATGTCACTCAAAAGTTCCACGGTAACAGAACCGGAGGTTGCAACGGCGTCCTCCAGCGCCGCCTGGAGGGTTTCATACATGGTTTCGCCGATCTGAGCCACATAGGTGGTGACCGCAGGAGCAGGCATCAGGTTCTCGCTACCGTCGATGACAACAGAGGAGCCGTCTTCGGTGGTCATGGAGTCCTTATTGCCCCACAGGTTGGAGCTGGAATTGTTGGTAGAGAAATTATCGTCAGCAGTACAGTTGGTGAATACCAGGTCATACTCAGCAACATTTCCGTTGGCGCTCTGGCCCAGTTCAACAGCAGCCTTGCCGGTGTAAGTGCCGTTGCTCGTAAATGTACACCTGGACAGAGTAATCGCAGCCTGGTGCGCGGCTTCCGTGTAGACCAGAATGGCCTTGCCGTTGGTGTTGAAGTTGCAGTCGGTGAAGGTCACATCACTCGCGCCATAGGTCCAGACGGCATACTCGGTAGAAGCATTATACATATTGAAAGTACAGCCGGAGTAGGACACAGTGGGCGCATACAGGAACTCGGTACCGATGTGGGTGCAGTTGGTGTAGGTGACCTTAGTGGAGTGCTGCAGACCCTCGTAGTTGTCGTTGTCGAACTTGACGGTGACGCCCTCAAAGTTGATGGTGGAGCCGCTTGCGTTAACAGAGGCGGTCAGATCCACAATGGCATCCACGCCGCCCTTGATGGTGATGTTCTTACTCGTCACCTGGCCGGGCATGGTATGATTGCCGACAGCCAGGGTGATGGTGGCGTCATCACCTGCTGCACTGATGGCATCCGCCAGGGTCGCGTATCCGGTTTCATTGATAAAAGCTACATTTGTGCTCTCTTCCGCCAAAGCGACAGTCGATAAGAGTCCGACGAGCATGACGACAGCCAAGAGCATAGAAAATACTCTTTTCTTCATGAATTCCTTTCAGTCCTTTCATTATTTTTTGACCTTTGGGACAAAGTGTCCCAAAGCCTGGGCCCGACTACCGGGGCCGGGATAAGGCTTGGATCAGCCGCTCTTTGGCGGTCTCTGCCGTTGCCTCCGGCGGCTGTCTCGCCAGATACTGCAAAGCATCGTTCCAATCACGCAGGGAATCCGGTTTGATAGATACCTGTTTCAGCTTTTCAGCCAGCAGGGCCCGCTGACTGCTGTCCAGATACCGCAAGTCGGACAGGTATTCGCACCGCATTTCAATCGCGATGGCATCCAGCAGAGATAACTCCGTTCGGATCATGTTCATCCCCCTTTCTCCATCTGTTTTCTGTGGCCGATGTGCGTGCAGAAACACCTGGCAAATTTACTCCCGTGCTTGCTCCAGCCTGCATCCGCACCGCCTCCAGCATCACAGAATCAACAATTTGCCACAAATGCGGCGTGGAAATTACCGTCATGACCGCAGATTGATGGCTAAATTATAACATTGCCCCTGCCGAAAGGCAAGCGTTTCCACGCATTTGGGCGCAAAAAGTAAGGGCTGCAAAATGCGTCTTTTCGCAGCCTTATTTTGGTGCGGCCTTTTCCTATATTGGGGGAAATGGCGGCGCTCCTTTTTATCCGTATCTTCCTGTTTTAAGTGGAACCTCCGCCGTCTGCGCATCACGAATTGTTGAATTGGCCTGTTTAAGATACCAGTCCTAATCGCTCAAGCTGTCGGGCGTGTTCTTCGCCCGTGTTCAGGAGGTAAATACGAGTCGTCTCAATGCTGGAATGGCCCAGCAGATCAGCCAGCTTCGCAATGTCCTTGAAGGACTTGTAAAAGGCTCTGGCAAAAAGATGCCGCAGGGCATGGGGAAAGACTTTGGAGGGCTCTACGCCCGCATGAGCGCACAGGGCCTTCATCTCCGCCCAGATCTGCCGCCTGGACAGCGGCTTTCCGTTTCCTGTGAGAAAGATCTCGCCGGAAACGGTTTTGTGCTTTCTGGCGTATTTCAGCAGCTTCCGGGCCAGCTTGCCGGGGATCAGGATCACCCGGATCTTGCCCTTCATGGAGATCTCCGCCCGGCCCCTTTGGGCAGCCTCCACAGTGATGTACCTGACCTCGCTCACCCGAATGCCGGTGGCACAGATGGTCTCCATGAGCAGGGCCAGCCGCTCCCGGCCAAGGGAGTGCGCCGTCTCCAGCAGGCGGTCATAGTCAGCGCGGGTCAGCACACGGGCAGAGTCCTGAAAGAGTTTTCTCTGGAGCTTCAGATGCTTTACCCGGCACCCCTCCCAGCCGAGAAAGCGCAGCAGGCCGTTCACAGAGGTCAGCATCCCATTGATGGTAACGGGGGCATAGTCCTCTGCCTGCAAGTGGCTTTTCCATTCCGCCGTCCGTTCCTTTGTCACGCTTTGCCCATCCAGCCAGAGGGCAAAGGCCCGGATGTCCCGCAGGTACTTCTCCACGGTGGACGGGGCGTGCTCCTCCTGCCGCAGCCAGAGGGCATAAGCCTCCATTTTTTCGTTGTTCAAACAGTATTGTTCATTCATGTTGAGTCGCTCCTTTTTTACAGATATGGAATTATTCTACCTGTAAAAAGGAAACTCGGCGGACAAAATGCAGACAAAACGCAAGACCCCCGGTTTTCAAGGCATTTCCGGGGTGCGCACTAATGGCAAGCTGGGCAGGTGTGAACACACCTGCGATTTTTGCAGCGCCGATGGCCCTGTAAAAATGCTTGTTGGGGCCTCCCCAAACCCGGCGCTTCGGGACAAAGTGTCCCAAAGGTTTTTGTCTGCGTCACAGGCCCTTACCGGGCCTGTTCCTTATCTTCCCGTCCCCCGGTGACGTGAAGCAGATGGTCGATATTGCCCTTGACGGGAACCAACTCCCGCATGAATTTTTGTGCAGAGCGGTATTGCGCGGTCAGGGCCTTTTTTCGTTCTGCCAGTTCCCGGCGCTCCTGTTTCAGTTTCTCCATTTTGGGGAGCCTAGCCCCGTCTAAAATTTCATTCATGGTGGAGCGCGCCGCGCGGTAGGCCGCCAGCTCCTCCTCATGCTCAGCCAGATATTTCTTGCTGTACCGGGCGGCCTTGTAGCCGTCAAACACAGGCCGGGTCTTTGCATAGTCCACCACGGCCCCCATGAGGGCAGCAGTTCTGGACAGTTCCTCCTCCACAGCCCGCAGCTCCCCGGCCAGCGTATGCGCCGCGTCCACCGCCGCCTCCGTTTTCTCCGTGAGCAGGTCATAGTCCGTCAGGCCGTTCTCCTGGAGAAATTGCAGGGCGGCGGCCATCTGTTTGAGGTTGTAGAGCTTGGCCCAATGCTCATAGCCCGCACCCTTGCCCTGGGCCATGCGCTGCTGGATGTCGATAACAAGGTTGATTTTCCGCCGTGGGGCAGTGCCGCCAGCAGGCCGGGCCGGAGCACGGCCCGCAAGAACCGCCTGTACATCTTCCGGTCCATAGCCGTCCCCCAGGGTGGAGCCGCGCCAGCGGGTCGCCCGCTCCTGGCCGGAGAAGCGGAAAGAGATAACGCCGCCTCGCCCGTGAATGACCTCGATCCCGGCCTCTTCCAGCAAAGCAAGAAAGGCGGAGAGATCGGCGGGGTGTTTGGCAAGCGCATCGTCCATGGCGGTGCGAAGCTGCTCCTTGAATGAGGGCCTGCGGTCCGCACCCAGCCATTCGCCATAGTGCCGGAATTTCCCCTGGCTGTGCAGCTTTGGGTTTTGAATGACAGACAGATCATGCTCCAGACATACCCGATCCGAGAGCCGCCGCAGAGCAAAGCTTGAATAAAAGAAATTACGGAATTTCCGGGTACAGTCCAGGGCGGTGGAGTTGTAATAGATATGCACATGGGGATGGGGCCGGTCCGCGTGGGACACCACGAAAAAAGCGTGGTGTCCCTTGGTCCAGCGCATCGCCAGCTCATAGCCAATATCCAGAGCCTCTTGTGGGGAGAGTTCCCCCGGAGGAAAGGACTGGCGGATCTGATAGCAGAGTACATCCGC
Organism: Intestinimonas sp. RTP31139st1_F5_RTP31139_211217; assembly: GCF_040226735.1. Taxonomy (NCBI): domain Bacteria; kingdom Bacillati; phylum Bacillota; class Clostridia; order Eubacteriales; genus Intestinimonas; species Intestinimonas sp. RTP31139st1_F5_RTP31139_211217. The sequence goes on along the minus strand of NZ_JBCOAQ010000032.1, from coordinate 14,442 downwards.
ATCCTTTTCCTGTTCCCGGCCTGTGACGGCCTTATACTGGGCCTTGCTTAACAGGAACTCCGCATCTGCCGTCATGGGGTCGCACTCGTAGGAGCGGATCAGGGAGCCGTCCAGCGTTTTTGCCGGGTCCTGGCCGTAGTCAAAGCGGTCCCGCATGGACTCCAGGATCGTCCTGCCGCTGCTGATATGATGGGGGATCAGCCGTGTTGTTGCCATGGCTTGCATTTCCTTTCCATTGAGTATAAAAAAAGACCGGGCGGCTGCTACTCAGCCACCCGGTCCAGGCGTGGAACGATTATATCATGCACAGATATAGCCCCACATGGAGCCGCACAATCCGCCCAGTCCCTCCAGCGCAAGATCCGCCAAAAGGGGCAGGCCAAAGGGAGAAACACAGAAGCCCAGGACAAACAACTGGACGCCCTCGCCTTTATCTCCCTGAATGAACAGCAAATAGAGGGCGGCGATCACGCATAGCCCGCAAAGGATGTTGAGGGCCGTTCCCGCAATCCAGTGAAGAAAACACAGCACCGCCACAGCCAGGGACAGAACCGCCGCAAAAGGCAGCAGGACGATCTTTCCGATGATACGCATAACAAAAACCTCCCGAAATATTTTGATTTTGTTCTGTTTTTTCTGTATATGTATATTATAACTCCACCCAGGAGGGGCGTAAAGGATGCCTCCGGCTCTCCCAGCGCCGGGAATCATGAGCCTTTGGGACAAAGTGTCCCGAAGCTGGGAGAACCGGGGAGCGGCGCACCGCTCCCCGGCAAGGTCACAGGGCTACGATTTCGGAGATCTGTTTCAGCAGCTCGGAGAGCGGCCCCCACAGATCAGCATAGTCCTGCTGCAGCCGCCTGATGTCATCCGGGTAGATCCCGCCGTAGGTGTTGGCCGTGACCGCCACCTGATTGAGATTGTTGGAGCACCGGCGCTGGAGGGACACCAGCTCCCGCACGGGAGAGAGGTCCACATGGAGCACATAGCCGTTGAGGGCCATTTTCCGCACATAGGCGCTCATATTGCGGACGCCTGCCTCGTCCATGCGGTCCTGTATCTGATCCCGCTCCGCCTCGGAGAGCATGACGTGCAGGTGGACAGGACGGCGGCGCTTTTTCATCGGTCCTCCCGGTCCAGCTCTCTGTCCGGGGACGGGTAGTTTTTCACCCGGTCCGTGGGCCGATCCTCCACCGGGGGCAGATTGTTGAGTACGCCGTCGATCATATTCGCGTTCTGCTCCAGCATCAGCTCCGCACTCTCCAAAGGGTTGTATCGTTTCCTTTCCATAAAAGCCTCCTCTACCTGTCGTCCCGATCCGGAGCGTCCTTTTGGGCGCTGGACCGGGGTTGTTGTTTTTCAACCTGTTCTTGCGCGTCTTTCATCTGATCCGCAATCGGGCGGGGCGGTTCTTTGCGGAGGGGCCTTTGCCGCGCGTTTATCAGCCGGATGCAATACTCCAACTGCTCCCAGCTTGTATATTTTGACGGCACATACATCCTGCGTTCAGGGCTGTATTCCGTTACCCGCTGCCATTCCGGGCGCTTTTCCAGGTCCTCCCACCGGCCCACCACCTGGGCCTGATCCTCCATACGCCTCTGTAAATCAGGATTGTCACGGGCAGGCCGGAGCTCATAATCCCGCATCTGCTGATTGGACAGGGGCTTAGCGTAGGTAAGATGGCCCCACGCCTGAAACGCGCCGTCCTCCACATGCGCACGAAGGTCGTAATTGACGATCTCATCCGGCGCGTTGTGGGGCGGCTTGGGGAATGTACCAATGTCCACGGGCCGCTGGGTGGAATAATACCTGTATAGGCCGGGCGCCTCGATATGGTCGATCTCCACCTTATAAAGCCGCTGATACTCCTGTACCCGGTCTGTCAGATCCGCCTCCAACGCCGCCCTGTCGTTTCCATAGTGCCCCCACTCATACTGCCGCTTGCCGTGCGCATCATCATAGCAGGCCCAGGTCACATAGGGGGACGGGGCTGTGGGGTGCTCACCCAGGGCGAAGCCCCGCCCATTTTCCAGCATGACAGCTTTCAGAATGGAGTAGCCTTGATTGATGTCCATATCGCCGCCTCCTCGTTACCGGTCTCCGCCCACATCAGGCGTTTCCCGCTGCTTGCGGTTGTAGGGCTGGAGGGCGGAGATGCTGCCGCCGCCCTCCGGACTGATAAAGTCGATGCGGTCCGCCGCGTAAATGGCGTTGCGGTTGAGCTGGCGCTGCCATGCGCCCTGGCTGGGGGACCAGCGGAATCCGCCGTGCTTGAGGGCCTGCCGCTGCTCTTCGTCAGGCTTTTCGTCAAAGAACAGCTGCAGGCGGTTTTCCCCTTCGTTGATCTCCGCCCTGCCGCCGGGAAATTCCCAGCCCGCGAACTCGGAGCGGTTTTTCAGGTCGCTGATACGCTGCTCCACCCGGCGGATATTGGCGTTGTTGTTGGACAGATGAAAGGATGGATAGGGCACGGGGTCCTTGCGCCAGTCACGGGCCATGGACGCCTGGAGCTTTGCGCTCTCCTCCGGGGTAAGCACTGGGCAGCCCTCCAGGGTCTTGTGCCTGCGGAAATAGGCGTTGACCGTTTTCATGTGTTCCTGGTTGGCTTTCAGCCCCTCCAGCTTGCCCTCCAGCTTTTCCACGGCTTGCCTGTCATCTGCGCTGATACCGCCCATGCCGGTGGAGCGGATCTTATCCAAAAGGCCCTGGATGTGCATATACTCGCCCATATTCTTGTCACGGGCGGCGTTCTGCTTCTCCTTTTTCCGGTTTGGAAAATTGCCGCCCCCGGAGATCATGATAGAGGGCACACGGGCGTCAATGACGTTGGCCTGATTGAGATTTTCCGCCAGCTTTCGGGCATAGAGGTCCACAAGATAGTCGATCTTCTCATGATACATGGGGTCCACACGGGCCTTCTGCTTTTCCGCGATCCCGGCAGCCTTATCCACCATGGCCTGATAGCCAGCAGTGGCAGAGCCGGGCTGATAGTCGGAAAAGCTGTTCATCTCCTTTGCCTGTCTCGCGGCGTCCTCATTGATGGGATAATATTGGGGCATACGTCCTCCTCTCAAAAAATAGCCGGAGTTTCGGGACACTTTGTCCCAAAGCACCGGCATGAAAATGTTTGAATAGTTCTTCCAATCGAGGGGGAACATGAAATGATACCGGCCTCCTCGAAACCGGCCCCGGAAAGCCTTGCAAACAGGGGACTTTTCAGGCTCTAATCGTAACATCCGCGCCGCATTTTCCGCATCCGTTCCCGTGTCATCCGGCGGTTTGCCTCGGCTTGACAAAGCGGGGTGCAGTACCTCTGCTGGCGCTTTGGCAGAAATCGCCTGCCGCAGATCGGGCAAGTGCGAAGTTCCGGTGCAGGAACAGGCGCGGTTATGGCCGCCTCCAGCGCCGGATCAAGGGGCAGCACGGCCTCCCGGAAGTAGCGGCAATACGCGCCGGTCCAGCACTTGCCCAGCATATAGCAGGGACAGTCCAGCGGTAAGCAGCCGTACTCCCGGTCATAGTTGGCGCACCATTTCACCACCAGCGCCCGGATCGCCGCCCTTTCCTGCCGTGTCAGTTCCCGGCAGTCGTTCATCCAGTCACCTCCCGCTGTGGTACTGGCGCAGCAAATCCCGGTAGCAGGACACACACTGGACGCCCCGCCAGTAAGGGCAGCCGTCACACCGGCTGTTGTCCGGCGCACCCGCGACGGCAGGCTCCTCCGGCTGGGGCGGCTTTTTCATTTCACGCTCATACCTGCTGTCGGTAAAATTCAAGCGTCATCCTCCTCCCAATCTTCCGCGCCACCGTCATCCACGCCGTCATAGCGGTTGTCATACTCCGGCTCGTACTCCTCCGAAGCGGCGGCCTGCTGCCCAGGCCGGTAAATTTTGAAATACCACCCGGCTCCGCCGCCCACGGCCATCACCGCCAGAGCCATCAGCAGCAGCCCCATATTCCCGCCGCTTTGATCCTCCGGCTCCGGTTCAGGCTCCGGCTCGGTATCAGCGGCGGGTTCTGCCGCCGGAGTAATGGCAGTTGTCAGGTCCTCACCGCTGGCCTCCGCCAGTGCCAGCAGGTCCGCCACCGTGACCGCGTTCAGGAAGTACACGTTTTCCTCTGTTTTCTGCCGGTCAATGACGAGATAGAACACAGACTCGTCCGCTGTGGTGATGGTAAAGAACTCCTTGCCCTCATCGTCCGTGACGCTGTCCAGCACCGTACCCTGGCCCTCCGGGGTCAGGGTGTTCACTTCGCTGTCCTGGTCCTCCCAATCCACACCGCCTGTCGTCCCGCCAGCCACCTCCGCTGCCGCCTCCTCAGAGGATGGGGCCGCCGTTTCAGCGGAGAGGGCAGCGGCAGTCCCAGTGATGGTCCCGGCATCGCTGGCCGTCACCACTGCGCTGGCTACGGGTTCCGGCTCAACGGTTACGGTGTCCGTCGTCTCCGTGGCCGGTTCCACGGTGGAGTCCGGGGGTGTTTCAACCGAATCCTCCACACGCTCTGTCACCAACTCCACGCTCTCCCAGGACTCGCCGCTGGCGTAGGCCGGGATCGCAAACGCGCACAACAAAACGACGGCGCACAGCGCCGCCGCAAAATGCCTCATATTCTTCATTCCCCACACTCCCTGTCCGGGGCCTTTGGGACACTTTGTCCCAAAGCGCCGCCTTTCATCGCCTGGAGCAGGCTGGGCAGATCGGAGAGGGACACGCTCATGCCCCGCACAATCTCCACAATCTCCTCATTCTCCGCCTCCCGGTGCTTCTGCTCCAGTTCCTTGTACTTTCCCTGGAGCTCGGTGATTTTTGCCTTGACCTTATCCATTTCAGCCTGGATTTTTGCGCTCTTGCTTGTTGCCATAGAAATAACCTCCATTTTCGTATTCAGGGTAAACGCCCGTAGGCGTACAGGTGGGACTGCCAATAGGTCGTATTCAGGTTCGCGTACCCGATGGGGTCCCCCGCGTGGAGCATCCAGCCGTCCCCCAGATACAAGCCGCAGTGGGAAACGCCGGTGGTATCATAGGTGCCCACAAAGAACACCAAATCGCCGGGCCGGGGATCGCTGACAGGGGTGCAGTAGTTGTAAAGCCCCTGCGCCCCCAGCCGTCCTATGTCCCAGCCGCACTGGTTCAGGATATAGGACAGGTAGCCGGAGCAGTCAAAGGAGGTAGCAGGGGAGCTGCCGCCCCAGACATAGGGGTAGCCCACAAATTGCTCCGCCACCTCCAGCATGGCCGCAAAGGACTCGTCCGCCAGGGCCTCGGCAGGCACCTCGTATTGCTCGCCCGGCTGGGTGTATTTGTCCACATAACCGGACGTGGGGAACAGGTCCGGCCTGTTGCCCAGGCCCGCCATATAGAGGGCATAGCGGGAGAGCTGGTTTTCCGTCATCATGTAGACCGGCAGGTGGGACAGGTCCTCATTCACCAACGTCACATAGCAGATGGTCCAGGAATAGGGCTCGCCCTCGCTGTCATACCGGGTCCTTGTCACTATGCGCTCCGTCAGGATATACTGCCGGTCAAACAAGGCCTGCAGGTCGTCCTCCACAGCGGCCAGGGTCCAGCCCTCCTCATGGAGCGCGGACAGGATGGACAGCAGCACATAAGGGTCATGCCCGATCCCGTCCAAATCGAAATGGTACTCGTCATAGCTGTGGGTGCGGGTGTAGCTGTCCAGAGCATCCTGCAGCCCGGCTTCCAGGGCGGCATAGGCGGCTTCGGCCCCCAGCAGGTCAGTCTCCTCCGCCGGGTAAGTGACAGCCGCCACGCTTCCGCTCATGCCGTTTCCAATGACAGACAGAGAGGCCACGCAGGACTGCAGCCCTACCAGCAGGAGCAGGCAGAGCAGCGCGGCCACCACACCCGCAGGGTGCCGCCGGACAAAACCGGCGGCGGCCCGGCCAGCCTTTCCCGATGTGGCCGCTGTTTTTGGCGCCGCTTTCGTGCCCTGTCTGGCTGCTGCCCGCGCCCGCTTTTGGAAGTCACGCCGCTGCTTCTGTTTCCGCCATAGCCGGTGCAGCGCGTTTTTGCTCAGTTCCGGGTGTTCCTGGGCGGCCCGTTGGAACTGATAGTCCGCCGCCGCTTTGACAGCGCGGTTCTCTGCCCGCTGCGCCGCCCGCGCCGGATGGGTGCGTATGCGGTTCCTGGTGAAGCGCAGCGCCTTTCCGCCTACAACCTCACCTGTGAGTTCCACACGGTGCGCACCCTCAACGCCCACATTTTCCTGCTCCACCTGATAGATTTTCCCGTGAATGTAGCCGTGGACGCCCCGTCCGGCAAGGCCAACCGCCCGGCGCACCGGGCCGGGCGGCTTGTATGGCTTTTGCCGGGTCAGCTTCTCTCTGGCCGCGTCCGCTTTGCCGCGCTGGTTCTCCATGCGCAGCCGGGCTTTACGCAGCGGGTTGTCCGTACCACTCACGCCGGAGCTGCCGCCCACTGCGTCTCCATCGTGGCGGAGCTTGTCGGCGGGCCGGGCCTGCCTGCTTTCCTGGCGGAACGGCTGCCGCTTTGGGACACTTTGTCCCGAAGCGGCCTCCCGGCTGCTTTGCTGGCGATACCTGGGACAGTCCTCTGTATTTGCCGCAGGCGTTGGAGCAGCGCCATCCGACCGTGGGACCTCCGAAGAAGCACCCGGCACATCGGAAACACGCTCCGCACCACCGGGGGACGGTTCTGCCGTCTCCTGCCTGGGCTCCGCCCTCATGCGGGCCGCTGTCTTTTTCCATGATGGACCGCTCTGTTTGGGTTCAGCCTCTACTTTGCCCTTTACCTCAGAACGCAGGGCGGGCTCGGCCCGGTCCTGCCGGACACGCCGTCCCTCACGCTCCGCCGTCATGCTTTGCATCCTCCGGACGGGTGGTGAGCAGATCGTAGATCTCCCCCTTGGGGAAACGGTCCGTGAACGGGATCACCACGGAGCCGTAGAACAGAAGCCCCTCGCCGCTGTTGCTGTGGGTGATGTAGGATAATTGATGCTCCGAGATGCCCAGTTGCTTTGCCAGGATCGCACGGTCACTTTGGGCCTGGGACAGCAGGACCATGAAATCCGTATTGTCCAGAACGGCGGAAATCTCCGTGCTGGTCAGCAGGTCCTTGCAGTTTTGGGTCAGGGCTGACGGGACACAGCCCTTTTTCCGCAGCATCTTCCACACAGCCACAAAGTAGCTGGCGGTGAGCTGGTCCCGCAGCAGCACATGGAACTCGTCAAAGTAGCACCATGTAGCGATGCCGTTTTCAAAGTTGGTTTTGACCGCGGATCTCACAAACTCGTTGGTACTGTGCATGGCGATCTTCCGCAGGTTCTCTCCCATGCCTTTCAGGACGATGCACACCACGCGGGAATTGAGATTGACATTGGTCTGGTGGTTAAAGAGGTTGAGGGAGCCGGTGCAGTACAGCTCCAGCGCCGTTGCAACACGCCGGGCCTCCGGCTCCGGCTGTTTCAGCAGCTCTTCGTACAGGTCCTGTAAAAGCGGCATGGTCCCGTCTCCCAGCCCCAGCGCCAGCTCCCGGTAGATCTGCCGCACACAGCGGTCTATCACGGTCTTTTCTATGGGCTGCAGCCCCTCCTTGCCGCCCACCACCAGCTCGCACAGGGAGAGCAGGAAATCCGCTTTCATGGACAGGGGGCTTTCGTCCGTCTCCAGCGCAAGCTGGATGTCCATGGGGTTCATGTGGCTGCCGCTGTCCGGGGCCAGCTCAATGATCTGCCCGCCCAGACGCCGCACCAGCGGGGCGTATTCCCCCATGGGGTCCACCACAATGATCCGGTCCTGGGTCGCCAGGAACACATGGATCAATTCCCGCTTGGCCGCAAAGGATTTTCCGCTGCCGGTGCTGCCCAGGTACAGCCCGTTGGCAGACTTCAGCTTTTTCCGGTCCGCCATGATGACGTTATGGGACAGGGCGTTCATGCCGTAATAGAGGGCCGGGCCGTCCATGCGCAGCTCCCGTGTGACAAAGGGGATAAAGATGGCGGTGGAACTGGTGGTCATGCCCCGCTGGATCTCCACCTCGTTATAGCCCAGAGCCAGGGAGGACACATAGCCCTGCTCCTGCTGCCAGTCCAGACGCCGCAGGGCGCAGTTGTACTTCTGTGCAATGCCGGAGACGGTGAACACATCGTTTTCCAGCCGCTCCCGCGTGGGGGCCAGATTGACAACGGTGAATGTGAGCAGAAGCATCCGCTCATTCCGGGACTGGAGGTCTGCCAGCAGGTCCGCCGCGTCCTTGGAAAAGGTGATGAGGTCCGGGGGCAGGATGTCCGGGTCATACCCGGCCCGCATAGCTTTGCGCTGCTCCTCCACCTTCATCTTTCCAATATCCGAGACCTTGCCCTTGATCGTCTTGATGGCCTGCGTCTGATCCACCGTCTGGATATGCAGGGTAACGGTGAGCTCCGCGTCCAGTTCCAGAATCTCTCGCAGAAGCTGGTCCGACAGTTCCGACGCCATGATCTGCAAATAGGACGCCGCGCCCCAATACCGGCCCACCCGGAAGGTCCGGGCCTGGGAGAAGTCAAAGCCCTCAAAGGGTGCGATGGCCTCCTTGGTCCCCAGGCCCGTTTTTGCGATGTCCCGCCAGGAGAACCGGAACGGCTCACGCCGGGGTCCCGGATGGGTCTGGCCGTGGAGCACCGCCAGACGCTCCCGCCCATCCAGCGGCTGCGCCTCCACACCCAGCCGCTTGAAGTTGCCCAGCACATCCGCCTCCACGCGCTCCAGCCGTGGCCGGGCCGTGGCAAGATCGTCTGCCGGTACGCCGAAGGTGATATATTTGGCCCGGTCAATGCCGTTGTTGCTCTTGGCGATCTGGCCCTTGAGCATCCGGGTAAACTCCACGCGGATGCTGTCAAAGGCGTCCTTTGCCGGAGCGATATTCACCCGATACCGCCCTCCCGCATGGGACCGGCGGTTGACGAAGGTAAGCTGGAACGGCACGGAGCAGTCAAAATAATTGAGGAACGCGCTCCAGCCGTTAAAAATGGAGGATTGGTCCTCCGTGGAGGCCACGGAGTAGTTGATGTCCTCATAGGCCAGCGTTTTGGTGAAGCGGCTGCCAGGGAGCTGGCACACCCCGTCCGGCAGCATCCGCACATAGGGGATGGTCTGCTGGGCGGAGAGTGTGCGCCGGTCCCGGCGGGGCCGTTCACTCCGCTCAGGTCCGCGGCTTGGGCGTTTTCGCTTTTGAAACAGGGTTTGCAGCAGATTTCGCAACAGGCTCCTCCTCTCTCACAAATGGGGCATAGATATTTTCCGTCCGGTAGGGCCGGACGCCGGGCCGCAGGTATTTGGCCCGCAGGATGTGATACAGCACCTTCTCCAGCGGCAGGCCGTCCCGCTCATACATGGCCAGCAGGAACGCCGGGAGCATGACGGCCAGCATGAGGAACAGCGCCGCCGTATTACCCAGCGCCCCACGGGTAAACAGGTACAGGGGCACGCCCACCACAGCCGCAGCGCCGAAGCAGATCAACTGGCGCTTGGTGAGATTAAATGCCAGCTTGGTCTTGATCTTGGACAGGTCATTGGGGACATTCACATAGGCCACTTAATCATCACCTCCGGTTTGGGACAAAGTGTCCCGAAGTTCCGGGGAGCTCTCCACCTCGTTCCCCCACACATCCCAGCCGGGCGGGGACTGCCGGGCGAACAGCTCCACACGGGGAACGTCGCCCATAAGCGTCAGAATCTTCTCCCGCGTTTCATCCGGCTTTTTACTGTGTTCCTCAATGGGGGAAACAATGAATTGGTGGACATTGGCTGCCTGACGTCTTGGATGCCCTCTGGTCGCCAGCAGGCACACCTCCGCGTTGCTCCTGGTCCAGAAGCCCAGGCCGTAAAACCAACTGTCCGCCTTCCGGTTCTTTTTCAGCCACACAAAGGCCACGGTCTTATAGGTAAAGCCCCAGGCCCGGATCAGCCGCAGGGCCTCCGGGAGCTGGGGGAACGTGGTCCAGAGAAAAAGCGCGCTGTCCGGGGCCATGATCTCGGCCACCGGCAGCGCGCACAATTCCTCTATGCTCATGGTGGGGTAATGCTTTTCCGCAGCACCCTGCACCCTCTTTGCAGTGTACCGCCAGGGCGGATCTGCGTAACAGACGGTATATTTTTCGATAGGCTATCTACCTCCTCCTTTGGTTATAGTTGCGCCGCTTATTGACAATTCGAATACAATACAGTATAATTGCAATACAAACAGATACAATAAATCTGAAAGGAGTTGCTTTGAATGTCAACAAGTGTGATGCAGGTACGAATCGATGATGAACTCAAAAGCAAGGCCGCCGCTGTCTATGACGATCTCGGCCTTGACCTGCCGACGGCGATCCGAATGTTTTTGAAGCGTTCTGTCGCTGTGGGCGGCGTCCCTTTTTCCATGACGCTCCCGAAGCAGGACTACCGTGCGGATCGGGCTGTCCGCGCCATGCGGGCCATCAGCGATGAAGCCCAGCGGAACGGGACGGCGGAAATGACGCTGGATGAGATCAATGCGGAAATCGCCGCGTCGAGAACAGAGCGCAGAAAGAACGGGGCCGGGTCATGAGGTATTTTGCGGTCATCGACACGAATGTGATTGTGTCTGCGCTTTTGAACCGCGCCTCTACGCCGGGTATGGTTTTGGAAGAAGCCCTGACGGGCCGTATCATCCCCCTTTTGCATGATGATATTTTAGACGAATACAGCGATGTCCTGCGGCGGCCAAAATTCAAGTTTGACCGGCAGGAGATAGAAATTGCCGTTGCCGGACTGATCAAGCGCGGGATCTTTGTAGATGCCGCCCCTCTGACAGAGTATTTGCCGGACCCCGGCGACGCGGTTTTCTATCAGGTCGTCATGGAAGCCAGAAACACGGATGACGCCTACCTTGTCACAGGGAACCTCAAGCATTTCCCGCAAAAGCCTTTTGTTGTTACGCCAAAGGAGATGCTGGAGATCATAGGCGAAAACGAGGCGTAAGTATGAGTATGAGGGCGTTTCCGGTTTGGAAACGCCCTCATACTCCTTTCCCGCCCCCGGCCACCGCAACCCGCGCCCGTTCAATGCGTTCCAGCGCGGGGGCGTAGATGGCCGGGGCCGTCTCAAAGCAGAGGAAACGGCGGCCCGTATTCAGGGCGGCCACCGCTGTCGTGCCGCTCCCGGCGCAGAGGTCCACCACCAACTCGCCCTCGTTGGTATAGGTGCGGATGAGATACTCGCACAGGGCCACCGGCTTTTGCGTGGGATGTACGCCGCAGGCCACCGTGGGGAATGTCAGCACATTGCCGGGGAACCGCCGCCCATCCGTGGAGCCGCCCCCAGAGCGGATGAATTTCCCGTAATTGGGACTCATGCCGCCGTGTGTCGTGGCCTTGTACGGCCTGCCCTGCTCAAACTGCGGGTTGTAGGTGGGCAGTTTCTGATAAAACACCAGGATGTTTTCGGACTTTTTCAGCGGCATCCGGCGGGCGTTGAGAAAGCCGGTGCAGCGGTGCTTATACCACACCCACTCATAGCGCAGCATACGCAGATTGGATGCGCCCAGCACCTTGTCATAGGGGCATTGGGCGAAGAACAGGGCCGCGCCGTTGGGCTTTAAGGCCCAGCGCCGCACCGCCTCCCACAGCTCCGGCAGCGGCAGAGGGATGTCCCAGTAGTTCCGGGTGGTGCCGTAGGGCGGATCGGTCAGGAGCATATCCACCGAATGACGGGGCAGGGCCCGCAGGCCCGCGATGCCGTCCATGAGATACAGGCCATCCGCCTCCGGCTGCTTTGGGACACTTTGTCCCAAAGCGGGGTTATCTGTCGTCATGCCCCTCCTTTTCCCTGGCGGGTGTGGAACGGCTGGCGTTGTGCTTTTCCGCCTCCTTTGCCGCCTCCGCCATCTGCTCCCGGATAGGTGTGGGCCGCAGGGCCTCCACACGGGCCACCAGTTTTTCCACCGCCCGGCCATAGGCGTCTTTCGTCAGGGCGTCCAGCCGCTCCTGCAGGCTCCGGTCCGAAACCTGTACCGTCCTGCGGTAGCCGCTCCGGGTGCCGGGCGCCTCCTTGCTGGGCGGACTTAAAAACATCCCGTTTTTACCGTCCACCACCTTGAAATCGTCGATCACCACGCCGCCGATATTCACCGACGCGAAGCCCAGCAGCTTGCCCTGGGGCTCAATGGGCCGGACGGACACCTCCACAGGGATCGGCGCGGACTCAACGGACTTTTCCACACGCAGCGCCACCGCCTCGTCAATGCTGATCCCCTGGCTCTCTGCCAGCTCCGCGATGGGCGCCTCGAACAACAGGCGGTTCATCTCCGCCAGGGCGTCCTGTTCCACAGCGGGGGCCGGGGCCGCCGCCTGTGCTTTTGTCATACGCATACCTCCATCTTTCATTCGTGTTGTAACGCTTCTCTAATGCCTGCCATGATGTACTCCGCGCAGGGCAGCGCGATGGCGTTTCCCAATGCCTTGTACCGGCTGGCCGGGGAAATCGTCTCGCCATCCGCGCCGTATGCCGTCCACCCCTCCGGCAAGCCCATCAGCCGCTCACTCTCCCGTTCCGTAGGAAACCGAACACAGCCGCCTGCCGGATCATCTGCAAAGTAGAACGCAAAGGGATTGACCGCACCCGCTAACAGGGTGGGAAAAGGGTCATCTGCAAATCCGAAGCTTCCTCGGAACTGGACACGGTTTTGTTCCTTGGCTGCGCCCCGCATACGGAACAGTTGAAAGGGTCTGGTGACGGGTATTCGCCCCCCTGTTTCAAGAACAGGGCCTCGATCTCCGCCGGGGGGCGGGCAGCCCGCCCGTTCCGCAAGGCGCAGGAAGTGTGAGCATTGGGCGGGGCTTAAACAGTATTTCTCCAGCACGCCGCCCTCCAAAATCTGCCACGATGAACACCCGCTGCCGCCGGGCCAGCCGGGGCCTTGCCCAATGCTGGGCGTCCATGAGCCGCCAGGAGAGGTCAGGGACTCCCCCTCGCACCATTCCGGCATTTGCCCATCTTCCCGAAGCAGGCATTGGAACCTCGGAACCTGTGAACGCAGACAGGACGGCTTTAAAATCCATCCGGTCTCCTGATGAAAACGCTCCCATGACGTTTTCCCAAACAGCGATAATTGGAAATTGACCTCCAGTGGCATCCCTCATTTCCTCAATCATGCGTATGGCCTCAAAAAAGAGGCCGGATTTTTCGCCGGTGATCCCGGTTCGATTGCCGATTTGTGAAATATTTTGGCACGGTGAGCCAAAGGTGATGATATGGACGGGCGGGATCTTCCCACCGTCCAGCTTGGTGATGTCCCCCAGATGGGCCATACCGGGGAAGTGCCGCCTGGTAATGGACACCGGGGCCTTTTCGATCTCGCTGGCCCACACAGGGACAATGCCCTGCCGCCGGGCCGCCAGGGGAAACACACCGATGCCGTCAAACAGGCTCCCCAAGGTAAGTGCGCCGCTCATGCCCCATGCGCCCCAAAGACGCTTTTTGCTATGCCGCCCGTCTTGAACAGCATAAAGGTGAGCAGCACGGTATAGCCCATCGCGCCCCAAATAGCGCCGATGGGGTCCCCGCTTGTGGCAACGCCTTGAATGAGCACTGCATAGATCGCCACGCAGACCAGGATCAGAAGGCCCTGGAACCCCACGGCGAACAGGGACTTGATGTAGTTTTGGCCCATGCCGCCCAACTCCCGGTTGGAGAGGGTCGCCATGGGGATCGGGGCAAGACTGGCCAGGACATAGATTTCCAGCATACGGCCATAGCAGATGACGAATATCACAATGCTCATAATGGGCATTGCCAGCTTGATCACCAGGGACTGCATGAACAGCCCCAGCAGCGGGCCAAGCTCCATTGCCTCCAGCGTCGTCCGCAGGCCGGTCAGCATATCCGCCGAAATGTCGGTGGAACCCTGCACCAGCCCGGCTGCGCTTGCGATCACGCTCTGGGACACATCGAACACCGCCATGACGATATTGAATGTATTGGACAGGATCAGGATGGCGCAGGCCGTTTTGAACATCCACTTGAAGAAGATCCAGTAGTCCAGATCGTGCAGGTTATTCCGGTCTATGAGCATCTGGATCAGCTCATAGGTGGCGACAAAGGTCAATATCAGCCCGGCTATTGGCAGAATGACCGTCTCGGAGAGCTGCCGGATCAGGGAGAACACCCCGGCGTTCCATGCCGCCGGGGTAGTCCCCACCTGTACCGCGATCTCCCCGACCTGGGCGTTGACGCTGTCGAACAGCCCCTCAAGGCTGCCCATGATCCCGTCTATCAGCAGCTCTTTCAGCCAGTCTGTAAGCCAGTCGGAAAGAAAACCCATAGGCCGCCGTTAGAACAGGCTGGAGAGCTGCGGGATCAGGGCGGTGCCGATCAGGATGATGCCGCCGCCCGCCATGAGCTGTTTTATCCCCAATTAGGTGTAAAACTCTGCTCGATGGCGGGCGGCGGCGTACAAAA
>NZ_JBCOAQ010000031.1:0-35674 GCF_040226735.1 Intestinimonas sp. RTP31139st1_F5_RTP31139_211217 | reverse complement strand
CTCCCATGCCGAGGGACAGAGAACGGCCCTGGGGGACCCGGCGGAGATGGAACACGGCCTGGAGGAGGCGGAGGAGGCGCTTACGCGGCGGCGGGGCGAGTACCGCGCCCTGGAGCTGGCGCTGGAGGTCCTCTCCCAGGCCAACGGAGAGCTCCAGGCCCGGTTCTCACCGGCGCTCAACCGTCGGGCGGGACAGCTCTTCTCCGCCCTCACCGGCGGAAAATATGAGGAGCTCACCCTCACCCGTGAATTCGAGGCGGCGGCCCGGGAGGCCGGCGGTGTGCTGCCCCGGCGGACCGTCAGCCTGTCCCGGGGCACGGTGGACCAGCTCTATCTGGCGGTGCGTCTGGCGGTGTGCGAGCTGGCCCTCCCGGCGGAGGAGCCCGCCCCACTGGTGCTGGACGACGCCCTCAGCGACTTTGACGACGCCCGTATGGCCCTGGCTCTGGAGTGCCTGGAGCAGTATGCCGGGGAGCGCCAGATCCTGCTCTTCACCTGCCATGGCCGGGAGCGGGCCTGGCAGGCGGGGCGGGGATAGAAAAAGGCCCCCATTCCTTTGGAATGGGGGCCGGGGTGACGGAAGAGTCCCCGTTTTGCCCGACTGGGGGAAGGGGTCAGGGACACGGGGTCTGGTAGGCGATGCGGGGGCTGCCGTCCTCCACATAGATGACGCCGCAGCGCCGGAAGCCCGCCCCCTCGATGAGGCGCTGCATGGTGTGGTTGTCGTGGTGGGTGTCGATGCGCAGATTGGCGCACCGCGCCCGACAGAAGGCCGCGCACCGGCGGAACACCCCGGGCATCCGTCCGTCGCTGGCCACCCGGTGGATCACGCCGTAGGGCGCGTCGCTGAGCCAGGAGCCCCCCTCGATGCGGGCGTAGGTGGGATCGTCGCCCGGGAGAAAGGCAAAGGCGCCGTGGACCGTGCCGCGCTCATCCGTGTCCACGTAGAGCCGCCCCCGGCGGATATCTTCCTCCAGCAGAGCGGGAGAGGGATAGTCGTCTCCCCACTGGCTGGGGTTTCCGTGCAGACACATATAGGCGCGGGCGGAGGCGTACACTGCCAGCAGGGCGTCCAGATCCCCCGGTTCGGCGGGCCGTATCATGGCGCTCGACTCCTTTCCTCGTTCCATGCCCTTGGGTATCAGGGGCAGCTTTGACAGAGAATATCATAACACAAGCCGCCCCGCCGGGCAAGCGGGAGCCGGCTTGCAATCCAGGCACAAAAAGGGTATAATACCCTCACCTGTTTTCGATTGGGAGGGAAACCCCGTGTTTGAAGAAGAACATCTCGAGCCCCAGGAGAGCGGCGAAGAGGAGAGCAGGCTCTCCGACCGGGACGCGCTGAAGGTGGATCTCTACTTCTGGCTCCAGGCGCTGGTGATGGCCCTGGTGGGCCTCATTCTCGTCTTTACCTTCATCGGGCGCATCATCGGCGTGGACGGCTCGTCCATGATGCCCACCCTGCACGACCACGATATGCTGCTCCTGCAGTCCATCGGCTATACGCCGGAGTCGGGCGACGTGGTGGTGCTGAGCAAGAAGTCCTTCCGGGAGGGCCAGCCCATCGTCAAGCGGGTCATCGCCGTGGGGGGGCAGACCGTGGACATCGACTACGAGAGCAACACCGTCTATGTGGACGGGGTGGTCCTGGATGAGCCGTATATTCTGGAGCCCATGCGGGAGCTCCCCTCCAATTTCGCCACCCATGTGGTGGTGCCGGAGGGCTCTATTTTCGTTATGGGCGACAACCGCAACAATTCCACCGACGGCCGCAGCCCTGAGCTCGGCGTGGTGGACGAGCGGTGCGTGCTGGGCCGCGCCCTGTTCGTGCTGCTCCCCTTCCAGGACATCGGCCCGGTGGAGTCCATCTCCCGCCCGGCCTGAGCCCAAGGTTCCGTCCAAGCGTTCCCGTGAGAAAAAAGCACCGCGGCCAATCCGATTGGCCGCGGAGCTTTTTCAGTCTGACGAAAAACCTGTTGTTAGGAATCGCCTGTGGTCTGAGGCTGGGGTGTCCGATGAGGCGGGCCCTCCTCCCGTCAGAGGTCCTTTTCCCGGTAGATGCGCAGAGAGAGAAAATAGGAGGGGACCAGCGCCACCAGTCCCACCAGGGGAGCGGCGGCCAGCAGGGTGAGAAGGATGGAGGCGCCCAGCCCCGCCTCGGAGAGGACCATCGCGCCGCCCACGGTCCCGCCTGTCAGGACGGCCACCACTAGGACCAGGTAGAGCCGGCCCCTCTGGGAGCCGAAGCGGAAGAGGAGGGGCAGCAGTATGGCGGTCATGAGGATACCGAAGCCGGCGGGGGCCACGGCGCTGAGCTCGGCCTCCAGCAGGGTGGCCGTGCCCGCCCGGCCCAGGAAGAAGAGCAGCGCCTGAAGCAGGGCGGCCAGCGCCAGGGCGGCCAGACTCACCAGAAGCGTGAAGAGGTATTTGGCCCGGACCACACCCGGCCGGCCCGCGGGCAGAGAGGCGGCATATTTGTCCCACTTGGCCTGCTCGTCATAGGAGAAGGTGTTTGCCGGGATCATGACGCACATGAGCACCAGGAAGGTGCAAAGAAAGGTGCCGTCGTAGACCCCCGTCAGGGAGAGAAGGAAAAAAACGCCCAGGATAAAGGCGTAGCTCCTGGCCAGGGTCCTCATGAGATAGAAGTCCTTTTGCAGCAGTCCTTTCACGCCTCGTCCCCCCTTACTGTGAATACCATGATGTCCTCCAGCGTTACCGGGTCCACCGTGAGCGCCGGATACTGCCTCCGGAAGGCACGGCGGTCCCGCACCAGGGCCTCGCAGCCGAACTGGCCTGTCCGGGCCCCAACCAGCAGCGCCGGGTCCACGCCCTGGAGGTCCGAGCGGGCGCAGGCCAGCCGCCCATAGGACTCCAGCAGCTCGTCCTTGGCCCCCTGCACCGCCACCCGTCCCCTGTGGAGGTAGGTCACATAGTCCGCGGCCTTCTCCAGGTCGCTGGTGATATGGCTGGAGAGGAGAATGGCGCGCCCCTCATCCTGGATGAAGTCCAGGAACTCGTCCAGCAGCTCGTTGCGCACCACCGGGTCCAGCCCCGAGGTGGGCTCATCCAGGAGGAGGAGACGGGGGTGGTGGGACAGGGCGGTGGCGATGGAGAGCTTCATCCGCATCCCCTTGGAAAAGTCCTTGATCTTTTTGTCCCGGGGCAGCCCAAACTTGTCCAGATAGCCGTCAAAACAGCGCTGGTCCCAGTTCCGGTAGGCGCCGGAGAGGATACGCCCCACCTGGGGGGCCTTCAGCGGGTCGTGGAAGCTGGCCTCGTCCAGCACCACGCCGATGTCCTCCTTAAAGTCCGGCTCTGCCTCCGATACCGCCCGGCCAAAGACCTTGACCGTGCCGCCGTCCGGGCGGATCAGATTTAAAATGGCCCGCAGCGTGGTGGACTTTCCCGCCCCGTTTTCCCCGATGAGGCCCACGATGGCCCCACAGGGCACCGTCAGGTCCACCCGGTCCAGCCGGAAGTCCCCGTATTCCTTGCACAGGCCCCTTACTTCAATGGCGTTTGTCATGTCAGTCGTCTCCATATAAAATCGTGAGCGCATCGGCCAGCTCCGGAAGGGTGACGCCGCCCCCTTTGGCGATCTGTACCGCCTGGGAGAGGTGCTCCTCCACCCGCCGGAGGCAGTCCTCCCGGACCAGCTCCAGGTCTCTGGGCGCCACAAAGCAGCCCTTGCCGGGCACGGTGGTGAGAAACCCCTCCCGCTCCAGCTCCTCATAGGCCCGCTTGGTGGTAATGACCGAAATGCGCAGCTCCTTGGCCAGCAGCCGCATGGAGGGAAGGGCCTCCCCCTCGCGCAGCTCTCCCCGCAGGATGAGGCCCTTCATCTGCTGGGTGATCTGCTCGTAGATCGGCACGCCGGCGCTGTTGCTGATGATGATGTCCATACGTCACCTCGAGATGCTATACTGTATATATCCAGCATATACAGTATAGACGCAATGCCCCTCTCTTGTCAATAGGGAAGGGAAAAATATTTCAAGCAAAAAAGGAAGAGGGCTGGAAGGGCACATGTTGGTAAAACGGGGCCCGGGAATGCCGCTGCGGCATTCCCGGGCCCCGTTTCCCAGTTCCCTACTCCCATGGACTCAGTGTTGAAGCAAAACATACAGCCTCTGCTTGAGATCTACCCGGTCCAGGACCCCGGCCAGCGCCAGGAAGAGGACGGCGCTGCCCACGGCCTGCACCAGATTGCCGGTGACCGACATCAGAAAGGCGGCCCAACCGCCGAATAGGAGGCCCTCGGCCAGATAATAGCCCACCACGGTGATGGCGCCGGCGAGAAGGGTGGCGGCGGCGTTCCGGCGGGTGAGCAGCCGCTCTCCCCGGCTGGAGAAGGGGAGGACCACCAGGGACTTGATGACGACGGTGGCGGGCATCCACATGGGCGCGGTGAGCAGGTCGGCAAGACCGGCCCCCACCACGGCGGCCCCAACGGCGTAGGGCGCGGGCAGCAGGGCGGCGGAGAGATAGATCAGCGCGTCGCCGAAGTGGACATAGCCGCCCGTGGCCCCGATGGGCACATGGAAGAGAAAGGCGGTCATGATGGTGATGGCGGCGGCCAGAATGGCGGCGGTGACCAGAGATTGCAGCTTGGTTTGGGCGCGCATGGCAAGGACCTCCTTGGAAACTTCTGCATCCAGAATACCACAAACTGAGCTGATTAAAATATCCAGTTTTGATGTATTTTATAAGGTCAGATTTGGCCGGAGGGTCCGGGAGCTGAAAAAAGGGCCGTGTCCCGTCAGAAAGACGGGGCACGGCCCTTTGACCTGTGCGGGGAAAGCTTACTTGTGGTCCACGGAGCTCATATAGGTAATGAGGTCCACCACCTTGTTGGAATAGCCCCACTCGTTGTCGTACCAGGACACGACCTTCACAAAGGTGTCGGTGAGGGCGATACCGGCCTTGGCGTCGAAGATGGAAGTGCGGGGGTCGGAGATGAAGTCGGAGGAGACCACGTCCTCGTCGGTGTAGCCCAGCACGCCGGCCAGCTCGCCTTCGGAGGCGGCCTTCATGGCGGCGCAGATCTCATCGTACTTGGCGGGCTTGGCCAGGTTCACGGTGAGGTCCACCACGGACACGTCCAGGGTGGGCACACGCATAGACATACCGGTGAGCTTGCCGTTGAGGGCGGGGATGACCTTGCCCACGGCCTTGGCAGCACCGGTGCTGGAGGGGATGATGTTATAGGTGGCCGCGCGCCCGCCGCGCCAGTCCTTCTTGGAGGGACCGTCCACGGTCTTCTGGGTGGCAGTGACGGAATGCACGGTGGTCATCAGGCCGTCCTGGATGCCGAAGGCGTCGTTGAGGACCTTGGCGATGGGGGCCAGGCAGTTGGTGGTGCAGGAGGCGTTGGACACAAAGGTCATGCTGGGATCATAGGTTGTATTGTTGACGCCCATGACGAACATGGGGGTGTCATCCTTGGAAGGAGCGGACATAACGACCTTCTTGGCGCCGGCGTCAATGTGTCCCTGGGCCTTCTCCTTGGTGAGGAAGAGACCGGTGGACTCCACCACGTACTCCGCGCCGATCTCGCCCCAGGGGATCTCGGAGGGGCTCATCTTGGCGTAGACCATCACCTTGTGGCCATTGACGGTAATGCTGTCCTCATCATACTCGATGGTGCCGTCGAACTTGCCGTG
Source organism: Intestinimonas sp. RTP31139st1_F5_RTP31139_211217 (assembly GCF_040226735.1). NCBI lineage: Bacteria > Bacillati > Bacillota > Clostridia > Eubacteriales > Intestinimonas > Intestinimonas sp. RTP31139st1_F5_RTP31139_211217. Next base: position 30,008 of record NZ_JBCOAQ010000031.1, on the reverse strand, counting down.
GATGGTGTCGTACCGGAGCATGTAGGCCATATAGTCGGGGGTCATACCGGGGTCGTTGATGCCGACAAACTCCACGTCAGGGCGGCTGAGGCCCGCGCGGAATACCAGGCGGCCGATTCTGCCGAAGCCGTTGATACCGATCTTGATGCTCATAAGCTCATACTCTCCTTTGAAAATCATATGGGACCTCGTTTACGGCCATTATTATAATGCACCATCAAAAAAATATCAAGAGCCTATGAAAAGAAAATTCCATGGCTTTCGATAGTAAGTTTGTAAGGTGCGTAAAATTCGACAAATTTCGACATTTTCTCTTGTAGGGGGGCCCAATATTTGGTACACTTAAAGCAATTATAGTTTGAGCCCTCTGCGCATGCTAGTAGCGAAGACCATTGAGGAGGCATTTTTTTGTCAACCATGGAATTGGACCCGGCACAGCTTTTCGACGGCTTTCCGGAGCCGGTGCTGCTGCTGGAGGAGGGGACGGTACGGTATCGGAACCCGGCGGCGGGGAGGGTGTTCCCGGGCCTGCGGGAGGGGGACCGCGCGCCGGAAGAGCTCGCGGTTCCGACAGACGCAGAATTCCCCATCGTGTGCACCGGGCGCGTGGGCGCAAGGAGCTTCCGCATGAGCGTCCAGGACGTGGGGCGGGGGGGGCTCCTGGCCGTGCTGCATCCGGAGCATGAGGCGGTCGCCGGACCGGGGCTGGAAAAGCTGGCCCTGCGGCTGCGGCAGGAGACGGCCGGTCTGGCGGCCTCCCTCCAGCGGCTGGAACCCGCCGGCGGAGAGAGCGACCAGAAGAAACGAGAAAAATATCTGGCGGCTGCCAATCAGGGACTTTACCGCCTGCTGCGGCTGGCCGACCACCTGGAGTTCGCCGACGCCCGGGACCAGGACCTCTATCGGCCTGCTCCGCTGGACATGGCGGGGTTCTGCCGGGAGCTGTTCCGGGAGGTGGAGAGCGTGTGCGCCATGTCGGGGTACCGTTTTTCCTATGAGACGGAGCTCGTCACCCTCCTCACCGTGGGGGACGAGGCCCTGCTGCGGCGGCTGGTGCTCAGCCTGGTCTCCAACGCCAGGAAGGCGGCGGGGGCCGGGGGCGCGCTGGGGGCGCGGCTGGCCAAGCGCAGGGGCCGGGCGGTGCTCACGGTATGGGACCGGGGGAAGGGGTTGGAGGCGGAAGATCTGGCCCGGCTGTTCGGCGGGGAGGCGCGCGGCGTCTCCATGGACCCTGGAGAGGGCCTGGGCCTGGGGCTGGAGGCGGTGCGGCGCATCGCGCGGCTCCACGGGGGCTTCCTCATGATGGAGGGGCGGCCCGAGGAGGGCCTGCGAGCGGTGGTGTCCCTGCCCGTGCAGCCTCCGGAGGCGGGGGTTGGACTGCGCTCCCCGGCGGGGGAGTACGCCGGGGGCTTCTCACCGGTGCTGGTGGAGCTCTCCGACGTGCTGTCCGCCCGGGTGTTCGCCCCGGAGGACGTGATTTGAAACACCGCCCGCCCGGCCCAGGCCGGACGGGCGGTTTCTGTATGGAAGGGGGTCTCTCCGGCGGTCTGCGGGCCGCGCGGCGTGCGCGGGTCGGTTTTGGGGGACAAATGAGAGCAGCCGTCCCAAGTTTGCAAAAAATTCAAAACTTGTCCATATTTCGTACAAGAAATAAAAAGATAATAGAGGGCGAAACAGAACAAAAGACCGCGGAAAGGAAGAGTTACCATGGTAACCCATACGGAAGACCCGCAGAAGCCCAGCAAAAAACCACTGATCTACTACTATATCCTGGCGATGATCGTCCTGCTGCTGCTCAACGCGCTGCTGTTTCCCTCCCTCCTCCAGAAGCAGGTGGTGGAGGTGCCCTATAACCAGTTCCTGGACATGGTGGACGAAGGCAAGGTGAAGGAGGTGGCCCTGGACGACGCCGACGGCCAGCTTGTGTTCGTCGCCGAAGGGGAAAACGGCAGGGAAGGCTACTACAAGACCGGCATCTGGCCGGACGACGGCCAGCGGCTCCTCCAGCAGCTCCGGGAGTCCGAGCCGGCGATCCAGTTTGAGGCCGAGATTCCCACACAGGCCAGCCCCATCATGACCTTCCTGGTGAGCTGGGTGCTGCCCATCGTGTTCTTTATTTTCATCGGGGAGCTGCTCTCCCGCCAGATGATGAAGCGGATGGGCGGCGGCCTGCCCGGCAACGCCATGACCTTCGGCAAATCGGGGGCCAAGATCTACGCCGAAACCGAGACCGGGGTCACATTCGCCGATGTGGCCGGCGAGGAGGAGGCCAAGGAGGCCCTTACCGAGATCGTGGACTTCCTCCACAACCCGGAAAAATACGCCCAGATCGGGGCCAAGCTGCCCAAGGGTGCGCTGCTGGTGGGACCTCCGGGCACCGGCAAGACCCTGCTGGCCAAGGCTGTGGCCGGCGAGGCCAAGGTGCCCTTCTTCTCCATCTCTGGTTCGGAGTTCGTGGAGATGTTCGTGGGCATGGGTGCGGCTAAGGTCCGGGACCTCTTCAAACAGGCCCAGGAGAAGGCCCCCTGCATCGTCTTTATCGACGAGATCGACACCATCGGCAAAAAGCGGGACGGCTCCGGCATGGGCGGCAATGACGAGCGGGAGCAGACCCTCAACCAGCTCCTCACCGAGATGGACGGCTTTGACGGCCGGAAGGGCGTGGTCATCCTGGCGGCTACCAACCGGCCCGACACCCTGGACCCCGCCCTGCTGCGCCCCGGGCGCTTTGACCGCCGGGTGCCGGTGGAGCTACCCGACCTCCAGGGCCGGGCAGCCATCCTGAAGGTCCACGCCAAGGACGTGCGTATGGCCGAGGACGTGGACTTCCTGGCCATTGCCCGGGCCACCTCGGGCGCCTCCGGGGCGGAGCTTGCCAACATCATCAACGAGGGAGCCCTCCGGGCGGTGCGTATGGGCCGGGGCCTGGTGACACAGGAGGACCTGGAGGAGAGCGTGGAGACCGTCATCGCCGGAGCCCAGAGGAAGAGCGCCGTCATCTCCCCCGAGGAGAAGCGCATCGTGGCCTACCACGAGACCGGCCATGCCCTGGTGGCCGCCCTCCAGAGCCACTCCGCACCCGTGACCAAGATCACCATCGTGCCCCGGACCTCCGGCGCCCTGGGCTACACCATGCAGGTGGATCAGGGGGAGCGCAACCTCATGAGCCGCACCGAGCTGCTGAACAAGATCGCCACCCTCACCGGCGGCCGGGCGGCCGAAGAGCTGATCTTCGGCGCGGACAATATGACCACCGGCGCCTCCAACGACATCGAGCAGGCCACCAAGCTGGCCCGGTCCATGATCACCCGGTACGGCATGACCGAAGAGTTTGATATGGTGGCGCTGGAGGCGGTGCAGAACCGCTATCTGGGCGGGGACACCGCCCTGGCCTGCTCCGCCGAGACCGCCGCCCGCATCGACGCCAAGGTGGTGGAGACCGTCCGCAGCGCCCACCAGAAGGCCGCGGACATTCTGAAGGCCAACGAGTCCAAGCTCCATGCGCTGGCCAAGTACCTGCTGGAGCAGGAGACCATCACCGGCGAAGAGTTTATGCAGGTTCTGGAGCGGAGCTGAATCCGCGGTATAGAGAGCAGAAAGCTGCCCGCGCGCCCTCAATGGGGCGCGCGGGCAGCTTTGTTCTCAGAAAAAGGGAAAGACGGCTCAGTGCCGGAGGACGCGGACCCGCAGCACGCCGGAGATGGCGCGGATCTCGTCGGCCACCGCGTCGCCCACCCGGGCGCTTACGTCCACGATGGTGTAGGCATAATTGCCCTTGGATTTGTTGGTCATGTTCTCCACGTTCACGTTCTCTCTGGAGAGGGCGGCGGTGATGGAGGCCAGCATGTTGGGGACGTTCCGGTGGATGATGCACAGCCGGGTCTCGCCGGACCAGTCCTGCTCCAGGGTAGGCAGGTTGACGGAGTTGCGGATGTTGCCGGTCTCCAGATAGTCCCGGAGCTGCTGGGCCGCCATCAGGGCGCAGTTCTCCTCGCTCTCGGGGCTGGAGGCACCCAGATGGGGGATGGGGACCACGTTCTTCACCAGCGTGAGGGCGTTGTCGGGGAAGTCGGTGACATACCGGGCCACCTTGCCGCTCTTCAGGGCGGCGATCATGTCCTCGTCCGCCACCAGGCCGCCCCGGGCCAGGTTGATAACGCGCACGCCGGTCTTCATCTGGTCGAAGGCGGCGGCGTTGAGCATCCCCTTGGTGTCGGCCGTCTGGGGCACGTGGATGGTGATGTAATCGCAGTTTTTATAGATGGCGGTCAGATCGGTGACATGGTGGACCAGACGGGAGAGGGACAGGGCGGCGTCCACGGAGAGGAAGGGGTCGTAGCCGTAGACGGTCATCCCCAGCTTGGTGGCGATGTTGGCCACCTGCACCCCGATGGCGCCCAGGCCGATGACCCCCAGATTCTTGCCGGAGATCTCGGGGCCCACGAACTGGCTCTTACCCTTTTCCACCACCTTGGCCACGTCCTCGCCGGCCCGGGCCTGGGCCTTCACCCATTCCACGCCCCCCACCACGTCCCGGGAGGCCAGCATCAGGGCGCACACCGCCAGCTCCTTGACCGCGTTGGCGTTGGCGCCGGGGGTGTTGAAGACCACGATGCCGCTTTCAGAGCAGCGGTCCACGGGGATGTTGTTGGTGCCCGCCCCGGCCCGGGCAATGGCCCGGAGGGCGGGGGGAAAGACGTATTCCTGCATGTCGGCGGAGCGGACCAGAACGCCGTCCTCGTTCTCCACGCCGTCGGAGACGGTGAAGCGGGAGGCGTCCAGCACAGAGAGGCCGGTGGGGCTGATTTGATTCAAAGTTTTGATACGGAACATCCTTGTACCCTCCCTGATCTTCAGTTGTTTTTGTCAAACGCGCGGATGAAGTCGCAGAGCTTCTCCACGCCCTCCACGGGCATGGCGTTGTAGATGGAGGCGCGCATGCCGCCTACGCTGCGGTGGCCCTTCAGGTTGGTAAAGCCCGCGTCCACCGACTCCTTGACGAATTTGGCGTCCAGCTCCTCGCTGGCGGTGCGGAACACCACGTTCATATCCGAGCGGGAGTCCTTCTCCACCGCGCAGGTGAAGAGGCGGGAGGCGTCGATGGTGTCATAGAGCATCCGGGCCTTGCCGTGCTTGATGGCCTCCATGCCTTCGACGCCGCCCTTTTCCTCCAGCCAGTCCAGCACCAGGCCCAGCATATAAATGCACCAGCAGGGGGGCGTATTGTACATGGAATCCTTGTCGATCATGGTCTTGTAGCTGAGCATCAGCGGGGTATAGGGGAGCTCGCGGCCCGCCAGCTCTTTCTTGACGATGACCACGGTGAGGCCCGCGGGGGCCATGTTCTTCTGGGCGCCGGCGAAGATGACGCCGTACTTGCTCACATCCACCGGGCGGGAGAGGATGTCGGAGGACATGTCGCACACGATGGGCACGCGCCCGGTGTCGGGCACGTACTGCCACTCGGTGCCGTAGATGGTATTGTTGGCGCAGTAATAGAAATAAGACGCCTCGGGGTCCAGCTCGAGCTGATCCTGGGCGGGGATGTACGTGTGGTTCCTGTCCTCCGAGGAGGCCGCCAGGTGGATGGCGCCGTATTTCTTCGCCTCTTTATAGGCGATGTTGGAGAAATTGCCGGTCACGGCGTAGTCCGCCTTGCCGGTGGCGCCGATGAGGTTCATGGGCGCGGCGGCGAACTGGGTGGACGCGCCGCCCTGGAGGAAGAGGATATGATACCCGTCCGGGACGTGGAACAGGCGGCGGAACTTGGCCTGGGTGTCGTCGAAGATCTTCTGGAACACTTTAGATCGGTGACTCATCTCCATGACTGACATACCAGAGCCCTCGTAGTTGGTGATCTCTGAGCCCGCACGCTCCAGAACTTCCAGCGGGAGCATGGAGGGACCAGCGGAAAAGTTGTACACGCGCTCTTTACCCATGGTTGATAAGCCTCCTTAACAATTTGGAGGGACCAATTTGCCCGATTTTTGGGGAAACTGGCGCCTCTTTGTACCAGTTCCGCGATAATTTTGATCGCTTTACTGAATTAAAGTTTATTATATACATGCCGAGGACAGGTGTCAATGAGAGGGAGACACAAAAAATAAAAGCGGGGGACGGGCGTTCTTTGTATAGTATACCGTCCCGGGGGCGGAGTGGGGAGAGGAGGGGCGCTCCTCCCCGGCGCCCGTCCGGGGAGGAGAAAAAAGTCTTTCCCAACCGGCGGCGCTTGTGATAAAATAACAGACGAAGTAAAGCGCCCTCCGCCGGGGACCGGGGCGGGCGCCGAAAGGGGAAACGTCTATGTATCTGTACGAGATCAAGGAGGCGTTGAACGCGCGGGTCCTCTCGGGGGAGGAGCATCTGGACCGGGAGGTGAAATCCGCCTGCGCCAGCGATTTTATGAGCGACGTGCTGGCTTATGTCAAGGACCAGAGCCTGCTCATCACCGGTATGGTCAACCCCCAGGTGGTGCGTACGGCGGAGATGATGGATATGAAGTGCATCATTTTCGTCCGGGGCAAGGTGCCCGGAGAGGACATCCTGGAGCTGGCCCGGGAGCGGGACATCGTGGTCATGAGCTCCGCCATCCGTATGTTCATCGCCTGCGGCCTGCTCTACAGCAGGGGACTGGAAGGCTGAGGGCATGGGGGACCTGAAGCTGACCTATCAGGTGGACGGCGGCGATCTGGTCCAGGCCGGAGAGGCCTCCAGCCAGATGAAGATGACCCTGAAGAAGCTGGGGCTGCCGCCGGAGATCATCCGCAAGGCCTCGGTGTGCATGTACGAGGGCGAGATCAATATGGTCATCCACGCCGACGGGGGCCGGGTGGAAGTGGAGGTGGGCATGGACGCCATCACCATCCGCCTCATCGACCAGGGCCCCGGCATTCCCGATGTGGACCGGGCGATGGAGGAGGGCTACTCTACCGCTGGGGACGTGGCCCGGGACCTGGGGTTCGGGGCCGGAATGGGCCTGCCCAACATGAAGCGGTACTCCGACGAAATGCGCATCGACACCACGGTGGGGGTGGGCACCACGGTGACCATGCGGATCGATATCAACAACGGCTGACGGCGGGACGGCCGTGCCCACAGGGCGCCCGTTTCGATTTCAACCAGGGGGTGAGGATTTATGATGAAGCACTCGGTCATCCTGGAGTATAAGCGCTGTCGGGGCTGTACCACCTGCATCAAAAACTGCCCGACTGAGGCCGTGCGGGTCCGCAGCGGCAAGGCCACCATCCTCAATGAGCGGTGCATCGACTGCGGCAAGTGCATCCAGGTGTGCCCGCACAAGGCGGTCAAATCCGTCAGCGACAGCCTGGACAAGCTGGAGCAGTACAAATACCGGGTGGCCCTGCCCGACCCGGCCCTCTACGGGCAGTTCCAGCATCTGGACGACATCGACATCGTGCTCAACGGCCTGCTGGAGATCGGCTTCCAGAAGGTCTTTGAGACCGCCAAGGCGGCGGAGATCCTCTCCGACTACGCCAGGCACGCCATCAGCAGCGGAGAGCCCCGGGTCATGCCCCAGGTCTCCTCCGCCTGCCCCACCATCATGCGGCTCATCCGCATGCGCTTTCCCAAGCTGATCCCCAACATTGCCGCCACGGTGACGCCGGTGGAACTGGCCGCCATCCTGGCCCGACGGGAGGCGGAGGCCGAGACCGGCCTGCCGCCGGAGGAGATCGGGGTCTTTTCCATCGTGCCCTGCTCCTCCCAGGTGACGGCGGCCCACAGCCCTGAGGGACTCCAGAAGCCGGTGCTGGACGGCGCCTTCGCCATTCGGGACATCTACCTGCGCCTGCTGGGCCCCATGAAGGACCTCCAGAAGGTGAAGCCCCTCTCCTCGGCGGGCATCATGGGGGTGGGCTGGGCCTTCTGCGGGGGAGAGTCCGCCGCCCGGCTGGGCGAGCGGTACCTGGCCGTGGACGGCATTGAAAATTGTATCCGCATGCTGGAGGAGATCGAGGACGGCCGCCTGCCGGAGGCGGATTTCATCGAGCTGTGCGCCTGCACCCAGGGCTGCGTGGGGGGGTGCCTCACGGTGGAGAACCCCTACGGGGCCCGGATGCGGATCAAGCGGCTGATGAAGGGCCTGCCCGTCTCCCGCAGCCGGTATGATTTCCGGGGCGGGGACCGGGACCTGGTAAAGATCGACCAGGAGCTCCAATATGTGCCGGCCTTCCGGCTGGATCAGGACCGATCGGTGGCCCTGGAAAAGCTCCTCAAGATCGACGAGCTAGAGCGGAGTCTGCCGGGCCTGGACTGCGGCTCCTGCGGCGCCCCCTCCTGTCACGCCCTGGCCGAGGACGTGGTGCTGGGGAGGGCCAGCATGGAGGACTGCATCTTCAAGGTCCGGGAGCGCATGCAGTACATGGCGGGCAGCGGCGATGCCGACGAATATCTGCCCGCCCCCTTCCGGCAGCGGCGCTCCGCCGCCCGCCGCGCCGCGGAGAAAGAATCAGAGGGAGGTTCCGAGATTTGAATGTAAGAGAGCTGGCCCATGTGATGGCCTTGACAGAATTTACCATGCCCGAGCCCGACCGGGAGGTGAACGGGGGCTATGTGGGAGACCTTCTGTCCTGGGTGATGGGCAGGGCCCAGGCGGGCAACGCCTGGCTCACTATCATGTCCAATCAGAACGTGGCCGCCGTGGCGCTGATGGCCGAGGTGGCCTGCGTGGTGCTCACCGAGGGCGTAGTCCCGGACGAGACCCTGCGCCAGCGGGCCGAGCAGCAGAATATCAACATCCTGGGCACTAAGCTGTCCACGTTCGACGCGGCGTCGGTGCTCAAGCAGCTCCTGCGGTAGCGCGAGGCGGCGGCGTGTCTGAAAAGGAAGGTGCCAGAGGTATCAACTTACATTTCGATTTTCACTTTCACTCCTGCCTCTCCCCCTGTGGGGACGAGGCTATGACGCCTGCCACCATCGCCGGCATGTGCAAGCTCTCCGGGCTGGACGCCGCGGCCCTCACCGACCACAATACCTGCGGCAATTGCGCCGCCTTTTGCCAGGCCGCCGAGGCTTACGGGCTGCTGGCCCTGCCGGGCATGGAGCTGTGCACGCGGGAGGAGGTCCATATAGTGTGCGTATTCCCGGACCTGGAGCGGGCCGGCGCCTTTCAGGAGGAGGTGTACCGCAGCCTGGGGGAGGCCCGCAACGACCCGGCTATTTTCGGCCGTCAGCTCTATCTGGACGCCGACGACCGTGTGCTGGGCGAGGAGCCCCGGCTGCTGGCGGGGGCGACCGCCATCGGCGTCTACGAGGTGCCCGCCCTGGTGGAGCGGTACGGCGGGGCGGCCTGGCCCGCCCATATCGACCGGTCGTCCTTCTCGCTCCTGTCCAATCTGGGCCTGTGGGACCCGGGACTGGGCTTTTCCCTGGCCGAGGTGTCCCGGAACTGCCCCCCTGACTTTGTGTCGGGCAGGCGGGACCTGCGGGGCGTGCCTACCATCACGGGCTGTGACGCCCACTATCTGGAGCAGATCTCAGATGCCGGGCAGGTTATGGAGGTCCCCGCCCGGTCCCGGGAGGCAGTGCTGGCCTGGCTGCGCCGGGGCGGCGCGTGAAAGAACCGGCAGCGCAGCCCGAAAGGCCCGGCCCCGCTTGGCGGTCCCCGTCCGGAACAGGGGAAGTTACGGTAACAGATGCACTCAGAGATGGGTGCATCTTTTTTGCCGGTGAAGTGGGAAATTGAGCGTATTTTAACTGGAATATTTTGAAGGAGGGCGGTGCTGCCTCAGGGGCAAAGACCAGTCGGCAGAGGGGTCCGGCAGCCCGGGCGGCCGGGCAGGGACAAAATAAAATTTGCCCGGAGTTCAATTCGCCTAAAAAAAGAGTTGAGCCTTGGGGGATTCTGCATTACAATATAAAGGATTGAATCGACCGACGGGTGGGTTCATGGGAAAACGCCGGCCAGAACGGGCACACGAGGGACCGGGAACGGGGCGCGATTTGGGATGGGAGCCCCGGAAAGGCCGGCATCGGGACAAAAGGAGGAACGCGAATATGCCAAATGTGAAAACCGTCGTCCCCTACGCCGGGACGGAGGAGCAGGAGGAGCGCCTGCGGGAGGTCATCCGGACGCACAAGGGGCAGCCCGGCGCCACCATGCCGGTGCTGCAGGCGGCGCAGGAGATTTTCGGCTACCTGCCCGAGGAGGTCCAGATCATGGTGGCGGAGGGGCTGGACATCCCCCTCACCGAGGTCTATGGGGTGGCCTCGTTTTACGCCCAGTTTACGCTCAACCCCAAGGGGAAGTATCAGATCAGTCTGTGCCTGGGCACGGCCTGCTACGTAAAGGGCGCCTCCGATATTTTGGAAGCGGTCCAGCAGCGCCTGGGTATCAAGCCCGGCTCCATCACGCCGGACGGAAAGTTCTCTCTGGACGCCTGCCGCTGTATCGGCGCCTGCGGCCTGGCCCCTGTTATGATGATCAACAACGATGTGTACGGCCGCCTTACGGTGGATCAGGTGGGGAGTATTCTGGATAAGTATGAATAAGAAGCGCGGAGAAGCCGGAGCAGGGAGGCAGTGAGCCCCGCAGACGGCGTCAGGACAAGACCGCGCCGCTCTGTTTCCCGCAGAAGCGGAAAACTGCCGCATTTGCGAGGACGAGCCGGACCACAGGGGGAGGGGAAGAGATATGAAAGAGCTCTCGCTCCACATGCTGGATATCGCCCAAAATTCCATTGCCGCCGGCGCCGGACACATGGACCTGGCGGTGGAGGAAACGGGCGGGCGCATCATCCTCACCGCGGCGGACGACGGGCGCGGCATGCCGCCCGAGCTCCTGGCCACCGTCGCCGACCCATTCACCACCACCCGCGCCACCCGAAAGGTGGGGCTGGGCCTGCCCCTTCTGCGTATGGCGGCCGAGATGACCGGCGGACATATGGACATAGAGAGCACCCTGGGCGTGGGGACCACCGTCACCGCTGTTTTCCACGCCGGGCACATCGACTGTCCGCCCCTGGGAGATGTGGCCGCCACCATATCCCTGCTGGCCCAGGGCCTGCCGGAGCATATGGATTTTACTTACATCCACAGGACCCGGCAGGGAGAGTTCCGCTTTGACACGGCGGAGATCCGCTCTATACTGGGGCCGGAGGTGCCTCTCTCGGAGCCGGAGGTGGCCCGGTGGGTGAAGGAATATGTGGAAGAAGGAGAAACGCGTGTGCAGTGCGCACACGGCGAGGAAAAGAGAACACAGGACATTGGGGGAGTGAAGTCATGAAAAGTTTGGAAGAACTCAGAGCCATCCGCGAAAGGATGAAGAAACAGATCGACCTGCGGGAAAACAGCGAGGATAATATCCGCGTCGTGGTAGGCATGGCCACCTGCGGCATCGCCGCCGGAGCGCGGCCCGTGCTGACCGCCTTCCTGGAGGAGGTGGCCAAACGGGAGCTCAAGAACGTCACCGTGACCCAGACCGGCTGCATCGGCGTGTGCCGCCTGGAGCCCATCGCCGAGGTATACGTGCCCGGCGAGGAGAAGGTCACCTATGTGAAGCTGACCCCGGAGATGGTGCCCCGCATCGTCTCCGAGCACCTGGTCAACCACAACCCCGTGGCCGAGTACACCATCGGCGCGGCGGAGTAAGGGGAGGAGTTACAGATGAATTTTGTCCGTTCCCATATCCTGGTCTGCACCGGCACCGGCTGCTCCTCCTCCAACAGTCCCAAGATCATTGAGGCCTTTGAGCGGGAGCTGAAGGCCCAGGGCATGGAGCAGGAGGCACGGGTGGTCAAGACCGGCTGTTTTGGACTGTGCGCCATGGGCCCGGTGGTCCTCGTCTATCCCGAGGGGGCTTTTTACACCCACGTGACCCCGGACGACGCGGCGGAGATCGTCTCCGAGCACATCGTCAAGGGCCGCATCGTCCAGCGGCTGCTGCACAAGGAGGGGGACACCGCCGAAAAGGTGACCAGTCTCTCCGACACCAAGTTCTATAAGAATCAGTTCCGCATCGCACTGCGCAACTGCGGCGTCATCAACCCCGAGAACATCGACGAGTACATCGGCACCGGCGGGTATGAGGCCCTGGGCCGCGCCCTCACCCAGCAGACCCCCCAGCAGGTCATCGACGCCATCCTGGCCTCCGGGCTCCGGGGCCGCGGCGGCGCGGGCTTCCCCACCGGGCGCAAGTGGCAGATGACCCACGACGCGGTGAGCCCCGACGGGGTGAAATTCGTCTGCTGCAACGCCGACGAGGGCGATCCGGGCGCGTTCATGGACCGCTCCGTGCTGGAGGGCGACCCCCACAGCGTCATCGAGGCCATGACCATCGCCGGCTACGCCATCGGCGCCCACCAGGGCTACATCTATGTCCGCGCCGAGTATCCCATCGCCGTCCACCGCCTTCAGGTGGCCATCGGGCAGGCCAAGGAGTACGGCCTGCTGGGGGAGAACATCTTTGACACCGGCTTCAGCTTCGACCTGGAGCTGCGCCTGGGCGCCGGCGCCTTCGTCTGCGGCGAGGAGACCGCCCTCATGACCAGCATCGAGGGCAAGCGGGGTGAGCCCCATCCCCGTCCGCCCTTCCCCGCCAACAAGGGCCTCTTTGAGCGCCCCACCCTCCTCAACAACGTGGAGACTTACGCCAATATCACTTGGATTCTCAACAATGGCCCGGACAAATTCGCCGCCATCGGCACCAAGGGATCCACCGGCACCAAGGTATTCGCCCTGGGCGGGAAGATCGCCAACACGGGCCTTGTGGAGATCCCCATGGGCACCCCCCTGCGCACCGTCATCGAGGACATCGGCGGCGGCTGTCCCAACGGGAAAAAGTTTAAGGCCGCCCAGACCGGCGGCCCCTCCGGCGGATGCATCCCCGCCTCCCTCATCGACACCCCCATGGATTACGACTCCCTGGGGGCCATCGGCTCCATGATGGGTTCCGGCGGGCTCATCGTCATGGATGAGGACAACTGCATGGTGGATATCGCCAAGTTTTTCCTGGAGTTCATCATCGACGAGTCCTGCGGCAAGTGTTCCCCCTGCCGCATCGGCACCAAGCGGCTCTACGACCTGCTGACCAAGATCACCGAGGGCAACGGCACTCTGGAGGACCTCACCACCATCGAGGAGCTGTGCGAGCACATCAAGCAGTCCGCCCTGTGCGGCCTGGGGCAGACGGCCCCCAACCCTGTGCTCAGCACCCTGCACCACTTCCGGGACGAGTACATCGCCCATGTGGTGGAGAAGCGCTGTCCCGCCGGAGTGTGCAAGAACCTCCTCCACTTTGTCATCGATCCGGGCAAGTGCAAGGGCTGCACCCTCTGCGCCAAGAACTGCCCGGCCAACGCCATCATGGGCGCGGTGAAGGCCCCCCACGTCATCGACCCCAATAAGTGCATCAAGTGCGGCGCGTGTATGGACAACTGCCGCTTTGGCGCCATTTCCAAGCATTAAGGAGGGGAGAAGAAGATGGAACAGAAAATGGTAACCCTGAAAATCAACGACATCCCGGTGACCGTCCCCGAGGGGACCACCGTCCTGGAGGCGGCCCGCAACGCCGGCATTAAGATCCCTTCCCTCTGCTTCCTCAAGGGGGTCAATGAGATCGGCGCCTGCCGCATTTGCGTGGTGGAGGTGAAGGGGGCCAAGAGCCTGGTGGCCTCCTGCGTCTATCCTGTGAGCGAGGGCATGGAGGTCCAGACCAACACCGAGCGGGTGCGCCACTCCCGTCAGCTCACCCTGGAGCTCATCCTGTCCAACCACCGCATGGACTGCCTCACCTGCGCCCGGAACGCCCACTGTGAACTGCGGGAGCTGGCCGCCGAGCTGGGCATCGACGCTGTGCGCTACGCCAACGACGAGCTGCTGCCCCGGATCGAGGATTCCGCCCCCCACCTGGTCCGGGACAACTCCAAGTGCGTCCTGTGCCGCCGCTGCACCGCCGTGTGCCGCAAATATCAGGAGGTGGGGGTCATCGGCCCCAATGACCGGGGCTTTTCCACCCACATCGGCTGCGCCTTCGACCGGGACCTCTCCGAGGTGGACTGCGTCTCCTGCGGCCAGTGCATCGTGGCCTGCCCCACTGGCGCCCTCTCCGAGAAGGACGATACCGCCAAGGTCTGGGCCGCCCTCAACGACCCCGCCAAGCACGTGGTGGTAGGCCCCGCCCCCTCCGTCCGGGTGACCCTGGGCGAGTGCTTCAAAATGCCCATCGGCACCAACGTGGAGGGCAAGATGGTCTCCGCCCTCCGCCGCCTGGGCTTCGACAAGGTCTTTGACGTGGACAACGCCGCCGACTTCACCATTATGGAGGAGGGCACGGAGTTTCTGGCGCGCATGAAGGAGGGGGGCGTCCTGCCCATGATCACCTCCTGCTCCCCCGGCTGGATCCGCTACTGTGAGCAGCACTACCCCGACCTGCTGCCCAATCTCTCCACCTGCAAGTCCCCCCAGCAGATGTTCGGTGCCCTGGTGAAGAGCTACTATGCCGAGAAGGCGGGTATTGACCCCAAGGATATCGTGGTGGTCTCCGTCATGCCTTGTACCGCCAAGAAATATGAGGTCCAGCGGGAGGAGCAGCGCATGGCCAACGGCTGTATGCCTGTGGACATCTCCATCACCACCCGGGAGCTTGCCCGCATGATCCAGCGGGCAGGCATCCTCTTCGACCACCTGCCCGAGGGGCAGTTCGATCCCATGCTGGGCCTGAGCACCGGCGCCTCCGTGATTTTCGGCGCGTCCGGCGGCGTGATGGAGGCCGCCCTGCGTACTGTGGTGGAGGTGGTCACCGGCGGCGAGATGAAGCCCCTGGAGTTCCACGAGGTCCGCGGTATGGAGGGCATCAAGGAGGCGGTTTACGAGCTGCCCGGCAGGACCGTCCGGGTCTGCGCGGCCTCCGGCCTCCACAACGCCAAAACAGTGCTGGACGGCGTGAAAAACGGCACCTTGCACTACGATTTCATCGAGTTCATGGCCTGCCCCGGCGGCTGCATCAACGGCGGCGGGCAGCCCCTCCAGAGCGCGGAGGTCCGCTCCTTCACCGACATCAAGGCGCTGCGGGCCGCCGCCCTCTACCGGCAGGACGAGGCCATGCCCATCCGCAAGAGCCATGAGAACCCGGTGCTCCAGGCCGTCTATCAGGATTACCTGGGTGAGCCCGGCGGCCACAGAGCCCACGAGCTGCTCCATTGCACCTATGTGCCCCAGAAGCGATACCGCACCGAGAACAAATTCTAAGAAGAACCCAGACGGGAAAAGAAAGACCCTGCGCGCCGCGGAAGCGGCGCGCAGGGCCTTTCGCTTGCGCTGAAGAAGGGAGGGGCCGTGGAAAAGCGGGAAGGGGACGATTACGGCCTTTGTTTGAGCGGGGCGGCAAGAATGGCCTCCCTCCGCGCCGGTAGACCGTCTCCCTCCAGCGCGGAGAGAAGGGCCGCCGTGCCCAGCCGGTCGATGGCCGCGCCCAGGCGCTCCCTCTGAAAGGCGTTTTCCCGGAACCACAGCAGGGTCTTTTCCAGAAGGGGGAGGATCTCCTCCTGTTCCACCAGCCTGGGCAGCGGGTCGCCCACCCGGGTGTGCCGGCCCCAGGTGCCGCCCACGTAGATCTGGTAGCGCACGCCCTCGGGCGTGCGGCGGCCCTCTATGCCGAAGTCATTGAGGCTGGGCTTGATACAACTGTTGGGGCAGCCGCCCACGGCGATTTTGAACTTGTGGGGCAGGGCCACCTTGTCCCAGCCCAGATAGTACCGCTGGTGGATTTCGCGGCCCAGGGCCTGGGTGTCGTAACTGCCGAATACGCAGGTGGTTCCCTTGCAGGCCGTCACGGGGCGGACCTTGGCACCTGTGCCGCCGAAGCGCAGCCCCAGGGCCTCACCGAAGGCGATCGCCTGGTCGATCTGTTCATAGGGGATACCTACGATCTCCAGCGTCATACGGGTGGTGGGGGCCACTTTCCCGTTGCCGAACCGGGCGGCAAGCTCCGCCGCTGCGGCGAGTTCTTCAACGGTGAACACCCCGCCGACCGGGACGATCCGTCCGGAAAAGAGCTCCGTGCCGCGGTTGCGCAAAAAGCCAAGGGCCTTTACCCTGGCGATGTCTGTCTGTGTCAGTGCCATATTACTCTGGTCTCCATTTCTTGTGTAGCATTTCCCACCGTGCCTGTGCCGGGGACGCGCACTATTATAGGACAGATCTTTCCTGCTGGCAAGGGGGCGTGTCGGAGGGCATGCGAGAGGGCGGGCTCATTGGTCCGGGGCGGGGGAGGACGCGCGCCTGTCTCGCAGCCGCTTGAGAACGGGAGAACAGAGAACGGCGGCTCCGGCAAGGAGGAGTACCCCACAGAGCGCAAACAGCCACTCGAGATGATTTGTTTTCAAAAACCCCCAGAGGCCGGTATAGACTCGCGTCCATTCCACACCCGCCGGAGAGATGGAATAGACGCAGGGGAATGCCGAGCTGAGGATCCCCAGAAGGAGCATGCCGAGCAGGGAGACGCTGACGGCGCAGACTCCGGCGGCCGTGCGGAGAACGGCCCAGGAGGCGGGACGGCGCGCCTGGCCGGAGGGGCGGCCGGCCCATGTGGCGTCGCTGCTTTCAAAGGCATCGTCCAGAAGATAGTCCGCGGAGACCGCGAACAGCTTGCTCAGACGCAGAATGTTCACCGCGTCAGGGACGGCGCTGCCGGATTCCCACTTCGAGAGCGCCTGCCTGGATACGCCGATCTGCTCGGCCAGCCGCTCCTGTGTCCAACCCTTTTCTTTTCTGAGACGGTATAGCTTTTCACCAAAGGTCATCCTAAATTCCTCCTGTGCCCGATTTTACCTGCTCATTCTATCACGGGGACCGGAGCGGGTCTATCAAGCCGGGGCGGCAGATATGCAACGAAACGTGACATTGAGGGAAACGGAGGGCGGGATGGCGGCGGCAGAGAGGGACTGCCGCATGGGCCTGGGCCCATCAGGCGCCCCTGTCCCGACAGCGCTCCAGCGCGGCGATGTCCCGGAGGAGCACGAGGCCCTTCCGCTTTGTAAGCACACCTTGCCGGGCCAGCTCCCCCCATGCACTGGCTCACCGCTACCCGGGAGACCCCCAGCAGGTCGGCCATCTCCTGGTGGGTAAAGGGGATGGTGAGCAAGATACCCTCCGGCTCCGGCCTGCCGTGCTGCTCGGACAGGGAGAGCAGGGCCTGGGCGACGCGGGCACGGAGGTCCAGAAAGCTGTCCATGGCCAGCAGGCGGGCCAGCACCTGGCCCTTGCGGGCCTCCACCTGAAAGACTTGCAGGGCCAGGGCGGGGGACGCCTCCACCCGGCGGCGGAACACCGGGGCCGGGATGCGGAAGAGGCGGCACTGCGTTACCGTCACGGCCCGGAAGTCATGGCTCCCGCCGAACATGGCCCCCGCCTCCCCAATGGTCATCCCGGCGGAGACGATATAGATGGCCCGCTTCTTCCCGCTGGCATGGCAGCACTCCAGCAGGACCCGCCCCTCCAAGATGAGAAACATCTCATCCGAGGGGGCACCCTGCTGGTAGAGGGCGGTCCCCCTGGGAAGCGTTTCGGGGTGGAGGCCCTCTGTGAGCCCGCCCCAGTCCATGCCCCGGGCCGTCAGCCAGGGGGAGAGGGGAAGCCGCTGGCCCAGCGGCTCCTCCCTGGGGCTGGTTTTCAAAGGATCCATGACAGACCCCCCTTTTGTAGCAGAAAAGAGTCGGCTGGTCTGCCTCCATTTTTGCAGAATAGGCACCGTTTGTAAAGTGGTTGACAGAAAAAAGTTGTGATGATTTGTATAATATCACAGAAAGGTCCGGCGCGGACCCGGGGATTTATGGAAAAATGGAACAAGAAGGGAGAGAGCGGAACACAAAGCGGAGCCCCCAGCGTATCTTTATCATGGAACTAAGGGAGGAACCAACAGAGATGACAGGAAAAAGATTTGGACGCGTGCTGGCCATAGTGCTGGCGCTGACCATGCTGGCAGGCATGGTCCCGGCCTTTGCCGCCGGAGAGACCGCTGAGAGCGTGTATGTAAACGGCAACATCTATACCATGGACGACGACAACCCTCACGCCACCGCCATGGCCATCCGGGGGGACAAACTCCTTTATGTGGGCGACAAGGCGGGCGCGGAGGCCTATTATATCAGCGGCGTCACCAAGGTCGTCGATCTCCAGGGGCAGACCGTGCTGCCCGGCCTCATCGAGGGACACATGCATGTGCCGAATCTGGGCCAGAGCATGCTGATGATCGACGCTTTCTGGAAGCCCAAGGAGGTCATCCTCCAGGCCGTCAAGGAGGCCGCCGAGGCGGCCCAGCCGGGAGAGTGGATCCAGGGCCGGGGCTGGATGAACACCGTCTGGGCCGACGACTCCTTCCCCACCAAGGAGGAGCTGGACGCCGTGGCCCCCAACAACCCCGTCTCCCTCCAGCGGGCCGACGCCCATATGTTCTGGTTCAACTCCATGGCCCTGGACATGGCCGGGATTACCAAGGACACCCCCAATCCCCAATCCCCAGGGCGGAGAGATCCTGAAGACTGAGGACGGCGAGGTGCTGGGCTGTCTGACCGACACCGCTGCCTCCATCGTCCGCAGCATCATCCCCGCCTGGACCGATGATCAGCTGAAACAGGCATCCCTCCTGGCCCAGGAGCAGCTGTTCTCCTACGGCTTCACCTCCGCGCTGGACGCCGGCGTCTCGGTCCATCAACTGGACCTCTACAAGGAGCTTTATGAGGACGGCGCCCTGAAGCTGCGCCTCTATCCCCTCATCATGCTCTCCTCCACCGAGGGCGCGGAAGCCGACTATATCCGCACCACCTCCCCCACCGGTATGCTGTATGACGACCATCTCCACGTGGCCGGCGTGAAGATTATCGGCGACGGCTCCCTGGGCGCCCGCAGCTCCGCCATGCTGGAGGACTACTCCGACCGCGCCGGCTACAAGGGCGAGTACCGCTTCACCGATGAGGAGGCCTATCAGGTCATCAAGCTGGCCTATGACAACGGCTATCAGACCGGCGTCCACGCCATCGGCGACGGCACCAACCACCAGGTTCTGGACGTGTATGAGCGCCTGATGCAGGAAAATCCCCGGGAGGACCCCCGGATGCGCATTGAGCACTTCCAGATCGTCACCCCCGACGACATCGACCGGGCCATCGAGTTGGGCGTGCTGCCCGCCATGCAGTTCACCCACGCCACCTCCGACTGGCTGATGGCCGAGGACCGGGTGGGCTCCGAGCGCATCAAGAGCTCCTATGCCTGGCGCACCATCATCGACAAGGGCTCCATCATCGTCGGCGGCTCCGACGCCCCGGTGGAGCTGGTCAACCCCTACCACGGCCTGTATGCCGGCGTCACCCGTATGGACAAGGACTGCCAGCCGGAGGGCGGCTGGTACGCCAATGAGAAGGTCACTCGGGAGGAGGCCCTGAAGGCCTTCACCCTCTGGGCCGCCTACGGCCAGTTCGAAGAGGACATCAAGGGCTCCCTGGAGGCCGGAAAGCTGGCCGACTTCGTGGTGATCGACCGGGACTACATGACCTGTCCCGAGACCGACATCAAGGACATCCAGGCCCTGATGACCGTCTCCGGCGGCGAGGTGGTCTACACCAGGGACATCTCCGTCCCCACCGTCACCTGGCAGGGCAAGCCCATCACCTTCAACGCCGACCTGCTGGTGGAAAACGGCACCATCTCCGTCCCCGTAGGCGACGTGGTCAGCTTTATCGGCGCCTCCCTGGAAAAGAAGGACGGCCAGGCCGCCGTGACCTATGGGGAGAAATCCGTCTCCCTGCCGCTCCGGACCGTGGGTGGCGTGGACTATGTGGGGGTCCGCCCCCTCTTCGAGGGCATTGGCTACTCCGTCACCTGGTGCCAGAGCAGCATGACCGCCTCCACCAGCCGGATGAGCGCCGCTGAGGCGGCCGAGCCCGCCGCCGGAGAGAAACCGGTGGACGAGTACAGCTTCGGGCTGGGCAATTTCGATGGCACCGTAGGCGCCTTCTGCGACGTGATCATGACCGGGACGAAGGACCTGGCCTTCAGCGACCCCTTCTACCCCGAGGATGAGCCTGTGCTCACCCCCTATGTGGCCAAAAAGTGTGAAAACTACGGTGTGAAGTATTACATCGACAAGGACCTGTTGCTGACCAAGCTCTTTGCCTCCGTGGACATGGACGGGGCGTGGGTGTATATCCTCTATCAGGACGACGCCGTGTTGGACGCCTACCTGGCCCTGAAGGCGGAGGAGAAGGAATACATTGCGGCGGGGACCTACACCGAGGAGGTCCAGGTGGATCTGGCCACCCGGTACGGCAAGCTGATGGGGTACAGCGACGAACACATTGCCGAGAGCATCGGCGCGTAGACGCGTTTTCCACCGTCCCGGCCGAATGCCACACTTGCGGCCTGAGAAGTGTTTTTCTGACGCGCGTGTCGCCGGAAAAACAAATGGGATCTGATTCCGTCACCTGCGGGCGACGGAACTCTGCGAGGCTCTTACATAAAATCCAGGGCATACATCCTTTTTTGACAGACTGCGCCCCCGCCTCCCAGAGGGAGGCGGGGGCCGTTTTTTCGCGTTCCGGCGCTTTCCTTGCTTTTTTTCCATGCCTGGTGTAAAATGCCTGTGACTGACCAAAGCTAGTATGGATCAAGGAGGGCTTTTATCATGCAGTATACCTTTGCCCAGTATCAGGAGAGCGCGGACTTCATCCGCGCCAAGATCGGCTCCTTTGCCCCCAAGGTCGCCATGGTCCTGGGCTCCGGCCTGGGCTTCCTGGGCGACGAGGTGGAGGACCCCATCTGTGTCTCCTACCGCGATATCCCCCATTTTAAGGCGTCCACCGCCCCCGGACACAAGGGCCGGCTGGTCTTCGGCACCCTGCGGGGCCGGAATGTGGCCGTCATGCAGGGCCGGATGCACCACTACGAGGGATATTCCTATGAGGAGGTGGGCTACGCCGTCCGGGTGCTGCGCCTGCTGGGGTGCGACACCCTGGTGGTCACCAACGCCGCCGGCGGGGTCAATCTGGACTTCCAGGCCGGGGACCTGATGCTCATCACCGACCACATCAAAATTTTCATGGAGTCTCCGCTGCGGGGGGAGAATCTCCCCGCGTTCGGCCCCCGGTTCCCCGACGCCTCCCACCTCTATACCCCCGCCCTGCAGGAGGTGGCCCGGACCGCCGCCAGGGATCTGGGCATCCCGCTGCGGGAGGGCGTGTATATGTACTTCCCCGGGCCCCAGTATGAGACACCGGCGGAGGTCCGCTTTGCCCGGGTGGCCGGGGCCGACGCGGTAGGCATGTCCACCGCTCCCGAGGTCATTGTGGCCGGACACTGCGGGATGCAGGTGCTGGGCTTCACTCTGGTATCCAATCTGGCCGCCGGCATCCTGGACCAGCCCCTCTCCGAGCAGGAGGTGCTGGACGCGGCCGAGGCCTGCAAGGATAAGTTTTCCAGGCTGGTGCTGGCCTGCCTGGAGCGCATCTGACCGGGGAGGGATGAGAGTATGGCAACCATGATCTACAACGTTACCGCCGTGCTGATGGACGGGGGACATACCGTGCTGCCGGGGGCCTATGTGGTGGTGGACGGCCACAGGATCACCGACTTCGGCGCCCAGCGGCCTCAGGGCTTTACGGGCAAGTGCATCGACGGCAAGGGGGGCATCCTCATGCCCGGTCTGGTGAACGCCCACACCCACGTGCCCATGACCGCCATGCGGGGCTACGGAGACGGCCACGACCTGCACGAATGGCTGAACCAGTATATTTTCCCGGTGGAGGCCAAGTGGGACGACCGTGCCGTCCGGGCCTGCGCCGCCCTGGGCCTTGCGGAGATGATCTCCTCCGGCGTCACCTGCATCGCCGACATGTATATGCACACCGACGCCGTCCTCCGGGAGGTGGACGCCGCCGGCCTGAGCGCCAACGTCTGCTGCGGCGGCGTACAGTTTGAGGAAACCTTCGACCCGGAGAAGAATCATGACTGCATCGTGCAGAGGGAGCTCACCGAGAAGTGGCATGGCAGGGATGACGGGCGCATCCGGGTGGACGCCTCCCTCCACGCGGAGTACACGTCCCGGGAGGGCCTGTGCCGGTGGATGGCCCGGTTTGCCGCCGACCACGGACTGGGCATGCATGTCCATCTCTCCGAGACCCGGAAGGAGCATGAGGAGTGCAAGCTCCGCCACGGCGGGCTGACCCCGGCCGCCTATCTGGCCGGGCTTGGCGTCTTTGACGTGCGGGCCATCGCCGCCCACTGCGTCTGGACCACCCCCGAGGACTGGGCCCTGCTGGCGGAAAAGGGGGTTTCGGCGGTCTACAATCCGGTGTCCAACCTGAAGTTGGGCTCCGGGGTGGCGCCGGTGGTGGACCTCAGGGGGGCAGGGGTCAACGTGGCCCTGGGCACCGACGGCGTCTCCTCCAACAACTGCACCGATTTCTTCGGAGACCTGAAGCTGGCCGCCATCCTCCAGAACGGCGTCCGCCACGACCCCATGGCCCTCACCGCGTGGGACGCCCTGGAGATGGCCACCGTCAACGGCGGAAAGGCCCTGGGCCGCAAGACCGGGCGCATTGAGAAGGGGTATGACGCCGACCTCATCCTTCTGGACGCCGAGGCCGTCAACCTCATCCCCTGTCACGACGCGGCCAACAATCTGGCCTACGCCGCCCACGGCTCCAACGTGGTGATGAATATGGCCCGGGGCAAGGTCATATACAAAAATGGGGAGTTTCTCACCATCGACATCGAGCGGGTGAAAAAAGAGGTGGAGGGGTACGCCCTGCCGCTGCTGTTCGGCTGAGTCTGCGCCGCGCCCCACAATCCATGCGAAAGGCTGTGCGCCCATTGGGTAATCGAGAAAAGAAAAGCACCTTCTTCGGCGGCGCCGCCATTCTGGCGGCGGGCATCGCCATCGTCAAGCTCATCGGAGCCGTCTACAAGATCCCTCTGGGCAATATCCTGGGGGACGAGGGCTTCGGCCACTTCAACAACGCCTATGTGATCTACAATCTGCTGCTGATGGTGTCCACGGCGGGCCTGCCTGTGGCCCTCTCCAAAACCATCTCCGAGGCCAACGCCCTGGGCCGGAGGAACCAGGTGCATCGGGTGTTCAACGTGGCGCTGGTCACCTTCTTCCTCCTGGGGGCGGTGAGCTTTGCCGTCATGTTCCTCTTTGCCCAGCCCCTGGCCGATCTGCAGGGAGACGGCATGGCGGTTTACGCCGTCCAGGCCATCGCGCCCGCCTGTTTCTTCGTGTGTGTCCTCTCCACCTTCCGGGGGTATGCCCAGGGGCACTCCAACATGGTGCCCACCGCCGTGTCCCAGATCATCGAGGCCCTGGGCAAGCTTATCATCGGCTTGGCCCTGGCCTGGTTTTTGGTGCAGCAGGGCATGTCCTCCGCCTTCTCCGCCGCGGGGGCCATCTTCGGCGTGACATGCGGGGCGGGCATCTGCCTCATCTATCTCATCGCCGACCACGTCCGCCGCCGCAGAAGCGAGACGGGACGGCTGGACGACGCGCCGGAGGACCACGGCGTCATCCTGAAAAAGCTGATGGTCATCGCCGTGCCCATCACCCTCTGCGCCTCCGTTACCCCCATCACCTCCTGGCTGGACACCGCACAGGTGCAGAACATCCTGCGGGACATCATGGGGGCCCAGCCTGCCGAGTGGTATGAGGCCCAGAGTGTGGTGGACCCGGTGGTGGCGGCCTACGGCGCCTATCAGAAGGCCATCACCATCTATAACCTGCCCTCCTCCTTCATGGTGGCCATCACCGCCAGCGTGGTCCCCGCCATCGCCGCCTGCCGGGCCCGGCGGGATCTTGTGGGGGCGGGCCGCATCGCCGAATCCTCCATGCGGGTGGGCATGCTGCTGGCGCTGCCGGCCGGGATCGGGCTGCTGGCCCTGGCCGGGCCCATCATGCAGCTGCTCTATCCTACCACCGATCACGCCATCGCCGACCCCTCCATGATGCTCCTCGGGCTGGCGTCCATCTTCGTGTGCATTATGCTGGTGTGCAACTCCGTGCTCCAGGCCAGCGGCTTTGTGAATCTGCCCATCGTCATCATGGTGGCGGGCTGCGCCGCCAAGCTCATCGTCAATAACTTCATGGTGCGCAGTGTGGGCGCCGTGGGCGCCGCGGTGGGTACCCTGGTGTGCTACATCATCGTGGCCGTGCTGGAGCTGGCCCTCATCAAGCGGGTCATCCCCGCCGTGCCCAGCTATGGCCGGGTCTTTGTCAAGCCGGCGGCGGCGGCGGCCGTCATGGGACTGGCGGTCTGGGCCGTCTACGGACTGCTCGACCGCTTCCTGGGCAATACCCTCTCCACCCTGGGCGCCATCTGTGTGGGCGTGCTGGTCTACGCCGTTTTGGTGGTCGCGCTGAGAACAATTTCCAGGGAAGACCTTTCGCTGATGCCCAAGGGGGATAAAATTGCTAAGATTTTGCGTCTTTAAGGCAGTTTTATCAAAAAATAGCTTGCAGAAGGGTTGAAAATATGATAGATTTTGAAAAGAAGTCCTCTTACGGGGTGGAGGACCTGCGGGAGATCGTCCGCATCCTGCGGGCGCCCGGCGGATGTCCCTGGGACCGGGAGCAGGACCATCACTCCATCCGGCGCAATCTGCTGGAGGAGGCCTATGAGGCCGCCGAGGCCATCGACGAGGGAAACCCCGAGCACCTGCAGGAGGAGCTGGGGGACGTTCTGCTGCAAGTCGTCTTTCATGCGCGCATGGAGGAGGAGCAGGGGGGCTTCGATCTGGACGATGTGGCCGACGGCATCTGTAAGAAGCTCATCTACCGCCATCCCCATGTGTTCGGGGATGTGACCGTCTCCGGCAGCGGAGAGGTGCTCCAGAACTGGGAGGAACTCAAAAAGAGGGAAAAGCACCAGACCACGGCCGCGGACGGCGTGGATTCCGTGGCCCGGAGCCTGCCCGGCCTGTGGCGGGCGGAAAAGATCCAGAAGAAGGCCGCCAAGGTGGGCTTCGACTGGCCGGACGTCTCGGGCGCGCTGGAAAAGCTGCGCGAGGAGGCGGGAGAGCTGGAGGAGGCTGTCCGGGAGGACACCAACGTGGCGGAAGAGCTGGGCGATCTGTTGTTCGCCGCCGTCAATGTGGCCCGATTCGTAAAGGTGGACCCGGAGGACGCCCTGAGCATCGCCTGCGACAAGTTCGCGCGGCGGTTCCGCCAAGTGGAGGCATCGGCCGCCGCCCAGGGGAAGACTCTGGAGGAGATGACCCTGGCTGAGATGGACCGGCTCTGGGACGAGGCCAAAAAGCAGGAGGCTTAAAGGCCGGACGCGGGGGGATGGCTGCCATCCTTCGGCGCGGCTTTAAGTAATACAAAGGACGTGAACGATCTTTACGCCCGAGACTATCTTTAGGAGGAGTACCGCAAAATGAATAAAGCTGAACTGATCAATGCCGCGGCTGAGAAGGCCGGCCTATCCAAGAAGGACACGGAGAGCGCGGTCAATGCCGCTATCGAGGCAATTGTGGAATGTCTGGCCAACGATGACAAGGTGCAGCTGGTAGGGTTCGGCGCTTTTGAGGTGAAGAAGCGCGCCGAGCGCATCGGCCGTAATCCCAAGACCAAGGAGAGCATCAAGATCCCGGCCTCCAAGGTGCCTGTCTTTAAGCCTGGTAAGGCCCTGAAGGACGCCGTCGCGAAATAAGAAGCGCGCAGCGCCCGGGAGCAGGCGGGTAAGACCCGAAGCGGAGCAAACGGACCGGAGACGCCGAAGGCGGCGAAGGACGGCTTGCGGAGTCGGAGGGGCTTAGCCGCCGTCGCGGAGGGCGCGCAGCGTGACAGCCCGAAGCGCGCAGCGCCCGGGAGCAGGCACACAGTGAGCCGCGGAGACGAAAAAGCAGTTGGGCCGGAGGCCAAGGTGTTTTTCGCGGAGCGGGGAACAGTGTGCCGTTGTGGAGGGCGCGCAGCGCGACAGCCCAAAGCACGGAGGGCACGCCCCAAGGGGCCCCCGCGAAGCGGAGCTTCTTCCGGCGAGGGTACACTTGTGAATACGGCGGCTCCGGGGAGACCCGGGGCCGCTTTTGCATCCCGAGGGGGCGGTATGCCCGGCGGGAAAACTGATTCCGAGGTGATAAGCATGCGTTTGGACAAATGGCTCAAGGTATCCCGCCTCATCAAGCGGCGGACCGTGGCCAACGAGGCCTGCGACGGGCAGAGGGTGTCTGCCAACGGGCGGACGGTGAAGGCCTCTTACGATGTGAAGGTGGGGGACGTGCTGGAGTTCCGTTTCGGCGAGCGGGTGACCCGGGTGGAGGTCCTCTCGGTGGGCGAACACGTGGGGAAGGGCGAGGCCGCCGCCATGTACAAGGAGCTGTGAGGATATGACGAACTGGCTGGTCAAGACCTTTATCCGGGACGCGGGAAATGGGGAGGACCCCGCCGTCCGGCAGCGGTATGGGCTCCTCTCCGGAATCGTGGGCATCCTCCTCAATCTGTGCCTCTCGGCGGGGAAATTCCTGGCCGGCGTCCTCACCGGGAGCATCGCCGTCACGGCAGACGCCTTCAACAACCTCTCCGACGCGGGCTCCTCGGTGGTGACCCTGGCCGGCTTCCATATGGCGGCGAAAAAGGCCGACGACGATCACCCCTTTGGCCACGGGCGCATCGAGTACCTCTCCGGGCTTGTGGTGGCGGTGGCCATTCTGCTGGTGGGGCTGGAGCTGGTCAAGTCGTCCCTGGAGAAGATCCTGGCCCCCGAGGCGGTCTCCTTTTCCTGGCTGTCGGTGGGCATCCTTCTGGCCTCCATCCTGGTGAAGCTGTGGATGGCGGCCTTCAACAAGGACCTGAGCCGCCGCATCGGCTCCGCCGCTATGGCGGCCACGGCCACAGATTCCCTCTCCGACGTGGTTGCCACCTCCGCCGTGCTGCTGGGCACCCTGGTGGGCCGCTTCTCCGGGCTGCGGATCGACGGCTGGGTGGGGATTCTGGTGGCTGCGTTTATCCTCAGGGCGGGCTGGGGCGCGGCCAAGGACACCCTGGACCCCCTGCTGGGACAGAGCCCCGACCCCTCTCTGGTCCAGGGCGTCCAGGAGACCGTGCTCAGCCACCCGGAGATCACCGGTATCCATGACCTGGTGATCCACGACTACGGACCGGGGCGGTCCATGATGTCCCTACACGCCGAGGTGCCCATGGACGCGGATGTGCTGGAGGTACACGACATCATCGACAATGTGGAGCGGGAGCTCAAGGAAAAATTCCACACCGAGGCGGTCATACATATGGACCCCATCGCCACCCACGATCCCGCGGTCAACGCCATGCGGGGCCAGGTGGCGGGACTGGTGCGGGAGATCGATCCGGCCATGACCATACACGATTTCCGGATGACCGCCGGTCCAGACCATCAGAACCTGATCTTCGACACGGTGGTGCCCTATCAGTGCGCCCTCACCGACGAGGAGGTGAAGGCGGCCATCGCCCAAAAGGCCGGGGAGCTGGAGGGCGGACCTTACTTTACCGTGGTGTCCATCGACCGGGCCTACGCCGAGATGCCGGAGCCCTGAGCGGGTGGGCCCCGGGCCGCCGGGACGGAGAGCATTTACAAAAAATTCACCCACGGGGGTGAAAATCGGGTATAATGGTGGAGAATGGGGCGAGGCGTGTCCCCGCCCGCCGATGAGAATGAGAAAAGGCTGGTGATCCTATGCCGCGCAAGGTCCTGATCGTCGAGGACGACGGCAATATCGCGGAACTGCTACACCTCTATCTGGAGAAAGAGGGCTTTGAGACCCAGGTGGCCCCCGACGGCGGCAAGGGTGTGGAGCTCTTCCGCGCCTTCCGCCCCGACCTGGTTCTGCTGGACATCATGCTGCCCGTCATGGACGGCTGGTCCGTACTCAAGAAGATCCGGGAGTCCGACAAGACTCCCGTCATCATGCTCACCGCCAAGGGTGAGACCACGGACAAGGTCCAGGGCCTGGAGGGCGGGGCCGACGACTACATTGTCAAACCCTTCGAGATGAAGGAGGTCCTGGCCCGCATCCACGCCGTCCTCCGGCGCTACGGCGCAGAGGAGGGAAGCGAGGAGAAAAAGCTCAGCTTTGACAAGCTGGTGATCAATCTGGACTCCTACGAGCTGCTGGTAGACGGGCGGCGGGTGGATACGCCCCCCAAGGAGCTGGAGCTGCTCTACCACCTGGCCTCTTCCCCCAACCGGGTCTTTACCCGGAACCAGCTCCTGGACGAGGTGTGGGGCTTCGACTACTTCGGCGATTCCCGCACCGTGGATGTGCACATCAAGCGCCTGCGGGAAAAGCTGGAGGGCGTCTCGGAGCAGTGGAGCCTCAAGACCGTGTGGGGCGTGGGGTATAAATTTGAGGTCATCGAGCCCCAGTAACAGCCGGGGCGGGAAAGGGGGACTTCCCTCTGAAAAGTCTCTATAAGCGGCAGTTCGCCATCATGGCGGGCGTGATCCTGGTGTCTTTTGCGCTGCTGGGCGCGGCCTTTATCACCCTCTCTTACCGCTACACCGTCAGCGAACGCCAGAATTCCCTGCGACACAACGCCGACTACATCGCCGGGGTGGCCGGAGAGGCCATCACCAGCAGCGAGGAGCTGGGCGGCTTTTCCATGAAGGCCGCCCTCTTCCGGCCCACGGTAGAGGCCGTGGCGGAGGTGACGGACGCCTCCGTTCTCTTCACCATGCAGGACGGGCAGATCATCTATGCCGGGGACAGCACCGGGGAGCAGAGCGGCATGGTGGGACAATACATCCCTAGCGGCGTGGTGCAGACCATCTACACCACCGGCACCTTTGGGGCCATGAGCGACCTGGAGGGGATCTTTCCCGAAAAACGGTATGTGGCGGGGGCCCCTGTGCTGCTGCCCATCCAGGGCGGCCAGCAGGTGGTGGCTCTGGTCTTTGTCTCCGCCGAGGCCGGCAGCATCACCGAGATGTGGCGGGCCTTTGCCAACATCTTCCTCTTTACCGCCGTTGTAGTCATGCTGGTGGCCTTTATCACCAGTTCCGTCACCTCCCTCCGGATGACCCGGCCCCTCAAGGATATGGCGGAGGCCGTGCGGAAGTTCGGGCACGGGGAGTATGAGACCCGGGTGAGCTGCGGCGGCCGCTGCGACGAGGTGGGGGAGCTGGCCGAGGCCTTCAACGCCATGGCGGACAACATCGCCCAATCCGAGGCCCGGAGAAGTGAATTCGTGGCCAACATTTCCCATGAGCTCAAGACTCCCATGACCACAATCTCCGGCTTTGCCGAGGGCATCCTGGACGGCACCATTCCCCCCGACCGGGAGCGGGAGTATCTGAAGGTCATCTCCTCAGAGACCAAGCGCCTGTCCCGGCTGGTGCGGAAGATGCTGGACCTCTCCCGGCTCCAGTCCACCGAGTATGTCACCCCCCAGGAACAGTTCGACGTCTCCGAGGTCATGCTCCGGGTGTTGGTGAGCCTGGAGACCAAGATCAACGGCAAGCATCTGGATGTGGACACCCAGCTTCCGGATGATCCGGTCCAGGTCTGGGGCGATCCGGACGCCATCACCCAGGTGTGCTATAATCTGCTGGACAACGCCATCAAGTTCTCCTATGAGGAGAGCACTCTCGGCATCACAGTGACCACCCGGGCGGGCAAGGCCTATGTCTCGGTCCGCAACCACGGGGACACCATCCCGCCCGACGAGCTCCCCCTGGTCTTTGACCGCTTCCACAAGACGGACCACTCAAGAAGCGTGGACCGGGAGGGCGTGGGCCTGGGGCTCTATATTGTCAAGACTGTCCTCAACAACCACCACGAAAACATCACCGTGACCAGTGCGGACGGGGTGACAGAGTTCACCTTCACGCTGACGCTGGCGTAGGGGGCCGGCGGGCAGGATGTTTTCGCGACCCTGCGGAGCAGGGATGCGGCGCAAGCCGCCACAAGCGGTTTGGCCGAAGGCCAAAGCCTTGCCGCAGGGGCAATTGATTTGCCCCGAGGAAGAAAAAAGGGGCCCCCGCCCGGCGTGAAGCCGGGTGGGGCAAACATCCCCGTGACCCGTGCGGACC
>NZ_JBCOAQ010000030.1:21777-37387 GCF_040226735.1 Intestinimonas sp. RTP31139st1_F5_RTP31139_211217 | reverse complement strand
GGCTGTCGAAACAGTCCAAATGGACCGTTTCGACAGCCTGAAGCGCCGCATGCATTTTCTCCCGGGGATGTCGCCCAGCGTGTCCTAAAAGCGGGCGGCGATCTCCCGGGCGATGCGCTTGACCGCCTCCACCCGCTCATCCAGGTCTCCGGAGAGCATCCGGCTGGTAGGTCCGGACAGACTGATGGCCGCCAGCGCCGTGCCGTCCTCCCGCAGAATGGGGACGCCGATGCAGGTAAGGCCGTGCTCCATCTCATCCCGGTCCATGGCATAGCCTTGTCGGCGCACCTGTTCCAGCTCCGCACGCAGTTCTGTTGCGGAGGTGATGGTCCGGTCCGTGTAGGCGTGCAGCGGACGCTTTTCATAGACGGACAGATCAATGTTCCGTCCAAAGGCCAGCAGACACTTGCCTCCCGATGTGGAATGGCACTCCACGCTGGCGCCCACCGGCAGGTTCACCGTCAGCATCTGGTGCCCCCCCTCCTCTTTGAGTACGATCACACTGCGGTACACCTCGTCGTGGTCCCGCTCCAGGATGGCCACATTCACCGTCTCGTGGTAGGCCTCATACAGTTTTCGGGCAGAGGGACGGACCACCTCCTGGATGCCCAGGTGGTTCTCCACGCTTTTGCCCAGGCTGAATAGCCGGTTCCCCAGCCAATACCTGTCGGTATCCGGATTTTTCCGCACGAAGCCTCTCGCCTCCAGCGTGGCCAGCGTCCGATAGATCGTGCTCTTGTACACGCCCATATCCGAGGCCATCTTGGTGATGCTGGTCTCCTGGTCCGCCGCTTCCAGATAGATCAGGACCTCCAGGGCCCGGTCCACCGATTGAATCGTTTCCGCCATCCCGCGCGCCGCCTTTCCGCATGGATATCCCTTCGTTTTCCATTTAACTACACTTCAGGCGGAGTGTCAAGATGTTCCGCAGGCTGAAACACCCTTTTTACGGAGCAAACGGGATGGTGAGGTCTCCAACGGTGACGGAGGTGATCTGATCCGTATCGAAAAAGACTCTCCCGCCATCTGCGTTTCGGGCCACAAAGGAAATCGTAAATACGCCCTCCCCCCTGTCGCTGAGGCCGCTGAACAGCGTGTCCACTTCGCTCCCGTCCTTCCTTGAGGCCCTTCTCTCCCCCGCAGGGAAATCTCTGCTCCAGGTTTGCCTCCTCCATGGGCCCGCCCCCCTTCTTCCCTGTTCTCCGGATCAATTGCTCCGTGCTCTGTTGTGAAAACCGGTCTTCACTCTTTATAGCGCAGAGCAGGCAGGATTTGTGACCGGCTCTGTCCCTTTTCTCATCCACCCGGTGCGCGGGCGACCTGTCTTGACAGCTCCTTCTTGCATTTTTTACATGCAGCGCATATAATAGTTGGGTGGACAAGCCACATGCACGGGACCCAGGGCGTCCGGCGCTTCCCGCTGGGCGTTCTGCCGCCTCCGCGCTTTACGAAAAGGCCCTGGACATGCCGGAACTGCCGCCACGGGCCAGGAAAGGTGAATCATCTATCATGGGACACACCGACAACTATACCCTTCTCTGCGACTTTTACGAGCTCACCATGGGCAACGGCTACTTCCAAACCGGAATGGACCAGCAGATCTGCTACTTCGACGTCTTCTTCCGGGACGTACCGGACGGCGGCGGCTTTGCTATCGCCGCAGGCCTGGAGCAGATCATCGACTATATTCAGGATCTGCGCTTTTCTCCCGAGGATGTGGATTTTCTGCGCGGAAAGGGCGTCTTTTCCGAAGCGTTTTTGCAGTATCTGCTGCATTTTCAGTTCACCGGTGACATCTGGGCGGTCCCCGAGGGCACGCCCATTTTCCCCGGAGAGCCCATCCTCACCGTCCGGGCTCCGGCCATTCAAGCCCAGTTTATCGAGACCTATGTACTGTTGATCCTCAACCATCAGTCTCTCATCGCCACCAAGTCCAACCGCATCGTGCGGGCGGCCCAGGGCCGCCCCGTCTCCGAGTTTGGCTCCCGCCGGGCCCAGGGGGCCGACGCCGCGGTGCTGGGGGCCCGCGCCTCCTATATCGCCGGGTGTGCCGGCACCGCCTGCACGCTGGCTGACCGGGTATACGGCACCCCTGCCGGCGGCACGATGGCTCACTCCTGGGTCCAGATGTTCCCCGACGAGTACACCGCCTTCAAGACCTACTGTGAGCTCTATCCCCACTCCGCCACTCTGCTGGTGGACACCTATAACGTCCTCAAGTCCGGCGTTCCCAACGCCATCCGTGCCTTTCAGGAGGTGCTGCTGCCCCAGGGCATCCACGATTTCGCCATCCGTCTGGACTCCGGCGATCTCACCTACCTGTCCAAGAAGGCCCGCCGGATGCTGGACGCCGCCGGACTTCAAAGTTGCAAGATCGTGGCTTCCAATTCCCTGGACGAGTATATCATTCGGGACCTTCTGCTCCAGGGCGCCCAAATCGATTCCTTCGGCGTGGGCGAGCGGCTCATTACCTCCAAGTCCGAGCCGGTCTTCGGCGGGGTCTATAAGCTCTCCGCCATCGAGTCGAAGGACGGTACCATCCTCCCCCGGATCAAGATCAGCGAAAACCCGGCCAAGATCACAAATCCCCACTTTAAAAAGGTCTACCGTCTCTTTGAAAACGATACTGGCAAAGCCATCGCCGACCTCATCTGTGTCCACGACGAGGTGGTGGACCCCGCGCAGCCGCTGGAGCTCTTTGATCCGGAAGCCACCTGGAAGCGCAAGACCATTACGGATTTCACCGTACGAGAACTGCTGGTGCCCATCTTCCAGAGCGGCGAGCTGGTCTATCGTCAGCCCAGCATCGAGGAAATGCGCACTTGGTGCGCCGGGCAGATCGACACCCTCTGGGACGAGGTCAAGCGGTTTGAAAACCCCCACAATTACTATGTGGACCTCTCCCAAAAGCTGTGGGACATCAAGCACAAGCTGCTGGCAAAGCGCGGCTGAGGCCGCGATAAAAACGCCCCCGCGCACCGATACAGGCGCGCGGGGGCGTTTTCTCATGTGCCATGACCCTCTTCAATAATTCAAAATCAGGTCCGCCATCTCCATGAGCATGCTTTTTTGGCGGGCATTCATTTTTTGCAGCGTCTGGGCCACCTCCCGGTCCAGGTAAAGCGGCGAGCTGGCGGCAACGCCGGTGACCAGCTCTCCCAGATCACAACCCAGACTGGCGCCGATCTCCGACAGGGTGTCCAGATTCACCTTTGTGACCCCGCGCTCGATCTGGCTGATGTAGCCCACGGAAACCTGGAGCTGTTCGGCCAGCCACTCCTGGGTCCGCTTCTGTTCCCGCCGCCGCCCTTTGATCCGCTGTCCAATCGCAGCGTAGTCTACCGACATGTTCATCACCCATTTTTATTCTATCGATGACCCGGCTCAAGATACAGACAGCTTGTCATAAAAGTAGAGCGATCAGTGTTGTTTTTCTTTTCCTCCCATGCTATACTAAGCCTATCTGCCCGCTGGTGGTGAGATATCTCTCTGGGGAGGCCTGAGCGCGGAATGGATTTTCTGGACTACTTGACGGAACAGTTGGGCTGTGCCTATCTGTCCGACCTGCACTACATCACCATAACACCGGAACAGGTCGAGACCATTCTGGCGCTGCCCGACGAGCCCTTCGGCCTGGAGGACTACCAGATGGCGATCGACTATCTGACCGGCAGATGTCCGGTGTTTTCAACGAAGGACGAAGCCCGCCGTGCGCTGGTGCAGGCATTCCTCCGCCACGGCCAAAGATAAAATGGGAGACCGGCGCGCCGGTCTCCCATTTTTTCATTTTTCCTGCTGCTCCAGCCACTTTTTGAGCTGCTCCGCCATGGCGGAGGTCCCCTTCTCCTCCCGCTGATTCTGTAGGAATCGCTGTACGTCCCGCTTTCCCGCGGCGCTGTGCGCATGCCGCTTCTTAAAGTCGGAGAGCCGTTCCCGATAACCGCACACACAGGCGAAGAGCTGCTTTTCCCCTTCGCTCCGAAGCTCCATCTTTTTGTGGCAGTTGGGGCAGCGGGCATTGGTGGTCCGGGTGACACTCCGCCGGTAGCCGCACTCCCGGTCCGGACACACCAGCATCTTTCCCCGCTTGCCCTGGACGGCCAGAAGGAACTTGCCGCAGTCCGGGCACTTCTCCCGGGTTACGTTGTCGTGGCGGTAGACGGCGTCGCTTGTCTTCACCTCTCCCACCAGCCGGGATGCATACCCACGCATTTCGCTTACAAAGGCGCTCTCCCGCTCCAGGCCCCGCGCGATGTCCCCCAGCCGCTTCTCCCACCGGGCGGTGAGCTGGGCGGAGCGGAGGTCCGCCGGCGCCAGCTCCACCACCTGACGCCCCTTGGAGGTGGGGACCAGCTCCCTGCCCCGGCGCTCGATATAGAACGCAGAAAAAAGCTTCTCGATGATGTCCGCCCGGGTGGCGGGCGTCCCCAGGCCGCCGGTCTCCTCCAGGATCTTTCCCTGGGCCCGATCCATACCCTGGGTGGGCGGACGCTCCATGGCCGTGAGCAGCGTGGCCTCCGTGTAACGCTTGGGAGGTGCGGTCTTGCCCGTGCTCACCCTTGCGGAGAGCACCTCCACAGAGTCTCCCTGCCGCAGGGGAGGCAGGGATTGCTCCCGCTCCTCCCCCTCTTCCTCCTCGTCCTCTTCCAGGAGGAAGAGGACGTAGGCCGCGCGCCACCCCGGCTCCTTCATGATTTTTCCTCTGGCCGTAAAGGTCTCGCCGCCCACCGTAAGGGTGAGCCTGGTCTCCTCATATTCGCAGGGCGGCAGGAGCACCGCCAAAAATCGCCGGACCACCAGATCATAGATGTTCCGCTCCGGACCGGACAGACGGAAGAGCTCCGGCTGCTCCTCGGTGGGGAGGATGGCGTGGTGATCAGTGACCCTGGCGTTGTCGACCAGGAACCTGGTCTGAAGCGGCCGCTTCATGAGGATGGCCCGGGCCAGGTCCCGATATTCGTCCACCATGACGCTCTTGAGCCGCTCGGGAAGTGTGCTCACCACATCGTCGGAGATATACCGGGAGTCGGTGCGGGGATAGGTGAGCAGCTTGTGCCGCTCATACAGGGACTGCATCAGCGAGAGGGTCTCCTTGGCGGAGTAGGCGTATTTCCGGTTGGCGTCCCGCTGCAGCTCCGTAAGGTCATAGGCCGCCGGGGGCGGCGCCTGCCGGAGGGTCCGCTTCACCTCGCTGAGCACGCCATGCTTTCCCTGGAGGGCGGCGCAGAGGTGCTCCGCCCGTTCCCGGTCGAAGGTCCTGGTCTGTCCGTTCCGGTCCCGCCAGGTGGCCGTGAACCCCCGGCACTTCGCCTGCACGGTGAAATACTCCTGCGGAACAAAGCGCCTGATCTCCTCCTCCCGGTCCACGATCAGGGCCAGGGTAGGGGTCTGGACGCGCCCGGCGGAGAGCTGGGCCCCGTGCTTACAGGTGAGCGCCCGAGTGACGTTGAGCCCCACCAGCCAGTCGGCCTCGCTGCGGGCGCGGGCCGAGTGGAAAAGATCGTCATATTCTCCCGCAGGGCGCAGATGGGAAAAGCCGTCCCGGATGGCCTTGTCGGTCTGGGAGGATATCCACAGCCGCTTGGCGGGCTTGTTCCATCCCGCTTTCTCCATGATCCACCGGGCCACCAGTTCCCCTTCCCGGCCAGCATCGGTGGCGATGACCAGTTCCTGCACGTCCCCCCGGCGCATCAGGGCCTGGACCGCGCGGAACTGCCGCCCGGTCTCCTTGATGACCGCGGTCTTCATGTGCCCCGGCAGCATAGGCAGGGTCAGCAGGTCCCATTTCTCCCAGGCCTTGTCGTAGGCCTCCGGAGGAGCCAGCTCCACCAAGTGGCCCAGGGCCCATGTCACGATATACCGTTCCCCCTCCAGACAGCCCTCTCCCCCACGCCTGCATCCCAGTACGCGGGCGAGCTCCTTTCCTACCGACGGCTTTTCCGCCAGCACCAGCGTCTTTGCCATGCCAAAACTCCTTGCTTTTCCAGTTTGGCTCCATTATACTGGAAGAACAGGGAAAAAACAATCACCTCCCTGTCACAAACGCCTTTCCCGAATCGATCCCTTTTATGAGAGTATTGGCTTTTATGGAGAAAGAAGTTCGTATCCTGGACCCCGCCGCAATGCAGCAGGCCAGAATGAACATGAACCTTCCCCACTATGCAGGGACTGGCCGGGATAAAAAAGGCCCTCAAGCGGGCGAAAGAGGCTGAGCGCGCCTTCCGGACCGCCAAGGGCTACGAGCCCGATACCTTCTGGCGCCGGTTGAGGCGGAAGTTCCAGCGGGGATCGGCGTCTTTTTCGTCACACAGGAAGAAATGAGGAAACCGATGATGATTCGCAAAGCCACCGCCGCCGACCTGGACGGGGTCGCCGCCGTCTATGAAGCCGTACTGGACCGGGAAGAGCAGACCGGCTGCCATTGGACCAACTGGCAGCGCGGCGTCTACCCCTGCCGTGCCACCGCCGAGAGAGCTCTGGCGGACGGCACCCTCTATGTGGACGAGGTCAACGGCCACATTCTGGGCTGCGCCAACCTCAACCATGTCCAGCCGCCCGAGTACGGCTCCATTTCCTGGACAATCCAGGCAAAGCCCAAACAGGTCCTGGTCATCCACACCCTTTGCATCCGTCCCGAGTGCGCGGGCGGCGGCCGGGGCCGCCAGTTCGTGGCCTTTGCCGAGGGCCTGGCCACCGGTCAGGGCTGTCGGGTCATCCGCCTTGACACCTATGAGGGCAATGCCCCTGCCGCTGCCTTTTATCCCAAATTGGGCTACCGGCTGGCCGGATCGGCGGAGTTCTTTTTCGAAGGCTTTGCCCGGGAGAACCTGATCTGTTTTGAAAAGGAGCTCCGTGGCGGCGCGGACCGGCCGGCGGTTTCCCGCCGGCCGGGCACGGCTGCGCCGGCTACGCCTTCCACCGCTTCAGCGTCGGCAGAAACTCCATAAGCTGCGCCCTTGCCTCCTGCTCCGTGAGCTGTAGTCCAGCCGCCTGGTTCCACTCGCTCAGATCCTGCAGATTGTGTTCGATCAGTTCTTCCATGGTGAGGTCCTGGGTGAACGCCCCGTGCTGGAAGCAGAAGGCGCAGTACTCTTCCGATCTGCTCCCATCCTTCCGGGTCCCTTTATCGCTGTCCATCACCAAGGACATGCCACAGCTCTGGCAAAGTGCTGCCGGACGCCCCAGAAGGTAGTCTACAGACACATGAAAGAGCTCCGCGATCCGCCGTAACGTGTCCGTACTGGGGACGGTGTCTCCACTTTCCCACTTGGACACGGCCTGTCTTGTGACCAGCAGCCTTTCGGCAAATGCATCCTGGGACAGCCCCGCATGTCTGCGCAGCTCCAATATCGCGTTCTTCGTCTCCATAGGTTTTCCCTCCTTTTATAGAGAGCTTACCACCGGAACGCGGGCGATGCAAGCAACTCCTGGTTGCCGTGAGGCCGAACATCGTGTTAAATTCCATCATATCTTCCCCCCTCTCAAGTGAAACCAGCAATGCAGGCAAGCCAAGCAAAGCGCCTCCGGGGAACCCATACGGAAAAGAACGGGCGGGAGCCGTCCGGCCGCAACGGCCAGGGGGCTCCCGCCTTTTTGCCTGCGCTGCGCCTTGAAGCGCGCAGACACCGGGTTTTGACCGGTCCTTCAGGCTTTTTCCGGTCCTCTCCGGCCGCCCCTCATGGCCGCGGCCAGCTTCGCTTCCCTCCCGGCGAGGACGTCCAGATAGTCGAAGATCACGTGCAGGACGCCGGCGGTCAGCTTACGCCGGGCGAGGAGCCCCCCGTTGTCCTCGAAATCGTCCATGGTGATGCTGAGCAGTCTGCAAAAGTCCTTCAAATTGCAGTGGAGGGATTCAGCCTCCACTGCCAGCCTGGCAAGCTCTTTCTCGTTCACATCTCCGCTCCCTCACGTCTCCGGCGGCCATGCGCAGATGATCCCCCGGCGCGCGCTTTTGACGCGCTCCCTTTTTCTGATATTATAATACATTATCGTGCACACGATTGCATTTTGCGTTATACTAGGGGCATAAGGGGGAAAGTATCCATATTTCAATATCGCCTCAGGAAGGAGGAAAGCATGGCAGGAAAGACCGAATATAAAAATCATTGGCAGAAAGAGAACGTTGATCGCATAAACCTCACAACGCCAAAAGGAAAGAAAGAAATTATCAAGGCCCATGCAGAGGCCCGCAGAGAGTCTGTGAACGGCTTTATCAACCGGGCGATAGACGAGACCATGGAGCGGGATCAGGCCGCTTCCGGGGCCGCTGGCGAGGCCATGCGAGGCAAAGACTGAGCCCCGGACGCCGCGTGCGTCCGGGGCTTTTGGCGGTGCTGATCCGAGCGGCCTGCCGCGAACCTGAAAAAGGGCGCTGGAACAAATGAAAAGGCAAAAGAGGTGGGAGCCGCCCGGGCCGTTACGGCCGAGCGGCCCCCGCTCGTTTTACCGGGCGAAGAATTCATTCGAAACGCCCTTTCCACCTATTTTTTATGCGTCTCCGCAGACACCTTTCCGCACGTTGACGATAAAATCCTGGACGTTTGTGACAATGGTCTTGACCGACAGGCTGCCCCGGTCCCGCAGCTTATTGACGGCGAACTCCGAGATATCCACTGAGTAAAAATAGAGGGGCCGCACCGAACCGTTCACCACCCGATAACAAGGGGTCATATTTCCCGTGGCCACCGTATGCAGAGTCGACGCCATACAGATGATCGTGGTGGCTTTCCGCACCAGGTCCCGCATGGCGTTCTGCCCCTCGTACACATTTCCATATACTTCGGGCAGCGGGCCGTCATCCCGGACGGACCCCACCAAAACAAAGGGAACGGACTTTTTTACACACTCGTAGAGGATGCCGTCCCTTACCTCGCCCGAATCCACAAAAGCCTGAATGGACCCCAGCCTGCGGACCTCGTTGATGGTGTCGATATGATTATAATGCCCATTGGGGACGGACCTCTGGGTATATACGTCCTGCCCCAGGGCGGTACCCCGGTAGCCCGCCTCCAGGTCGTGGGTGGCCAGGGCGTTACCCGCCAGGATGCCATCCACAAAGCCCTCCCGCACCAGAGCGGCGAACGCCGAACGGGCATCCGCATCAAAAGCGCAGGCCGGGCCCATGACCCAGATGATGTTCCCATGGTCGCGCTCATGCTTTAAAAGCTCGTAAATGGAGTCATAGTCCATGGAGTAAGCGGTCTCCCTGGAGCGTCCCTGCCGGAAGGAGAAGGTCTCCCCACCGCCGCCCTCCTCTCCAAAGCCGCCGGTGTGGACATAGATCCCCTCACCGCCATCCTCCGTGCGGCCCACGGCAACCGGATCTCCCTTCTTCACATTGCGGAACTCCACAATGGAGACGGCCCCATCCCTGCATACCGCCACGCAGTCCATGCGGCTCTCCTCGGCCAACACCCACCGCCCGTTCAGGCGGAAATACTCGGGGAACATGGTGGTGGCGTGATACTGCTCCGGTACCACGCCGTCCCGCTCCGCAGGGACCAACTTTACATCGGGGGCGTCCCCCAGACCAAGTGCGGCAAAATCAGGGGGCTGATAGACAGGAAGGGTAAAACTCATCGTTGGGACTCCTCCTCACTGCTGGTATTATTTCTTGTCCAGCGTACCACATTTTAGTGTGCAACACAACCCCCGCGTGGGGGGCGACACCACAGTTAAGCATTGTTGTCAACACCTCCAGGGTTTCGCGGGCGACAGCGTTATTTCATTTTGATAGGCTCCGCAGTCGGGGAGTCCTTTGCGCCGCAGGCGCCCGTACAGTGTTGGCTCATCCCCGGTATCGGCAGTTCCCCCGCTGTCCGTCAGGCCGCCGTGGTGCCCCGCCACACAGTAGGCCGGAATCAGTCCGCCTACCGTCCGGACCGCCTGGGCGCCGAAGGTGGAGTGGTCCACACGGCCAGGGTCGCCCCGCAGTCTGCGCTGAAAGGCGCTGGAATACTTGCCCAGGTCGTGGGCCAGAGCGGTCATTCTGGCAAAGT
The DNA here is from genome assembly GCF_040226735.1 of Intestinimonas sp. RTP31139st1_F5_RTP31139_211217. Lineage (NCBI taxonomy): Bacteria > Bacillati > Bacillota > Clostridia > Eubacteriales > Intestinimonas > Intestinimonas sp. RTP31139st1_F5_RTP31139_211217. Next base: position 27,389 of record NZ_JBCOAQ010000030.1, on the reverse strand, counting down.
CGCCGGAACCAAAGGCAGCGCCGAATCGCTCCGCCAGCTCCGCCGTGCCCTCCAGATGCTCCAGCAGCGTCTGGACCCGCGCTCCGCTGGTATGTGCCAGATACTCCACTCTGACATCTCCCATCTATTTCACCATCATTTCCGCAGTATCCGCTCATTTTTTGGTATATTTATCAAGCCCAGGGTGAAAATACAAGTATCTCGCCTCACGATGCTTCCATATACAGCATGGGAATGATACTGTTCATCAATGCGGCGCTGTTTGGGACAGGGCCGACAGGTGCGTGAGGGCAAGCTCATGTTTCAAATCCTTTTGGTGGAGGATGATTGGGAGCTGAATCAGGTGGTCTGTGCGTTTTTGCGCAAAAAACGGCTTTGAGGCCAGGGGCTGTCCCGGCGCGGCCGAAGCCTACGACGCTATGTACGAAACCCGCTTCGATCTCATCCTCTCCGACATCATGATGCCGGGGGTGGACGGCTTTGACTTTGCAGAAACGGTGCGGGAGCTGGACGAGCTGCTGCTGCGCATCCACGCTCTGCTGCGCCGGGCCGGGGTCGCCAGCAGCAAAAGGCTGACCGTGGGCGCCCTGACCATGGATGCGGAGGAGCGTACGACCACACTGAACGGCAGTGAGATCCCGCTGACGGTGCAGGAATTCAATTTGCTCTTCAAGTTGCTCTCCTATCCCAAAAAGACCTTTACCCGTGCGCAGCTTATGGATGAATTCTGGGACGCGGACACCTCCTCCAGCACTCGCACGGTGGACGTATGCATCACCAAGCTCCGCGACAAGCTCTCCGGCTGCGAGGATTTTGAGATCATTACCGTACACGGTCTGGGCTACAAGGCGGTGCTAAAATGAGCGTTCGTGTCAGCCGCAGTCTGTTTTCCCTCCGGCGCTATCTGCTCTTCTTTGCTCTGGTCTCCTTTCTGGTCACCTGCTGCTTTCTGTTGTTTTTTCGGGAGCTTCAGGCGTCACTGGGAGAGGAGTGGGGGGCGGAGGCGCTCCGACACGCGGCGAAGATCACCTTTGCAAATGTGCTCTTCCTGAGCTTTCTGTGCGCCCTCATCGACGGTATCCGCCGCAAAGTGACGGTGGAGCACCCGGTCCGGCGCATCCTGGAGGCCACACAGCGGCTGACCCGCGGGGACTTTTCCGCCCGTATCCAGCCCTTCCACGGCCTGGACGGCATGAACGAGTTCGATGCGATCATCAACGACTTCAACAAAATGGCCGCAGAGCTCTCCGGCATCGAAACGCTGCGTACGGATTTCGTCGCCAATGTGTCCCACGAGCTGAAAACACCGCTGGCCGTCATCCAAAATTACGCCGTGATGCTCCAGGACCCCGGGCTTCCGGCGGCGCAGCGGGCCGAGTATGCCGGCGCCATCACCCCCGCCACCCGCCGCCTGTCCGAACTTATCACCAATATCCTCAGGCTGAACAAGCTGGAGAATCAGCAGATCTATCCCCAGCCCGAGCGCTTTGAACTGAACGAACAAACTCCGCGAGTGTCTGTTGGATTTTGAGGCCGCCTGGGAGCGGAAGGGGCTTCAAATCGAGGCCTCGCTGGATGAGGCGGTAGCCGTCACAGCCGACCGGGAGCTCCTGAGCCTGGTGTGGAACAACCTCATCTCCAATGCCGTCAAGTTTACCGGCCCAGGCGGACATATCCGGGTGGACCTGGAGGAAGAGGGCATTGGGGCCGTGGTAACGGTCTCCGACACCGGATGCGGCATTTCGCCGGAGGTGGGACCGCATATTTTTGAAAAATTCTATCAGGGCGACTCCTCGCACACCGCCCAGGGCAATGGGCTGGGGCCCGCGCTGGTGAAGCGGGAACGTCTGTGCAGGCTGCTCCGCCTGTTCCGTCCGGCGCTGCCTCTCCTCTGCCTGTCGATCGTCCTGTGTGCGTCGGCGCTGGTGCTCCTGTTCAAATGGGGGCTGGAGGACTCCGCTGTGTCCTACCCGGTCTATGTGATCGGCCTCTATCTGGTGGTCGCCTGGTCCATCTCCCTCCCCGGGGCGGTCAGACGCCTCCGGGCCGCCATGTTCGCCTCCTTCAGCGGGGGGGGGCGACATTCCGGCGCCGTATGAACGCCGCAACCGGCGCAGGCGTGTGCCTGCTGATTCTCTTTATGGCGGCGGCCATTGTGGCGTGGGCCGGACGGGGCGTCCGGTCCATGGAGGCCGCACAGGGTCGAGCGCACGAGATCGACAAGGAGTGATTACTTACGGATGACAAAAAAGAGGGCTTCTCCTATACCTACTCCGCCAAGCAGCAGGAGGAAGTAAAACGGATCCGCCAAAAATATCTTCCGCCGGAGGAGAACAAACTGGAGCAGCTGCGCCGGCTGGACGAAAGCGCCACACGTCCCGGCCGGATCGCCGCCCTGGCCGTCGGTTTGACCGGCACCCTGCTGCTGGACGCGGGAATGTGCTGCGCCACAGTGTGGACGGCGTATTTTATCCCCGGTGTCGTAATCGGCACCGCAGGGCTGGCTGCCGCCGGCGCGGCCTCTCCCCTCTACTCCGCGATGACAAAGCATCAACGCGCCAAGCTGGCCCTTCAGATCGTGCAGTTGAGCCAGGAACTGATGGCGGAGCGTTAGCCCTGAGAGTATCCCCGCGCCCAAACGCCGGAGCGCTTTCCTTGAAGGGAAGCGCTCCGGCCTCTTTTTCCCTTCTGCCGCGCATATCCGGCAAGGTCCGCCCACGCGGGATATCAAAATCCAGCGGTTGGACATCCGGTGTCAGTTTGTGTCTTGCTGTAGGCGGAATTTCCCGTTATACTAATAGAGACAAGAACATAGGCCGCAGTAGAGAAGGGGCTGCCGGCAGAGCTCCCGGCAAGCCGTGCCTTGACCCCGAAATGAGTCGCTATTTTCCACTCGCCATTCTCGGCTGCCGGACCTTTGTCAAATCTGTACGCAGGCGGGGGACTTTCCAGTCATGAAGAAAAATACGCTGCGCACGCTCTGGCTCAGCCTGACAGTCATGCTCATATTCTGCATCATCGTCTTCACCGGCCTGGCCAACTATACCGTGACGCAGAGCGACCGGGCCATCGGCGAGGTGGGCGAAATCTACATGGATCAGATGGGGACTCAGGTCAAAATGCATTTCACCACGATGATCGAGCTACAGGAGTCCCGTATGAACGGCATCATTTGGAGCACGCCGCAGCAGAGTGCCGCTGAGGATCCCGAGCAGGCCTGGGCGCACCTGGCCTCCATGGCCAGTCAGACGGGGTTTCACTTCCTGAGTCTTTATTCGGCCGGCGGGGCCTGCGACACGATTTTCGGCGAGCCCGTGGAGATCGGCGATCCGGCCTCTTTCATGGACTCGCTGGCGCAGGGCGAGCTCCATGTGACCGACGGGACCCTGCCGTCCGGAGAACGGCTGCTTCTGCTGGGCGCCCGCGCCGTTTACCCCATGCGGAGCGGCGGGACCAGTTCCATCCTGGTGGTGGGCCTTCCCATGGAGGCCATCACAAAAGAGCTCTCCCTGGACATCGGCGTCACTCAGGCCTACTCCCATATCATTCGAAGGGACGGCAGCTTTGTGCTGCGGCAGGCGGACGCTACGCGGGACTCCTATTTTGAGCGTCTTCTGACGCTGGGCCATTTCGACAACGGCACGCCGACCGAAGCGGTGGCCGCCATTCAAAAGGCCATTTCTTCCGGAGAGGACTATTCCCTTCTCGTGGAGATCAATGGGGAGCGCCGCAACACCCACTTCACTCCCCTGACTTACAGCGACTGGTATTTGGTCTCCGTCCTGCCCTACAGCCTGCTGTATGAGCCCACCTACAGTCTGGTCAATCAGAGTGTCCTCTCCACTCTGCTCGGGTGCGGCCTGGTACTGCTGGTGCTGCTGACTCTCTTCTTTTTCTACTTCCGCTTTTCAAAGCGCCAGATGATCGCTCTGGCGGAGGCCAGGGCGGCGGCGGAGCATGCCAACCGCGCCAAGAGCGAGTTCCTGTCCAATATGAGCCACGATATCCGCACCCCCATGAACGCCATTGTGGGCATGACGGCCATCGCCTCCTCCAACATAAACAATCCCGAGCAGGTCCGGGACTGCCTGAAAAAAATCACGCTGTCCAGCAAGCATCTTCTGGGGCTTATCAACGATGTGCTGGACATGTCCAAAATCGAAAGCGGCAAGCTGACACTGAACTTGGATCATATCTCTCTGCGTGAGACCATGGACAGCATCGTCAGTATTATCCAGCCTCAGCTCAGGGCCAAGCAGCAGTCTTTCGACGTTTTTATCCAGGATATTCAATCCGAGCTCGTCTGCTGTGACGGCGTCCGCCTGAATCAAATCCTTCTGAACCTGCTATCCAACGCCCTGAAGTTCACCCCCTCCGGCGGGCGCATCACCGTAACGCTGATGCAGGAGACCTCCCCCGCGGATCCCCACCTTGTGCGCAACCACTTCCGGGTGAAGGATACCGGCATTGGTATGTCGCCGGAATTCCAGCAGCGGATATTTGACTCTTTTACCCGGGAGGATACCACCCGGGTCCAAAAAATCGAGGGTACCGGACTGGGCATGGCCATCACCAAATACATCGTGGATGAGATGGGAGGGACCATCGAGCTCCAGAGCCAAGTAGACAAGGGCACAGAATTCCACATCACGCTGGACCTGGAGGCGGTGTCCGACCAGGAGGCCGATATGGTCCTGCCCAACTGGGAGGTACTGGTGGTGGACGACGATGCACAGTTGTGCAGCAGCGCCGCCGCCTCTCTCACGGAGATCGGCGTTCACGCGGAATGCGCGCTGGACGGCCCCTCCGCCATCTCCATGGTGGAGCGCCGGCATCAGAAGCGTCGGGATTACCATGTGGTGCTTCTGGACTGGCAAATGCCCGGCATGGACGGCATCGAGACCGCCCGCGCGCTGCGCCGGCGTGTGGGAAAGGACATCCCCATCCTCCTCATCTCCGCTTATGATTGGAGCGACATTGCGGAGGAGGCCAGGGCGGCAGGCATCAGCGGCTTTCTCTCCAAACCGCTGTTCAAATCCACCCTGTTTTACGGCTTGTCCCGCTTTGCCGAGCCGGCTTCTGCAAAAGCGGATGCCGCCCCGAAACTCGCCCCTGATTTTACCGGCAGACACCTCCTGCTTGCGGAAGACAGCGCTCTGAACTGGGAGATTGCCCGTGATCTGCTCTCCTCCTATGGCTTTGCACTGGACTGGGCGGAAAACGGCCGGCTCTGTGTGGAGCGCTTTCAAGCGTCGCAGGCAGATCATTACGATGCAATCCTCATGGACATCCGCATGCCCGTTATGGACGGCTATCAGGCTGCCCGGGCCATTCGGGCCATGGACCGTCCGGACGCCAGGGAGATTCCCATCATTGCCATGACGGCGGATGCCTTCTCTGAGGACATTCGCCGGGCCATGGACAGCGGTATGAGCGCACATATCGCCAAGCCCATCGATATCCGGGAGTTGCTCCGCGTGCTCCAAAGATGCCTGTCTTGAACCCCGGGCCTGGGGCCCTTTGTATCCGGATACGTGCCCGCTGTGGAGAACCCCTGTTGCGAAAATGGATCGTTTCCACACACCGTTCAAGACCCGGAAGAAGGACACGAC
>NZ_JBCOAQ010000030.1:7383-21767 GCF_040226735.1 Intestinimonas sp. RTP31139st1_F5_RTP31139_211217 | reverse complement strand
CGACAATGTCGTGTCCTTCTTCCGGGTCTTAGCAATCCGGGCGGCCCCGTATGGATCCTTTCGGGATTCCCGCTCGGCCTTTATTCTCCTCCCGTCAGGCCAGCGTCCAGCTCTGGCTCTCCGTCTGGAGCTTTACCATATGGGCGTAAATGCCGCCTTGCGACAGCAGCGCATCCGGTTTCCCCTCCTCTGCCACCGTGCCGCCGGAGAGCACCACGATCTTGTCGGCTCCGGCTACCGTGCGCATCCGGTGGGCGATGACCAGCACGGTTTTCTCCTGGATCAGGCGGGAGAGGGCGTTTTGGATCAGCGTCTCATTTTCCACATCGAGAGAAGCAGTGGCCTCGTCCAGCAGAATGATGGGCGCGTTTTTGAGAAAAGCCCGCGCAATGGAAATGCGCTGACGCTCGCCCCCGGAGAGCTCGCAGCCATTTTCTCCGATGTTGGTATTCCACTTGTCGGGCAGCTTCTCGGCGAACTCATCCACATTGGCAAGCCGCGCCGCCGCCAACACGGCTTCGTCAGTGGCGTCCTTGTTGCCGATGCGGATATTTTCCAGAATGGTGTTGTCAAACAGGGTGACATCCTGAAACACGATGGAATAGAGCGAGAGCAGGGTTTCCGGGTCGATTTTGGAGATGTCCATACCGCCTACCGTGATCCTGCCGCGGCTTACGTCCCAGAATCGTGCGGCCAGGCGGGAAACCGTGGTTTTTCCTCCTCCGGAGGGGCCCACCAGCGCTGTCACTTCTCCCTGCTTCGCGTTGAAGGAGACGTCCTTCAAAACGCGCTCTCCGGCATTGTAGGCAAAGCCCACATGATCAAACGAAATGTCATAGCCCTGGTTGGAGAGCTGATTTTCCCCCTGCTGGATAGGATGGTCAAGGATTTCATTCATCCGGGCAATATTGGTTCGGGTGCTGATCACCGCCGCCAGATTCTGCAGGGCGCCCTGCAAAGGGTCGTACAGCCGGGACACCACCAGCAAGAACAGAAAGAAGGTCAGCACATCCAGACTGCCCTGCATCAACAGGACCGCGCCCACCAGTGCAACGGTGGCGATGCCCAGCTTCAAAATGAGAGAGGCGGACACTACAAAGGCCGCCAGGCCAAATTCATTGATGATAGAACGCCGCTCCACGGCACGGATTTTCTTCTCCAGCCCCTTCAGATACTCCGTTTCGGCGTTGTTGGCTTTTAAGTCTTGTACCGCCTCCATGCACTCCTGGATTCCGTCGGCACATGCCATTTTCGCGTCCATGGCCTTCTGGTTGAACCTCTCCTGCACCTTGGCCGAAAAACCTACGACGGCAAAGGATACCGGCATTACCCACAGCGCCGCCAACGCCATGCGCCAGTCATAGGAAAAAAGGCTCACGGCAATCAGCAGAGTGGAGATCATGGACCCGGCCAGCTCCGGAATGAAGTGGGAAAAGCTCTGCTCCAGAAAGGTGCAGTCTGCCATAATGGTGCTGGTCAGGTCGGCCAGATCCTTTTTCCCGAAGAAAGACAGCGGAATCTTCCGCAGCCGCTCCGCCAAGGTGATCCGGCGCACGCCGCTTTCCGTATAGGTGGCAAAATAGGTGGCATTATATTGGAAGTACGTGGCGAGCAGAATCAGTCCCACACAGACTACGCAGCCAATGATATAAAAGGCAATCCGCCCGTTCGGGACGCCGCCCTTCATCAGATCGCTGACCAGGCAGTACAGAAGTCCCACGGGGAACATGAAGGAGATATTTTGCAGGACGCAGGCAAGGCAACCCTTGATCAAATCCTTTGCACCCTGTTCAGAGAGCGCATATCGTTTTTGCAGACGCTGGATCATCTTATTGTACCTCCTTTGCGACCTTCCACCGAACGGAAGTCTGATAGTTTTGCCACATCCGGCTGAACAGGCCGCCCTGCGCCAGCAGTTCCCGGCTGGAACCGCTCTCTGCAATCTGTCCGTCCTTCACTACATAGATTTTGTCCACACCCACCACCGTGGAGAGTCGGTGGGCGATCATGATAACGGTCTTCCCTCTGGACAGGTTGGCAAGCGCGGCCTGCACCCTGGTCTCATTGTCCGGGTCGGCAAAGGCGGTGGCCTCGTCCAAAATAAGGACGGGCGCGTTTTTCAACATCACCCGGGCGATGGCGATGCGCTGCTGCTCTCCGCCGGAGAGGTAGACGCCCTTTGTGCCGATGACGGTGTCCACGCCGTTGGGCAGTTTTTCAATGATATCGTCGCACTGGGCGTTTTGCAGGGCGGCCAGAATTTCCTCCCGGGTGGCGTCCGGCTTTCCCATTCGCACATTTTCCAATATAGAGGCCTTGATCAGGCGGCTGTTCTGGAATACAAAGGCGACGGTGTCCATCAGCTCTTCCTTGGGGATACTCCGTACGTCCACACCGCCGATCTTCACCACACCGCTCTGAGGATCAAAGAAACGGGAGATCAAGTTTGCCAGGGTGGTCTTGCCTCCACCGGACGGCCCTACAAGGGCCACCGTCCGTCCGGCAGGAATGGAGAGGGAGACGCCTTTCAGCACATCCTTTTCTCCGTCGTAGCTGAATGAGACATTTTGCAGCTCTACCGATCCGTTCTCGGGGTGCTGGGGATGGTCCGTTTCTTTCAGCGGGTCCAGATTCAGTACGCTGTCGATTCTCTGGAGGGCATCGTCCACGATCATGGCGTTTTCGCTCTGGAACATGATTTTCGTCAGGGCGACCGAGATGATGGGGGTGATGATGATGTAGAATATTAGATTGAGCAGGAATTCCGGCGTGACACCCTTTTGCGTCAGCAGCAGACCGCCTGCGATCAGAAAGGCGAATACGCCGTTGATGGCCGCCGTATAGAGCATCATGGGGGTGCGCAGCTCCTTGGTATAAGCGATTACCCATGTCTTATACCGGTCAATGGATCCCTTGAACTTCTTAAAGGAGAAGATGGTCTGTCCAAAGGTCTTGACGACGGGGATGCCTCGGACATACTCCACCGCCTCATTGGACATATCATCCAGGGCGTTCTGGTATTCCTTCATTTTCTGCTGCATCCGGGAGCCGGTCATGGTCATCATGATGAGAAAGCCCAGCAAGACCGGTGCCAGACTCAGGAGCCCCAGCCGCCAGTCAAAGACGAACAGCAGCACCAGCAGGCCACAGGGGGTGGCGATGGCGCCCGCCCGGTCGGGGAGCTGGTGGGCCAAGTAGGTCTCCGTTGCCGCGCTGGACTCGTTGACGATCTTCCGCAGCTTGCCGCTGCCGATGCGCTCGGCAAGTCCAAGCGGGAGCTTGACAATGTGCTCCATCGCCTGAATGCGCAGGTTGGTAGCAATGCGGAAGGCGCCCAGATGAGAACACATGAGCCCCGCAATGTAGACCAGTACCGCAATCACCGCGAACAATACCGCCATCCAGCCGTTGTGGGGCAGGTTCCGGGCGCGACTGAAAGCCGGTGCGGTTTCCAGCACCTCCTTCATCACCAGCCAGATATAATAGTAGGGCACCAGCGCGATCAGGGCGCTCACAGCCGACAGTACCCATGAGGCCCGGGTCAGGTATTTGTGGTTCCCCGCTATTTGCAGCAGACGCGACAAGTTGGATTGCTTTTTCAAACGAATTCCTCCTTTGGGTCACATTTTTTGTAGTTAGCTGTAGCTAACTTATGGGCAAAAATTACAGGGCATCACTGCCCCATAATTTTCATCCATCCGGCGGTGTAAAAGGCCCGCATTTCCCGGATATAGTTTTCCGCATCCCGGAGGGGCATCTCGTGGATCACCAGCTCAAAAAAGGTGTGAAACATGCCGGTGATCAGGATATGTTCCAGTTTGGGGTCGATTTTGGGGGAGGGGCGCCCCAACTCGTTGAGGACCGCCAGATAGGTGTGGGTGCTCTCCACCTCGATCTCCACCATCTCGTCGATCAGGCCCGAAAACCGTGTTCCCTCCGAGCAGCAGAGAATCAGCTTACATTCCTCCAAATGCGCATAGGCATAGTGGAGCATATCGTACATGCAAAGCCCGGAGATATCTCCCATCACCTCCGGCTGCTGCTCGTGGGGTAGTTGGGCAAACTCCCGCTGGGCATCCTTGAACCGCCCAATGAGGTAATCATGGGGCTCCCCCACCAGCGCCTCAAACAGTTCCTCTTTGCTTTTGTAATAGCCATAGAAAGCCCCCGTGGTCATTCCCACGGATTTGACGATGTTCCGCAGGGAGGCTCCGCGAAATCCTTTTTCCAGGAATTCCGCTTTGGCCGCCTGATGGATACGGGTCAAAGTCGACTCGGCGGGCATAGGTCCACCCCCGATATAACATCGTTATATAACACTGTTATAGTATAGCAGGCACGGCATCCGCTGTCAAGCAAAATATGCTGTATCTTCCATCCGCAAAGTAAAAGCTGTAATAAAAGTGGGGGCATAAAATTGTTTCCGCTTTTTGAATGATTTCGCTATTTATCATAGATACTTGATTTTGAGTCTCAATTGCCCCAATATTTTCCAGAATCGTTTTTTCAAAAACCTTGGCTCTTAGAGATTCTTCTGACTTTTGAAAAAAGTCGGAGCAAGCTTTATATCGCTTGCTCCGACTTGGTGCGCCTGAAGGGACTCGAACCCACACGCATTGCTGCACGAGAACCTAAATCTCGCATGTCTACCAATTCCATCACAGGCGCATATTCAATTTCCCTTTGCTCTCCTCCGTGAGCGCAAGACAGCGGCCTCCAGGTCCTGCATGTCTGTCAATTTCTGCATTCCCTCACAGGGTGTCTGCCGGAACAGTGATACGGTGTTATTCTACCATCTGCCCACAAAAAAGTCAATTGCGCCGCCACATCGAACGTGGTATCATGAATGAGACCCCACTTTTTCGTTGGAGGAACGCATATGAATCTTACGCCGAGAGTCGCAGCCGTCCATGACATGTCCGGCCTGGGCCGGTGCTCACTCACCGTGGCTCTGCCCGTGCTCTCCGCTATGGGCGCGCAGTGCTGTCCGCTGCCTACGGCGGTGCTCTCCGCACACACCGCCTTCCCCGCCTCACACCTAGCCACCTTTCTGGATCTCACCGACGAGATGGAACGGATGCTCCTGCACTGGCGGAAGCTCCATGTGAGCTTCGACGCCATCTACAGCGGCTTTCTGGGCTCCGAACGGCAGATCGGCATCCTCCACCGCCTCCTCTCCGAGTTCCGCCGGAAGGAGACCCTTGTCCTGGTGGACCCGGTGATGGGGGACCATGGAAAGGTCTATCGTACCTATACCCCTGAGATGTGCCGCCTAATGGGAGAACTGGCCGCCGGTGCAGACCTCATCACCCCCAACCTCACCGAGGCCGCCATCCTGTTGGGCGAGGACTACTCCAGCGTCCCCACCGGACAGGCCGGCATGGAGCGATGGCTCACCCGCCTCTCCCTGGAGGGCCGGCGCTCGGTGGTGATCACCGGAGTCAGCTTCGCCCCCGGGACCGTGGGCGCCGGCTGCTTTGACCGCGGCAGCGGCAAGATCCGCTTTGCCATGGCTCGGCAGGAGCACGGCGAATTCTCCGGCACCGGCGATCTCTTCGCCTCAGTGCTGCTGGGCGCCTCCCTCCGGGGCGAGACGCTGGCCGACGCCACTGCCCGGGCAGTGGATTTTATCCAGAAGTGCGTCTCCCGCACTCTTGCGGCAGGGACCCCCGTGCTGGACGGCGTGCAGTTCGAGCCGCTTCTGAAAGAACTGGTGTAAAAATAAGCCCGCGCCCCGAGCGATCTTGCTCCGGGCGCGGGCTTATTTTGCCGTTGGGCGGCAGCGCCCCGCTGTGCATGCCTGCATACGAGGCGCCCTCATGTGCCGCTTTTCTTCCGCTGGACGTGCCAGCAGATCCGTGCCAGGAGGCGGTCCGGCACCAGACGCTGGGCCAGACGGACCGCTTTCATCCGGGCCCCGGGCACAATGACCGGCTTTCCCCGAAACATGCCGTTCACCGCGCACTCCGCCACCCGCCTGCTGCTCAGGCTGGGCGCGGAAAAGCACACGTCGGCCACCTGGTCGAATTCCGTCTGCACGGGGCCGGGGCACAGCACACTAATCCTCACTCCGCTCCCCGCCCGGCGCAGCTCCTCGGCCACCGCCTCAGACAGTCGGAGCACATAGGCCTTGGAGGCGTAGTAGGAAGAGAGCAGCGGTCCAGGCAGAAAGGCTGCCGAGGACGCTACATTCAGGATGTATCCCCGACCCTTGGCCTCCAGATCCGGGAGAAACAGCTTCATAAGCATATGCACGGCGATGATATTCACATCCAGCATCCCCAGCTCTGCCTCCAGGTCAGTCTCGTCAAAGGGGCCGAAGAGGCCCAGTCCGGCATTGTTCACCAGGATATCGATGTTCTCGCCCTGTGCCGCCCGGTACAGGGCCTGACACCCCTCCCGGCTGGAGAGGTCCGCCGGGAGAATCGTGACCCGCACCATACTCAACTCTGAGGCCAGTGCCCTCAGCCGCTCCTCCCGCCGGGCGGTCAGCACGAGGTCACAGCCGCGTGCAGCCAGGACCCGGGCGATATCTCTTCCTATCCCGGAGCTTGCTCCGGTAACCAGCGCCTTCATGGCGCAGCGCCTCCTTTTGTATCGGGTAACGGCCCTGACAGGTCGTCGTGGGTGTATTATACTACAGTACTCACAGCTTTTCCAAGCCTCCGCCCCTTTTATTCCCCCGCTCTCAGCCGGAACAGCTCCCGGACGCGTACCCCCTGGGCATGGAGCGCCGCCAGATACAGCACGCCTCCAAAGACCAGGCAGACCACCGCCGCATGGAGCGCGGCGAGCCCCCTGTCCTGGAGGATGGCAAACAGGAGATTGATCACCAGCCCCGCCAGAAGCGCAGCCAGTCCGGGCGCCGTCACCCACAGGAAGAGTTGAGGACGCAGGCCGGTCGCCCGGTGGAGGGAGGCCATGCCCAGCACCACTCCCAGCAGAGAACTGATGAGAAAGGCCCACACATAACCCAGGAGCCCCACGCCGGGTACGCCCACCGTAAAAAAGACGACGACCAGCTCTACCGCCCCGCACAGCAAGGCGTTCCGGGCGGCGGCGGGCTGACGCCCCACCCCATTGAGCGCACAGGAGAGCACCGACTGATAGCAGGAGAGCGCCACCCCCACGGAGAGGGGGGCCAGATAGTCTCCCACGGCGGGCTCTTTGAAGAGGGCGGAGCCCAAGGTGGGCCCCAACACCACCAGGAAGGCCATGGCCGGGAGCATGAGCACCGATGTCCCCAGCATGGCCTTGGAGATACGGCGGTGGACCTCTCCGCGCCGCTTCAGGGCGGTGGACTCGGCCAGCTTTGGGACCAGCACCAGCCCCAACGCGGCGATAAAAGCGGTGGGCAGCGTCAGCAGAGGCAGGGTCATGCCAAACATGACGCCGAAGGCCGAGATGGACGCCGAGACCTCCATCCCCCCCTGGACCAGCTTCTGGGGGATCAAAATGGCGCAGACCGACCCCATCAGATTCCCCAACAGGGAGGTAGCGGCAATGGGCAGCGCAATGCGGGCAATGCGGTGGTTCAGGCGGCCGGACGCCTCTCCCGCCCCCAGCGGACCATCCATCCCCCGCCGCCAGCGGCGGTGCAGGAGGGTGAGCGCGCAGGAAGAGAACACCTCGCAGATCACCATGCCCGTAACGATGAGCCCCACCGTCCGCTCCGGATTCTGGGGCAGGAAGAGCACCAGCAGCCCCAGCACCGCACACGTCCGTACCAGTTGCTCCAGCAGCTCGGTAAAAGCCGGAGGACGGATCATGCCCGCACCGTAAAAGGCGTGTTTGTGGAGATTCTCCACTCCGGTGAGGAGGATGCAGGGCAGCAGGATCACCAGCCCCAGTCTGGTCCGGGCATCCCCCAGGAGGTAGACCGAGATGGGGTCGGAGAAAAGGACGACTCCAAGCGTGGGAAGGGCCAGCAGCCCCAGGAGCAGCAGCAGGCACCGGCGCAGCACCTGCCACGCCGCCCGCCAGTTGCCCAGGGCCTGATATTCGGAGGTAAGTGTGGATACCGCCGCCGTAAGACCCACCGCGGTGACGGAGAGGAGGACGGAATAGACCGGCATGATGAGCTGATAGAGCCCCATGACCTCCGAGCCGATGAGCCGTGAGAGCAGAATACGGTAAAAGAACCCCAGGAGCTGGTTCACCAGCCCGGTGGCCGTCAGCAGCAGGGTCCCATAGAGCATGGACGTGCGGTCAAGTTTCAAAAGAGCGCCCCCTTTCCCAAAATACATATTCTCCGCGTACCCGAAACATGTGGGGAGACAGGCTTTCCCCGCCTTTGTTTCAACGCTTTACAGCGGCAGGGTACCCGTGGTATGATAACGCAGAACCACGTTTTCAGTCGACGGAAAGGAGTCTTTTTCATGCCGGCCACATTCATCAACGCCGCTCTCGTCCTGTTGGGCAGCCTGCTGGGCATGCTCTTCAAGGACCATATCGGGGCGCGTTTTCACTCCATCCTCACCCACGCCCTGGGCCTGTGCGTCCTGGGTATCGGCATCTCCTCCGCCGTGGGGACGGAGAACACCCTGTGTGTCATCGTGTGCATGGTGCTGGGCACCATCCTGGGAGAGGCTCTGCGGATCGAAGACCGCCTGGACTCCGTGGGCGAGGTGCTGCGGAAAAAGCTGGTCCATGGAGGTGGGAACACCCGCTTCACCGAGGGCTTCGTCACCGCCTCCGTCCTCTTCTGCGTGGGCTCCATGGCCATCATGGGCTCCATGGAGGCGGGCATCCAGGGCAAATACGACATCCTGATCTCCAAGGGGGTCATCGACGGCGTTACCGCCATCACATTCGCCTCCGCTATGGGGCTGGGCGTGGCCTTCTCCGTCGTCCCCCTCCTCCTCTACCAAGGCGGCCTCACACTTCTCTTCTCCTGCGTGGGTCCCTTCCTCGACCCGGCCGCCATCACGGAGATGAGCGCTGTAGGCGGCACCATCATCATGGGCATCGCCGTCAACATGCTGGGGCTGGGCAAGGGAAAGATCCGTGTGGGCAACATGCTCCCCGCCATTTTCCTACCGCTGCTGTACCTCCCGGTCGAATCTCTGCTCTCCAGCCTGCCGATCTGATTGCCCATATCGTTCCGATTGTCGGAACGTCTTTCTCCCTCCCGCCGGGTCCGCCCTTGCTCGCCGGTGTTTTGCGTGGAATTCACAGGATTCAGAGCCCTTCTCCAGTTTTTTTATGCAATTCACAAAAAGTTTTCATTTCCGGATTTGGCGGGTCAGATGTTCAAAAAATCTTTTGAATTGGTACTACCACCCGTGAATTCCTTAAAAAAAAGAACTTTGCTTTGGCATGTCTCCGGGTTTCGGAACGAAGATTTTCCCTTTTTGCCTCTTGCGCATAGAGGGGAAAGAGACTATACTTATAGATGCAAAAATCCGGATGGGAAAGCGTAAAAACGCAACATAAGGAGGCAGCAAAGTATGGGATTTGTCAAAGTTGAGCAGCAGGGCCATGTGGGGATTCTGACCATTGACCGTCAGGAGGCCCTCAACGCCCTCAACAGCCAGGTTCTCAACGACCTGGATGCCGCCATCGACGAGGTCGCGGCCAATGACGACGTCTATGTGGTCGTCCTTACCGGCGCGGGCCGCAGCTTTGTGGCGGGCGCGGACATCGGCGAAATGAAGGGTTTCTCCTCCGCCGACGGCAAGAAGTTCGGCGTCCACGGCGGCGGCGTGTTCCTGAAGCTGGAGAACATGGCCAAGCCGGTCATCGCCGCGATTAACGGCTTCGCCCTGGGCGGCGGCTGTGAACTGAGCATGGCCTGCGACATCCGTCTGGCCAGCGAGAAGGCCAAGTTTGGTCAGCCCGAGGTGGGCCTGGGCATCACCCCCGGTTTTGCCGGTACCCAGCGACTTCCCCGCATCGTGGGCATCTCCAAGGCGATGGAGCTGATCCTCACCGCCAAGGTCATCGGCGCCGCCGAGGCCAAGGCCATCGGTCTGGTCAGTGAGGTCTATCCCCCCGAGGAGCTGATGCCCAAGGCTCTGGAACTGGCCAATGCCATCTGCGCCAACGCCCAGATCGCCGTGCAGGAGTCCAAGCGCTGCATCCGCATGGGCATGCAGACCGATATCTCCACCGGCTCCGCTTTCGAGGCCGAGGCTTTCGGCGTCTGCTGCGGCACGGAGGACAAGGATGAGGGCATGGGCGCGTTCCTGGAGAAGCGCGCTGAAAAGCACTTCAAAAACAAATAACCGTGTCTCCCGTCATCGCACGTCCGGACGATCAGGTCTGGAATATGATTTTGCAGGATCTACATAAAAATGAAAAGGGGTATGCTATTATGAAAAAGATCGTAGTCATCGGCAGCGGCACCATGGGGCTGGATATCGCCCAGGTCTTTGCCAAGAAGAGCTTTGACGTGGTCGTCCGCGACATCAGCGACGAGATCCTCAAGGCCAACGAGGCCCGCCTGAACAAGAGCCTGGACAAGCTGGTGGCCAAGGGCAAGATGGACGAGGCCAAGAAGGCCGACATCCTGGCCCACATGAGCTTCACCACCGACCTGAACCTGGCCGCCGACGCCGACCTGGTCATCGAGGCCGCCACTGAGAACCCCACCATCAAGAAGGGCATCTTCACCGACCTGGACGGCATCTGCAAGCCCGAGACCATCCTGGCCTCCAACACCTCCTCCATCTCCATCACCGAGATCGGCGCCGTCACCAAGCGCCCCGAGCAGGTCATCGGCATGCACTTCTTTAACCCCGCCACCGTCATGAAGCTGGTGGAGGTCATCCGCGGCGCCAAAACCTCCGACGAGACTTACTCCACCATCGCCGCACTCGCCTCCGAGCTCGGCAAGGAGCCCGTCGAGGTCAACGAGGCCCCGGGCTTCGTCGTCAACAAGATCCTCATCCCCCTGGTCAACGAGGGCATCGACCTCGTCTACACCGGCGTCGCCTCCGTCGAGGGCGTGGACAAGGCCATGAAGCTGGGCGCCAACCACCCCATGGGCCCCCTCGAGCTGGGCGACCTCATCGGCCTGGACGTCTGCCTCGCCATCATGGACGTGCTCTACCAGGAGACCGGCGACTCCAAGTATCGCGCCTCTCTCCTCCTCCGCAAGATGGTCCGCGCCGGCTACCTCGGCCGCAAGACCGGCAAGGGCTTCTACGACTACTCCAAGAAGTAAATCCTTCTCTATGTCCGATATCCGCCCCCTCTGTTATGGAGGGGGCGGATTTTTTGTCCCGGCCTTGCATCCGCCGCCTCCCTCCGGTATAATCAAATCTGACCTTATTCCCCATAAGATCCTTCTTTATTCTTACAAGGTCAGATTGGAGGCCGACCATGCTGACGCCCGTACTGGACCCCTCGCTGGGCCGCCCGCTCTATGAACAGCTCTATCTCCAGCTCCGCCGCGACATCGAGTCCGGCTCCCTGATAGCCGGTGAAAAGCTGCCCTCCAAGCGCGCCCTCTCCGCCCACCTCAAGGTGAGCGTGGTGACGGTGGAGGGTGCCTATGGCCAGCTTCTGGCCGAGGGCTATATCCGCTCCGAACCCAAGCGCGGCTTTTTTGTCTCGCCTCTGGAGATCGCCTCACCCCCAGCCCAACAGGCGCCCTCCGTGCCTGTTGCGGAGGAGGCGGCCGCCCCCGTTCCGGAGTATGATTTTGCCACCAACGCTGTGGACGCCGTCCATTTTCCCTTTTCCACCTGGGCCAAGCTGATGCGCCAAGTGCTCACCCGGGAGGACAGCGGACTTCTTTCCGCCATCGAGCCCCAGGGCGTCCCTGCCCTGCGGGCGGCCATCGTCCAATATCTCCATGATTTCCGGGGCATCACCGCCAACCCCGATCAGGTGGTGGTGGGAGCCGGTTCGGAGTATCTCATCGGCATTCTCTTTCAGCTCCTGGGCCGTGAAGGAGGGTACGCAGTGGAGGACCCCGGTTACCTGAAGGTGAGCCGTATTCTGGCCCATCAGGGGGCCCTGGTCTGCCCCATTCCGCTGGACGACCAGGGGCTGCGTGTGGATGCCCTGCGCTGGTCCGGCGCCAGGGTGGTCCACGTGACCCCCTCCCACCACTATCCCCTGGGCACTGTCATGCCCGTGGGGCGGCGGCGTGAGCTCCTCTCCTGGGCTGCCGAGATCCCGGAGCGGTACATCATTGAAGACGATTACGACAGCGAGTTCCGCTTTTCCGGTCGTCCCATCCCCGCCCTCCAGAGTCTGGACGGCGGGGAGAGAGTGGTATACCTCAATACCTTTGCCAAGAGTCTGGCCCCCTCCCTGCGCATCGGCTATATGGTGTTGCCCCCCCATCTGGCGGAGCGCTACCGTCGCGATTTTCTCTTCTACTCCTCTACGGTCCCCTCCTTTGAGCAGTACACCCTCTCCCGCTTCCTGGAGGGAGGGCATTTCGAGCGTCACATCGCCCGGATGCGGGTGGAGTACCGGGACCGCAAGGCCGCTCTGGCCGCCTGCGTCCGTGACTTCGGCATCCCCGGGACCCTGTCCGGGGCGGATGCCGGGCTCCACATGCTCCTGCGCATGGAAAACGGTCTCAGTGAGGAGACGCTGGTCCGCCGGGCGGCGGAATACGGGGTGGCGGTGTACCCGCTCTCCGACTGCTGTCTCACTCCGCCGCCGCCCGACGCGCCTCCCACCCTGGTCATGGGATACGCCCGTCTCAAGGTGGCGGATATGATTTCTGCCTTTCGCCGCCTCCAGCGCGCCTGGCTATAAGGAGGGGTGGCTATGGAAGGCTGGTCTGTTCTCTCCGGGGACCTGCTCCATTTCTTTGCCCACGGCGTCCCCGGCATGTCTGCCGCACATCGGGACTGCATCGCTCTCCCCGTGTGGAGCTTCCTGCACCGGCTGCCCCCGGAGCCGGCGTTCGAGCAGCTCTTTCAGGAGGTGGCCCAGCGGTGCGGCACCTGCTATTACCCCCTCGAGCTCAAGGCGATCCTCTCCCTGCTGGATTTTTTTCGGGGACGTTTTGGGGACTTCTCCATTCTTTCTCTTCAGAAGATGCTCCTGCCCTATGCCTATTTCCTGCCCATGGGGACCTACCGCCGCTACTCTGAGCGCCAACTCCAGGTCCGGATGATGGACAGCTTTTCCGACCTCTTCCCCACATACCGTCTGCTGGGTCAGGAGTACTTACTGCCCGACGGGGGCCGGGTCGATCTTCTGGCCATGGAGGGGGACCGCGCGGTCCTCTTCGAGCTCAAACTGGGGGACGCGGACCCCACGCCACAGTTGGAGCGCTACGCCCGGATGTTTCAGGACCCCATTCTGATCGGCGTCACGGAAAAAGCTCTGCCTGGCGCGCTCTGCCGCCCGCATGTCACCTATTACACCTATCACAGCCTCAACGATCTTGTGCTGGAGCACCTGAGGGAACGTCAGTTCCGGATGCCGGGCGGGGACCTGACACAGCTGCGCGAACTGGTGCTCAGCTGCTATTCCTACTGATGCTGTAAGAGATCTGTAAGAATTTTGTCGCCGGGTCCGTAAGAGTTTCCTGCTATGCTAAAGACCGGCTTTGGGAGGGTTCGACCATGCATGAGACCATTTTAGTGGTGGATGACGACCGGGAGATCGTGGGCGCCATCGCCATCCTGCTGGAGAAAGAGGGCTATCGGGTAATCAGGGCCTACAACGGTATGGAGGCCCTGGACCGGGTCATGGACCCGGCGGTGCAGCTGCTGCTCATCGACGTGATGATGCCTCGGCTGGACGGCCTCTCCGCCGTCATGCGGATCCGGGACAGGCGGAATCTGCCCATCATCGTCCTCTCCGCCCGCAGCGAGGAGACGGACAAGATCCTGGGCCTCTCGGTAGGCGCGGACGACTATGTGACCAAGCCCTTCAGCCCCCAGGAGCTGGCGGCCCGGGTCCGCAGTCAGCTCCGGCGGTACACCCGACTGGGGGATGTCCACGGAGAGGCCCGGCAGGACGAGATCGTCAACGGGCGGCTCGTCTACCGCCCCGGGGATCTGGTGCTGGCCGCCGACGGAGAGCCGGTGCGCCTCACCGCCACCGAGACCCGGATCGTGGACCTGCTGATGCGGAACCTGGGACGCATTTTTCCGGCCGAGGAGATCTACCGCCGGGTGTGGGAGGGGGAGTGCTATGCCCCCGAGAACACCGTGATGGTCCATATCCGCCGGATTCGGGAAAAGATCGAGCTCAATCCCAGGCAGCCGGAATATCTGAAGGTGGTGTGGGGAATTGGTTACAAGATGGAAAAAAAGACTTAGTCTGCTGGCCCTGGTACTGGGGGTGGACCTTTTGCTGGTGGGGCTCGCCGGCGCGGTGTTTGCCGGGGCGGTGCTTCTTCCCGGCGGCTACAGCCCCCAGGACGCGTTCCAGGCCGACTATCAGAACACAGCCCTCTTCCGGCG
>NZ_JBCOAQ010000030.1:0-7373 GCF_040226735.1 Intestinimonas sp. RTP31139st1_F5_RTP31139_211217 | reverse complement strand
CCCCCCGCCCCCGACAAGAGCAGTTGGTACTCCATGGAAGAGGAGGGCAGCAATCTGCTCTGCCAGCTCATGATACGCTCCGCCTCCGGCGCCTGGCAGACCGTGTACAGCAACACAGAGACGGCGCTCGCTGTCGGGCCTCCCGTCGGGTACAACTTCGCCCTGACCTATGACGGCGGTCGCGTCTCCATCCACAAGGACGGGGAGGCGCTGGACATCTATGGCGACGGCGTCTATACGCCGGACAGCCTCTGGGACGTGCCGGGTTACAGCAACCGTCCGGCGGAAGAGGGGGACGGTGACATCCGGGTCTATCTGGCCGCCATTGCCCAGCCGGTCCGCGTCCGGGGCTGTTACAGCAGTCTCTATGAGCTCCAGCAGGGCTTGACCATAGCCCGCTGGTTCTACCTGGGGGAATGCGCCGTGCTCGGCCTCGCCCTTCTTCTGCTGCTCCTGGCCTTTTTATGGCGGGATGCCCGCCGGGAGGCCCGCCTGGCCCTGGCCCGGCGCACGGGACCGGTCTGGTTCGAGTGCAAGGTCCTGGCGGTCGCCGCTCCCCCTTTGCTGGCACCGCTGTTCTGCCTTGGTTTCTTTGCGCGCGCTTTCTTCTCTTATGCAGCCGCTCTGGCCGTAGCAGCGACGTTCTGTCTGGCGTACCCCTGGCTGCTCTATCTGGCGGGCTGTGACCTGCGGCATAATGAGAAGCCCTGGCGCCACAGTCTGTGCTGCGCCCTGGCGGGACGGGTCGGCCGGGCCCTCCGCAAGCTCCGCGCCGCCCTCTCCGCTGCCGAACTCGCCCTTCCCCTTCAGCGCCGCTTCCTCCGGCGGGGGCTCGCGGCGGCGGTCTGTATCCTCCTGCTCAGTATCGCGGCATGGTTTCTCCTATACCTGTTGTTTTATAACGTTCTTTTCTATTATTTTAACTTCTGGCGCCAGCGCTTCTTTTCCCTGCTTCTGGCCACCGCCCTCGTCTTGCTGCTCCTGGCCCCCATGGTCTGGCTTCTGCGCAGGGGCTGGGACCTGCTCCGGCAGCTCGGCCCCTTCACTGCCCGGCTTTCCGCCGTCCGGAGCGGAGACCTGACCGCTCCGCTGGAACTGCCTGCGGACTCCGATCTCCGGCAGGCAGCGGAGGACCTCAATGGTATCCATCAGGGGATGCGTGCCGCCCTGGAGGAGCGGATGAAGAGCGAGCGGATGAAAGTAGAGCTCATCGCCAACGTCTCCCACGATCTCAAGACTCCCCTCACCTCGGTCATCAGCTATGCCGAGCTGCTCCGTGAGGAGGAGGACCTGCCTGAGCATGTGCAGGACTATATCCGCATCCTCAACGACAAAGCCCAGCGGCTCAGCGTCATGGTCCAGGATGTGTTCGAAGTGAGCAAGGCCGCCTCCGGAGAGCTCTCCCTCCACACGGAGCGGTTGGACTTGGGGAAGCTTCTCCGCCAAACGCTGGCCGACATGGACGAGGCGGTCTCCCAGAGCTCCCTTACCTTCCGTACCGAGCTCCCGGAGGCGCCCGTATGGATCACAGCCGACGGAGACCGTCTCTACCGCGTGTTTCAGAACCTTGTCCAGAACGTGCTGGAATACTCGCTGGAGGGCTCCAGAGTCTACGTGACCCTGGATGCGGGCAAAGATGCCGCCACGGTACGCCTCAAAAACATCTCCCGCACAGAGCTTCCCCCCGGCGTGGATTTTACCGCCCGGTTCGTCCGGGGCGACCAGAGCCGCACCGATGGAGGCAGCGGCTTGGGCCTGGCCATCGCCAGCAGTTTCACTGCCGCCTGCGGGGGCGCCCTGCGGGTAAGCACCGACGCCGATCTCTTTACCGTGGAGGTGGAATTCCCCCTGTCCCGGTGAGCTTCCGTCCCGACCCTTCTCCCGCCGCTTCGACCCCTCCGGTGTGGTATTGTGGGGTAACATTCCACGTGAAAGGGAGGAGATATCGTGGCGGATTCCATTGACCGCGCCATTGTAGAGGGGCGCGTCTATCCTTCGGCTTCCGACATTTTGCCCGGAGGCACGGCGGCGGCGGCCCTGCCCGACTGGTCCCTGCTGCGGCTGAGTCCCGGGCTGCTGGCGTTGACCGGCTGGGAGAGCGCCGAGGCCCTCATCCAGGCCTCCGGCGGCGCGCTATACGATCTCTTCTGCCCGGAGGACCGCCCCTGCATCCTCGCCGCGCTGGAATCCCTCCTTGCCTCTGCCGGTCGGATCAAGGCGGAATACCGCCTGCTCCGGCGGAGTCTTCCCCCCCTCTGGGTCACGCTGTGCGCCGGTCTGGTGGACACGGAGGCGCTGGGGGTACATCTGGAGTGCTTTCTTCTGGATCTCAGCGACCTGCGGCGGGCGGAGGCGGAGCTCTCCGAGCGCTGCCAAACGCTGACGGAGCAGGCCCGGCGGGAGGCCATGACCGGCCTTCTCAACAAGGACGCCTTTCGCCTGGACGTCCGTACCTACCTTTCCGCCGCCGGGCCGGAGGAGACCTACGCCCTGTTGGTGACCGACCTGGACGACTTCAAACGGTTCAACGACCGCTACGGCCACACCTTTGGGGATCAGGTCCTGCTGGCCTTTGCCGCCATCCTGTCCCGCAGTTTTGGGCCCGGTGCCCTGTGCGGACGGTATGGGGGAGACGAGTTTGTGGTCTTTCTGCCCGGGACCGCTCCCCGGGCCGCTGAGGAGGCCCTTCACGGGCTCTACCGCAACCTGAAGTGCCGCCGGAAGGGGGACCCCATGTTCCAGTGCAGCGTCGGCGCCGCCTGCGGTAAGGGGCCGGCAGAATACAGCCGGCTCTTTGACCGGGCGGACGCCGCCCTCTACCGGGCCAAACGTGCGGGCAAAAACCGGTTCCAGATGGATCGTGGGGGGCTATGAAAACCGGCGCGGGTGTGATATACTGCTGCCAGAATACGCCGCGGGGCCCTCATCCGCGGCGGAACGGAGGCATCCCTATGGAATTTCGATATGAGGCCGAGCGCATTTATCTCACCGACGATCACGGACGCATGGCCGCAGAGATCACGTTTCACCAGCGGTCCGACCGGGCCATGTCCATCGATCACACCTATGTCTCCCCTGAGCTCCAGGGGAGGGGCGTCGCCGCGGACCTGGTCAAAGCCGCCGCGGACCGTTTCCGCGCCAGAGGTCTCAAGGCCGTTCCCGTGTGTTCTTACGCGGTGAAATGGTTTGCGCAGCACCCCGAGGAACAGGACCTGCTCAAAAACCCGAGCGTCTGAAAGTCCCTGCCGCATTTATCCCGGCGCCCCGAACAGGGGCGGCCCAGCCTGCCGAAAAACTTTTTCGGCAGGCTGCTGTGCTTTCTTCAACCTAAGCAGTCTGAAAAGTTGCCTTATTCACCGTCAAATGGCGCTCCCGGTGCTTTTTCTCTCACAGATTTCCCCTTCCAAGCCTTTTCAGAAGAGGGTGCCGGACGGACCCGGCTTTCTTGTATTTCCTGACCGGCAGTGCTAAAATAAAGGTATCTTTTTTGAATGGAGGAGACTCTACACATGAAGCACGGCAAGAAACTGCTCTCCGTCCTGCTGGCCCTGGTCATGGTGCTGGCGCTGCTGCCCTCCGCGGCCTTTGCCGCCGAAGGGGAAAAGCACATCACCATCCTGGGCACCTCGGATATGCACGGCAATATCTGGGGCTTCAGCTACGAGGACAGCAAGGAGACCGACAACAACGGCATGGCCCGCCTGTACACCTATATCCAACAGGTGCGCGCCGAGAACCCGAACACCATCCTCATCGACGCCGGGGATGACATTCAGGGCACCATTATGACCGACGACATCTACAACAAGATTCCCGAAGAGCCCCACCCCGTCGTGGCCGCCATGAACTACATGGGCTATGACGCCATGACCCTGGGCAACCATGAGTTCAACTGGGGCATCGACACCATGCAGAAGATCCTTTCTCAGGCACAGTTCCCCGTCCTGGCCGCCAATGTCAAGGACACCTCCGGCGGCTTTGTCACCGGCGCGGGCTGGACCATTGTGGAGAAGGACGGCGTGAAGGTAGCCGTCATCGGCGTGGTCACCCCCGACGTGCCCATCTGGGACGGTGGCAAGGAGGGCGTGGAGGCCTGTACCTACGAGGCCGCCAATACCGCCGTCAAGAATGCCATCGCCGAGATCGGCGACGGCGCCGACGTGATCGTGGTCTCCGCCCACATGGGCATGTATGCCGAGTTCGATGAAGACGGCGGTTCTGATTCCGCCCAGAAGATCCTGGACGATAACCCCGAGATTGATGTGCTCCAGGTGGCCCACAACCATGTGGTGGTCAGTGAGACGCAGGGCGATACCGTCATCGGCGGCGTGCGCAACGGCGGCCGTGACATCGCCCGCTTTGACCTCACGCTGGATCAGAACAACCATGTCACCGACGCCACGGTGGAGATCGTGGACATGACCGGCGTAACCCCCAGCCAGGCCCTCCGCGACATCGAGCTGGTGAAGGAGTCCCACCAGAAGACCATCGACTTCATCACCGGCGGCGGCTCCGGCGAGGACGGAGAGGGCGGCGCAGCCCTGGGTTCCACCACCGCCAAGTTCCAGCCCGTGGACGAAATCGCCGGTCTGCCTGAGGGGAAGCTCCAGGATACCGCCGTGATGGACCTCATCAACAAGGTCCAACTGGAGAATTCCGGCGCCGATGTCTCCGCCGCCGCCCTCTTCAAGGACACCAGCGATCTGCCCGAGGGCGACATCAATTACGGCAATATCTTCGACATCTACAAGTTCGACAACACTCTCTATCGTGTCACCGTCACCGGCAAGGAGCTCAAAGGGTACATGGAATGGGCCGCCGCGTGCTACAACCAGTGGGTGCCCGGGGACATCAACATCTCCTTCGATCCCGAGTATCCCGGCTATCTCTATGACATGTTCGCCGGTGTGGACTATGAGATCGACCTGAGTCAGCCCAAGGGCGAGCGCATCAAAAACGTCATGTTCAAGGGCGCGCCCCTCCAGGACGACCAGACTCTGACCCTGGCGGTGAACAACTACCGTTATTCCTCCGCCCTGAAGGCGCAGAACCTCATCGCAGGCAAGAAGGAGTGGGAATCCTCCAACTCCATCCGCGATATGATCGTGGCCTATCTGGCCGAGCACGCCCCCATCTCTCCCGAGGTGGACAACAACTGGAAGATCGTGGGTGTAGATCTGAGCCTGGACGACCCCCGCCGCCAGGAGATCATCGACCTGGTGAACGCCGGACGGCTGGATACCCCCTACGACAAGAGCTATAATCTGGCCGATTACGACGCCATCATCGCCAGCACCGCGCCCGCCGGCAATGTTGCGGTGAACGGCACTGTAGTGGGTTCCGCCTTTACCTACCAAATCGACGACGGCGCCGTCTACTACCGTCTCCGCGATCTGGCCTTTGCCCTGAAGGACACCTCCGTTGCCTTCAATGTAGAGTGGAACGGCCAGATGGTGGTCATCACCAAGGGCGCGGCCTATACGGCCGAGCCTATCCAGGACTCTCCTATGAGCCCTGCCTTCATGGAAACCACCCTCTCCGTCTTGGCTGATGGCCAGGTGGAGGTCGCCGCCGCCCTCATGTCCCCCGGTTATCACTGTATCACCGCTGAGGGTCTGGCCGCCCTGCTGGGACTCTCTGTCACCGAAGCCGACGGCGTACTCACCATTACCACCGCCTGACGTCCGCCTCCTCCGGCCCCGCGGCCGGGCGGCCCCGGAGGCATCCCCCATGGCTAGCACCGCATTTTCAGCGGCCCGCCTTTGGAGAGGCGGGCCGCTTTTTTGTCCATTTCGCAGTATGCCGCGCTCTTCCCTTTTCCGCTTTGCTGTGCTACAATATCGCAAAGGAGTTGAAGCGTATGATCCGACATATGATCTTCTGGAATCTGGCCGAGGAAAACGCCGACCGGGTCGAAACCGAGCGCTTTCTCAAGGAGACCTTCGCCGCCATGGTGGGGGCCGTCCCCGGCCTGCGCGCGGCCCACATCGGCTTTGACCAGGGGCTTGGCACCCACGGCGTGGGCCTCTCCTGCGACCTGGACAGCATGGAGGCCCTGGCCGCCTACCAGGACTACCCCCCTCATGTGGCTTTTAAACGCTGGGCCAAGGTCCATTTGAAAGATCGCTGCTGTGTGGACCTGGAGGTGGCGGAATGAATCTGCCGGAATCCCTCATCCAAATGGGCTCCAAGCGCAATATTATGCGTGAGATCCGGGAATACGGCCTTCTCCGTGCCCGGGAGGTGGGCGCGGAGAAGGTGCTGGACTTCTCCCTGGGTAATCCCAGTGTGGAACCGCCCCGACGGGTCAACGACTTCATTCGGGAGCTGCTCAGCGGCCCGGAGGCCGCCTCCGTCCATGGCTATACCACCGCCCAGGGAGAGCTGGGCGTCCGGGAAAAGCTGGCGGCCTCCCTCACCCGCCGCTTCGGAGGGCCCTATGACGCCGGGGACCTCTACCTCACGGTGGGCGCGGCGGCGGCCCTGTGCTGCTGCTTCCGGGCCTTAGCCTGCCCCGGAGACCAGTTCATCCTCCTGGCCCCCTTCTTCACCGAGTATACCTACTTCATCACCGGAAACGGCGGAGAGCCGGTGGTGGTCCCGCCGGACTACGCCACCTTTCAGCCCGACCTGGGCGCCCTGGAGCGGGCCATCACCTCCCACACCAAAGCGGTAGTGGTGAATTCCCCCAACAATCCCTCCGGCGTGGTCTATACCGCCGAGACCCTGAGCGCTATGGCGGAGCTTCTGCGCCGAAAGGCCGCTGAATACGGCCACCCCATCTATCTCATCTCCGATGAGCCCTACCGCGAGATCGTCTTCGAGGGCTTTTCCGTCCCCTGGCTCCCGGACTTCTACGACGACACGCTGGTGTGCTACTCCTACAGCAAATCTCTCTCCCTGCCCGGCGAGCGGATCGGCTATATCCTGATCGGCAAGCCGGTGGCGGACCGGGAGGCCCTGTATGCCGCCATCTGCGGCGCGGGCCGGGTGCTGGGCTACGTCAACGCCCCCAGCCTCTTCCAGCGGGTGGCCGCCGAGTGCGACGGACTCACCGCCGACCTCACCGTCTACCAGACCAATCGGGA
Source organism: Intestinimonas sp. RTP31139st1_F5_RTP31139_211217 (assembly GCF_040226735.1). Classification (NCBI taxonomy): domain Bacteria; kingdom Bacillati; phylum Bacillota; class Clostridia; order Eubacteriales; genus Intestinimonas; species Intestinimonas sp. RTP31139st1_F5_RTP31139_211217. Next base: position 285 of record NZ_JBCOAQ010000030.1, on the reverse strand, counting down.
CCTCCTCTATCACGGCCTCACCGAGCTGGGCTACACCTGCGTGGAGCCCGGCGGCACCTTCTACCTGATGGTCAAATCTCCGGAGCCCGACGCCGCCGCCTTCTGTGAACGGGCCAAACGCTACGACCTTCTCTTCCCCCCCACCGACGACTTCCACTGTCCCGGCTGGTGCCGCATCGCCTTCTGCACCGCCACTGAAACGGTGCAAAAAGCCCTCCCCCTTTTCAAAAAGCTGGCGGCAGAGTACGGCCTGAACTGACAAGCAGCGGCCCGCGTTCCAAGAGG
>NZ_JBCOAQ010000029.1:0-38484 GCF_040226735.1 Intestinimonas sp. RTP31139st1_F5_RTP31139_211217 | reverse complement strand
AGCTATTGTATCACGGGCACCTCAAAGCCTGCTGATACCTGAAACTATTAACTTTGAAACTTATTATACGAGGAGGACTTATTATGCAGACTGTAATCAATGTGGAGCAGTTGTCAAAATCCTATGGCAACTTGCTTGCAGTAGATAAACTCAGTCTATCCGTAAAGCGTGGAACCGTTTACGGGCTTCTCGGCGCGAACGGCGCAGGGAAAAGCACGACGATTGAATGTATCTTAGGCACAAAAAATGCCGACAGCGGAACAATATCGGTTTTAGGGTGTAACCCGAAAAAGGATAGGAACAGCCTGTTTCAGAATGTGGGTGTTCAGTTTCAAGAGGGCGATTATCAGCCGGAAATTAAGGTTTCAGAACTATGTGAAGAAACCGCTTGTCTTTATGAAGCACCTGCCGACTGGAAGAAACTATGTGAACAATTCGGGATAGGCAATAAAATTGGTAATGCGGTAAAGAGCTTGTCCGGCGGGGAGCGCCAACGCTTATTTATCGTACTTGCCTTAATTCCAAACCCAGAATTGGTATTCCTTGATGAATTGACTACCGGACTTGACGCAAAAGCGCGGCGTGATGTTTGGAGAATATTAACTGAATTAAGAAGCAGAGGATTGACTGTTTTTTTAACTTCTCACTTTATGGACGAAGTGGAAGTCCTATGTGATGAAATTTGTATTTTGAGAAATGGGAAAGCCGTATTTTTCGGAACCGTTGAACAGGCAAAGAAAGCCAATAAGTGCGAAAACTTTGAGGACGCTTATCTTATGCTTTCCGGCGAGGAGGTAGAGAAAGAATGAAATTATTGGGAACACTCTTGAAAAACGAATTGAAATTAAGCATTAGAAACATGAATATGGTTATTTTCGCTGTCACTATGCCGCTGATTGTCTTGGTTGTTCTTGGTTTCATTTATGGAACAAAACCTGCCGCAGACGGGACGGCATACACTTTTATGGAACAGTCCTTTGGCGCACTATGCTGTATCTCCATTTGTGCGGGCGGGCTAATGGGTTTGCCCCTTGTCGTATCAGAATATCGGGAACGAAAAATTTTGAAGCGTTTTCAAGTTACCCCTGTCAGTCCGGCAAAATTGCTTTTGGTAGAATTTTTGATTTACGTTATCTATTGCATAGTGTCAATGCTTACCTTGTTTCCTGCCGCCATGTTGTTTTGGAAAATAGAAGTACATGGCTCTTTCCTGCTCTTCTTGGGAAGCTGGTTTTTAACTATGGTATCGACTTTGAGTATTGGCTTGTTAGTTGGGGGGATTGCTAAAAACATGAAAAGCGCGAGCGTGATTGCCTGTATCCTGTATTTTCCCATGCTGATTTTTTCGGGTGCGACACTTCCCTTTGAAGTTATGCCCGTTGCCATGCAAAAGATTATCAGAATCTTTCCTTTGACACAGGGTATTCAGTTAATGAAAGCGGCATTTCTTGGATTGCCGATTGAAAATGTGTTGCTTCCGGTTGCTGTTATGAGTGCCGTTACACTCATTTGTTTTTGTATCTCTGTAAAGTGTTTCAAATGGGAATAAGCGTTTGAATATGAAACATACACACCAAATACATATAAGATAAATCTGCCGCACGACGGTATTGCCACTGTGTGGCAATACCGTCGTGCGGCAGATACTTTTCCATGACCTTCAACAGAACGGCGCAGTTTTGAAATAACAATCAAAGCCGCCGTTTTTATGTGGCAGGACAGTTTTCATGGATACGGCGGTATTGTAAGGTACTGCTATGGATAGTTACTTTGAAAAACAGGACAAGCCAGCTGTATTCTTGTGTTTGGAAAAGAAGTGATCGTTGACAATGAACGATTCGCAACGGCATTATCAAGATTGCCGAAACTAAGGCGGGAAGTCCTATTGATTTATTACTTCCTCGGTTATCGTGACTAAAGAAGCGGTAGACGCAGTATTGCGGCACTACACCCCACACATCAAATACCTGTCTATGTTATAAGGGGCATATCAATGACGATACACAGGACAAGCTAAAGGCAAAATTGACAGAAGCCATATTGAAATTTCGTTTTGACCGGTATCAGGTAGCAAAGACAGGAAAAGCTGTCAAGGGTAAACTTCGCGCTACGCGCCCTTGACAACTTTTCCCGCCTTTGTTTTCGGGCAGTCAAGAGGGCGAAAGCAGCAGACTGCTTTCGCCCTCAATTTATTATAGAGTTTGTTACGCAGTAAATGATAAGTTGTTTTGAATACTTCCTTATCAACGTAAAACTAAGGTTACAGGCATTTTTTCATGCACAAACAGAGGCTCCTATTGATGAGGTGCGACAAAACATCGCTTGTGGGCGTGTCCACTCGATACCATCTTATATGGTAATAACAGAGATTTTTTTCTTCAAATTTTGTTGAAAAAATCCATTTATTTACAATTCATAATCGTGTATGATAATAGCATCCTAGAAATTACATTTTTTTACAGGACGGAGTGTTATCGTACCATGCCTCTCAACATCACTACGGAAAACCCACACTATGCTCTGCTGGAATCAGAACAACCGTATGGACCCTCTTATGGCGTACAATACCTTACTCCTACAGGACACTTTATGCAGGTGGAGGATATCTCCTGCGACAGGATCTTTGTCGAAAAGATGGTCGAGCTTTTCAATCTCTGTGAGCTTCCACCTGAACGGCTTTACCGCATCATAGAGCACCTGCTCCCATAAAAAGAGCTCTCATCTATACTTGTGAAGAAGCTGTCCGCAAAATTAATAATATCTAAGATTCTGTGCAGACTATTCCCATCACTTATTAGGAGGTGTCCAACATGGAAAATGTAGGTGTAAACTGCAATGTACGGGAATGCGTCCACAATATCGCAGGGGCTAAATGCAATCTTGAGAAGATCGACGTGACCAACGAAAAAACAGGCTCCAATGCGGTTGCCACTCCCCACTTTTGCAAAAGTTTCAACGGTAAGTAACCACGCCCGCTGAGGCTTTTGTTCCTTCCCTGTGTGTCTATCGTTTTTTCTTTGCCCTGAACTTCAAAAAGTCCCCCCCATCGCTCCTCTAAACAGTGGGGGGGCTTTTTGCGTCTATTCTTCCGCAAACAGCCTCCGGCGCTTCGCCGCGGCGGCGGCCCCGCACAGCGCGAGGCCCCTGTCATACATATCTCTCGGGCGATGCTGGCAAAGGCTGCCCCTCCGTCACATTTTCCGTAAAGTCGACATAGGCTGTACGGAGGTGGTAAATATGACTATGCAGGCTACCGTGCTCCAGGTTCGCCGGAATCAGCTCCTCGTCTTCGACTGGGAGACCAAGCAGCAGGTCGTCGTCCACACCCCGCTCTCCTGTCGGTTCCGAGTGGGTGGTCTCGTGTGTATCCAATACAACGGCGTCATGACGCTAAGCATTCCCCCTCAAATTTCAGCGATCCGTATTGTTTCAATCCCCCGCCTGGGACTTTGGCGCGGCCAGTGCCCCTTCTGACCTTTTCCCGCCGCCCTTGACGGAAGGGGCGGCTTTTTGTCTTTTCTCCTTCCCCTGGTAGAAAAATTCATAATATCATGATATCGTGCGGAAACCCGGTGCTTGATATGCAAAAAAGCCTGTAGTTTTGATACTACAGGCTTTTTTCCTCTCCGACCGGTATATCCGCGCCCTTCAAGACAGCCATGAAGATCTCCACCGCCGTCTCAATCTCATCGTCCGGAAAATCGAACTGTTCGGCGTGAATGGGGGGATATTCCTCCCCATTCACGAGGAGAAACAGCGCGCCGGGTATCTGCTTCAGATAGTGCCCAAAGTCCTCCGACCCACGCATCGCCTCCGGCATATCACAGATAGGCACACCCAAGGCCCGGGTGTGCGGCGCGTACCTTCTCCGCGCAGGCCGGATGATTGGGGGAACACACCGCACTCGCCAAACCCGACCTACAGGCCCGCCCGCCCGGCCTCAGCCATTGCCAGCTCTTCCAGCTTCCGCTGGAGCTTATTTAGCTCCACCTCATGCTCCGCCCGGATCGTCAGGCACAGCGCTCCCTGATGGGCCGCCGCGACGAATGCCCTTTCCTATGATCGTCCATCATTGTACCATAAATGAAAAAAGAAATACGGGTCCGCTTCCCAACGGACCCGTATTTCTTTTTTAAGAGAGAGAGGAGGAGGGAGTTCTTTGTGATTTCCTGATCACGTTTTCACTTTACCACATTTAGATTGGGGATACTTGGACAGATTTTGAATGTCTTATGAACAATTTGTAAATCCACTGCTATGGGAACCATCCGTTGAAGAGTGCCACCGTACCGGTCAGGTTGAGTCCCACTCCCCAAAGGCACAGCGGTACTGCCAAGGGTTGGAGGTCGCTCTCATCCCTCTTTTGGAGAAGCGTCAGCGCCGTATACAGAGCCGGAAGTGCGTCTATGGTGTAGCGGTTTCCGAACTGCCATCCTCCCATGGTGGCGTGGCAGCACAGCGCTGCAAACTGGAGCAAAATCAGTCCCACCGTCAGGGGCACTGCTGGCTCTCGTCTCAGTCCGCGTAAGTTTCGCAGCAGATACACGGCGAAGACAAGAAATATGGGGCTGAAGAGCCAGAAAGCGCAGCCATCAAAGGTCGGAAACCGGAGTCTTCCGTTTTCCATTCCGGGAAGCCGCCACAAGCGCGCCCAGTTGCCGGCCAGATAGGCCAGGCTGAACTGGCCGTCTGCTTTCTCCACTGCAAATTCCGGCAGATAATCGTGCCCGAATTGAAAGGGATCGTCGAAACGAGCGGCGTTCAGCGCCATCAGCCCGCTGCCCACCGCCAATGGCGGCAGGAGCCACCACCAATACTGCTTCAGGGCCTGTACCGGAGCCACGCCCTGCCCACGGAGCTTTTGCAGGAGGAGCAGCGCCACCAGAGGCAGATAGACGATCTGAAGGGGGCGGCAGCCAAATGCCAGTGCCAAGAACAGGAGAGGCGCCCAGCCATGCTTTACTTCCTCGTCCATGGCATAACAAAGGGATATCATGGTAAACGCAAAGGATGCCGTCTGCGCAAAATACCAGACGTCGGCAGAAAAACCCACATGGAGAAAGTTGCTCCCGGCCGTCACAAAAAATGCCCAGAAAACCGCGGCCGCTCCACGCCGTCCCGCCATACGCGCCATTTTGAGGGCGTAGACAGCGCCCAGCAGCCCCAGCGCTACGGCGACCAGCGTATCCGGCGGACTCTCTCCGAAAAGCACGCAAAAGGGCAGCAGCAAAACGGAGGGAATAGGCGGGAAGCTGATGAAGTATCGGCCGTTGTACTCCGCGATTTCCAGATAGGAATACGTCCTGCCCAGGTCCAGATGGCCCTCCAGCCAGCGGCTGGCCTGGAGGGCATAGGAGTCGTAGATAGAGCCCTGAAAAGGGCTTCTGCCGATCATGATCCAAATCAGCGTGTAGACCGTCAGGAGCATAAGAAGCAGTACAAACGCCTCCCGGCGTTCTCCCTCCCTCTCCACAGCGCGCATCTGTTTCAGCACAGCCTCCCCCTCTCCCCCATGAAAAGGCCGCCCGGCACAGCAAGCACCGGGCGGTCCAGGTCACACCAGCAATTCAAAGATATCCTCTTCCTCCGAGTGGAAGTTGCCCTCGTCCAACCACGCTCGGACCTGTTCCATCAGCTTGGGCTGGATATGCGGATAGGTCATCGCCTCCGGGAATTCGTCAAATAGGCCGTTTTCCTCAATCTCCGAGTCCCCGGGGCGCGCTCCCACTTCCCGGATCTCCGCGAAAAAGAGGGCCCCATAGGACGGGTCCTTCCCGGGTTCAAACAGGCCGTAAGCGGCCACCGGCTCCAGTTGGAAATCCGTCGCCCCCGTCTCCTCCCAGAGCTCCCGCCGGGCGGTCTCATGGATGTCCTCCCCCGTCTCACGGTGTCCCCCGGGAAACTCCCAGGTGGCCCGCTCCCTATGGCGGCAAAGGAGCCACTTGCCGTCCGCTCTGGCGGCGACCACCGCAACCTTCAGGTCGCTGTCCAGCGCCTGGTCGTAAAAGCGTATCTCCATGTCAGTTCAAAAAGTCCTTCAGCTTCTTGGAGCGGGAGGGATGGCGCAGCTTCCGAAGGGCCTTCGCCTCAATCTGGCGGATACGCTCACGGGTCACATTGAACTCCTTGCCCACCTCTTCCAGCGTGCGGGTGCGTCCATCCTCCAGACCAAAGCGGAGCTTGAGCACCTTTTCCTCCCGGGGCGTCAGCGTATCCAGCACGTCGATGAGCTGCTCCTTCAGAAGGGTGTAGCTGGCCGCCTCGGAGGGTTCAGAAGCGTCCTCATCCGGGATAAAGTCGCCCAAGTGGGAGTCCTCCTCCTCACCGATGGGGGTCTCCAGAGAGACCGGCTCCTGGGCGATTTTCAGGATCTCCCGTACCTTGTCCACCGGCATGTTCATCTCCTCGGAGATTTCCTCCGGGGTAGGGTCGTGGCCCAGCTCCTGGAGGAGCTGGCGGGAGACCCGGATGACCTTGTTGATGGTCTCCACCATATGGACCGGGATACGGATGGTCCTGGCCTGGTCTGCGATGGCGCGGGTAATGGCCTGGCGGATCCACCAGGTGGCGTATGTGGAGAACTTGTAGCCCTTGGTGTAGTCAAACTTCTCTACCGCTTTGATGAGGCCCAGGTTGCCCTCCTGAATGAGGTCCAGGAAGAGCATTCCCCTGCCCACGTACCGTTTGGCAATAGACACCACCAGCCGGAGATTGGCCTCCGCCAGGCGCTGTTTGGCGGCCTCGCCCTTACGGATGGCGCGCTTGAGCTCCTTCTCCTCCTCCTGCGCGAGGGAGACCTCTTCTCCATTCTTCCGCGCCTTTTCGATTTCGGCCAGCTGTTCCCTGGCTGCGTCCCCCGCGCCCATGTCCTGAGCCAACTGGATCTCCTCGTCGGGGGTGAGCAGATTTACCTTGCCGATCTCCTTGAGGTACATCCGTACAGGGTCGTCGATGCCGAAGGAGTCCACCAGGGTGTTGGGGTCCACGATCTCCTCCTCGGGGATCTCCTCGATCTCCTCGATCGGGGGGACCTCATCCACCAATTCGGGAAGATAGTCCTCTCCCGCGGTGTCGATGCCCATATTTTCCATGGTGTCGTAAATCTTATCGAGCTGCTCGCTCTCCAGATCCATTTCCTCCAGGACGTCCATGAGCTCGCCGGAGGAGAGTTTGCCCTTCTTTTTGCCCTTGTCCAGCAGTTCCGCCAGCTTTTCCGCGCCCTGAACCCCCTCGACGACCTTCATCAGCTCGATCTTGCCGGCTTCGATCTTTTCCTCACTGGTCATCTTCGGCTTCTTATCGGTCTCAGCCGGCATATCCAGCACTCTTTTCTCACTCATGGATTCATCCTCCATACCCTTTTTTCTCTAGCAGCTTTTTCTGCACGGCCAAAAGCGCGTCTTTGTCGCCTTCCAGCCTGCGTTTTTCCGCTTCATTTTCTATGATCTCTATGTAATCCCTCATGGCCTGCCGGCCATTTTGAAGAGATTCCGGCTGATCGAGCACTCCGGCCAGGTGGCTCATCTCCCCGCTTTCCAGTTCGGCGGTCAGGGCCGGCAGACTCACCGCCAGGCCGCCGCGCCAGCGGTCCCGCAGCAGCCGGAAGGCCTTTCCCAGCAGCGGCGCGGAGAACGCCTCCTCTGTCAGCGCTTCGGCGTCCCTGAGGAGCTCCGGATCCAGAAGCGCCAGCCGCAGCACCCCCTCCTCGGCCCGGGCCGAGCGGATGTTCTGATAGCGGAGGGACCGCTCCCTGGGCTGGAGCTGCGCCGCAGGCGTCAGATCCCTGCGCTCCTGCTGTTTTTGCTCCTTACGGATGCGGCGGGAGAGCTCCCGCTTGACCTCCTGCCCCATGGCCTCGGCGGAGATCCCCGCCAGCTCTGCACAGCGCGCGCCGTAGACCTCCCGCTCCACAGGACTGTGAAGCCCCGCTATGACCCCCACAACCTCCTTCAAAAACTCCACCTTTTGGGCGTCATCCGTAAGATCGTAGCGGCCAAGCACCTGTTCAATTCGGTACTCAATGTGATTTTCACTCTGATCCAGCAGCTTTGCAAATGCCTCCGGCCCGTAGGTCTTGAGGAACTCGTCCGGATCCTTTGCCCCCTTGACCCGCAGGACCCGCACCTTCATTCCCGTCTTTTCCAAAATGGGGATGGCCCGCTGAGCCGCGGAGACACCGGCCCCATCTCCGTCGTAGGCGATGATCGCCTCTTTCGTATAGCGGGAGAGCAACTGCGCGTGTTCCGGTGTGAGGGCGGTGCCCAGAGATGCCACCGCACAGTCAAATCCCGCCTGATGGAGGGAAATGGTATCCATGTACCCCTCCGTGAGGATGATACGCCCCAGCCTGGACTTCTTGGCGATATTCAGCGCGAACAGGTTGCGTCCCTTGTTGAAGACCGGGGTGTCCGGCGAGTTGAGATATTTGGGCGTAGAATCATCCAGCACCCGGCCGCCAAAGCCGATCACATCCCCCCTCAGATCGATGATGGGAAACATCACCCGGTTGCGGAAACGATCGTACACCCGTCCATTCTGCCCCTTTACCACCAGGCCGCACTCCAGAAGCTCTGCCTTTTCATAGCCCTTTTGGGCCATGGCGGTGATCAGGTGATCCCATCCCTCCGGGGCCATACCCAGTCCGAACCGCGTCACCGTCCCCCGTGAGAGCTTCCGCTTGCCGAACAGATACTCCGCCCCCGCCCGGCCTTCCGGCGCCTGGAGCCTTGCGTGGAAAAACCGGGCGGCTTCTTTATTCAGTGCCAGGAGGCGCTCCCTTTTCTTCCGGAAATCCGCGTTCCCGCGCTCCTCGGGCACCTCAAGCCCCACCCGCTTGGCCAGCAGACGCACAGCATCCGGGAAAGGGAGATTCTCGATCTCCATCACGAAGTTGATGACTCCTCCGCCCTTCCCGCAGCCAAAGCAGTGGTAGATCTGCTTATCCGGCGAGACCGAAAAGGAGGGCGTCTTTTCACCGTGAAAGGGACACAGGCCCCACAAATTATTGCCCTTCCGGGTGAGAGGCACATAGTCCGCCACCACATCGGCAATGTCGCATCGAGCCGTGAGTTCATCCAGAAATTGTTCCGGAATGGCCATGGGCGCCCTCCTTTCCGGCTTTTCGAGTATCTTTTCCAGTAAATAACAACTCTATACAGAATCGTACCTTCCGAAAGGCAATTTTACTTCACACCCCATGACATAGGGATAAATGCTTCGGAAAATTTCTCTACCGCATATTTATCAGTCATACCTGCAATGTAATCGCACACGGCCCGTTCCACGCCCTCCCGCTCCCGGATGTCCTGAAATTCGGGGGGCAGCCGGTCCGGGTCGGACACATAGCACTCGAAGAGACGGCGGAGCATATCCTGTGCCTTGGACTCCTCCCCCTTGGCCACCGGGTTGCGGTAGACATTTTCAAACATGAATTCGCGCAGGCGGCTCATCGCCTCCCGGCAGGGTCCCGACTGGCGGACGACCCCCGCCCCGGCACTCTCCCGAATGATGTCCACCGTCAGCGTGTCGATACGCTCGGAGTGGGTGAACCCCAGCACGTTGGAGATCTCCAGGGGGATATCGATGGGGTAGATGATGCCGCCCCGCAACGCGTCGTCGATGTCGGCGTTGATATACGCGATCTTATCCGCCAACCGCAGGAGCTGCCCTTCCAGCGTCTCCGCCGTGTCCGGGCCGGTGTGGCACAGGATGCCCCTGCGCACCTCATAGGTGAGATTGAGGCCATCCCCATCGTTTTCCAGCCGGTCCACCACCCGCAGAGACTGGACATTGTGCTCAAACCCTCCGGGCATGATCTCGTTCAGGACCCGCTCCCCCGCGTGGCCAAAGGGCGTATGGCCCAGATCATGTCCATAGGCAGCGGCTTCGGTCAGGTCCTCATTGAGCTCCAGCCCCCGGGCAATGGTCCGGGCGATCCGCACCACCTCGATGGTATGGGTCATGCGGGTGCGGTAGTGGTCTCCCTCCGGCTGGAGAAATACCTGCGTCTTGTGCATCAGGCGCCGGAACGCCTTGGAGTGGATGATGCGGTCGATATCCCGCTGAAAGCAGGTGCGCACCGGACAGGGCTCCACCGGCCTTTCCCGGCCTTTGGAGTCCGCCGCCAGACAGGCATAGGGGGACAAAAAGCGCCGTTCCTGTTCCTCGCGCCGTTCTCTCTCGGTCAACCTCCTCCGCCTCCCCTCGTTTCTTCTACCTGATGCTATATACCCTGCGGACACACAAAAATCCTGCAAAGAAAAGAATTATTCACAGTTTCTTCATATTATTCCCGCTCTCGGCACGTCCTTGAAGGACTCCCCTGTAACTGCCGGGACAACGCCGCCGGCGGTCAGTTCGGTGATCCGGTCCGTAAAGTCTATTGCCTTTTCCTCCGGGAGCAGGACCCTCAGCGTCACATCCGCGCCATATTCCGCGCCGTCCACCAGTCCGCCTGCCGCCTCCGTCTCCTGTCTGGCCCGTTCAAAGAGGCTGTAGGGGACCCGGAGTTCCGCCTCCACCCAGCGGCGGACCACTGAGATGCCCGCCGCATCCAGGGCATCCTTGGCGCTCTGAGTATAGGCCCGGACCAGGCCGCCGGCCCCCAGAAGGATACCGCCGAAATAGCGGGTCACCACACAACAGACATTCTCCACCTGCTCCCGCTGGAACACGTTGAGCATGGGCTGGCCCGCCGTGCCCTGGGGCTCTCCGTCGTCGGAATACCGCTCCACACCGCCCTCCCGGAGCCGGTAGCACCAGCAGTTGTGCCGGGCGTCGTAGTATCGCTTCTTCATCTCTTCCACGTGGGCGCGGGCCTCTGCCTCGCTCTCCACCCGCCAGACATGCCCGATGAAGCGGGACCGCTTCTCGGTAAATTCCGTCTCCGACGGGGCGGTGGGGATGTAATACTCCGTCATCATGCCTGCCACTCCTCCCGTATCAGGGTGCCGCGGAGCCCCATACGCTCCTTTTTCATCTGCTTCCCCGGACCTTTGGGCGAAAGCGGATGGAAAGGCGCGTAGTCGGCCGCGCCGTCTCTGTCGTACTGCTCGGAACGTAGTCGGCACGTCCCATCGCCGTGGCTTTTGCCCGGCGCCGGGCAGATTGCCAGCGTGCAGGCAGGCCTTAGCCGTTCCATAAAAACTCGCTCACCTGGCCCAGGATCTTGGCGGTGCAGACGGCCGTGACCTCGATGGTCTCGCCGTACTCCACCCGCTCCACCTTTGCCTCCCGGTAGAGCATGTCCACCACTCCGCCCTGGTCGTAGGGCAGACGCAGGGTGACCCGGTGGGCGCCGCCGTCCAGCCGGTCCCCGATCATGGAGGTTAACCGGTCCAGCCCCTCCCCGGTCCGGGCGGAGATGGAGACGATATCCTCCCCGTGGGGCATGATATCCCCCCGGTAGAGATCGGACTTGTTGAACACCTCGATGCGGGGCGTCTGTTCGGCCCCAAGCTCCCGGATCAGGGCGTCCACCACCGCCGCCTGCTCCCGCCACTCGGGGTTGGAGGCGTCGATGACGTGGAGCAGGAGGTCGGCAAAGCTCAACTCCTCCAGCGTGGCCTTGAATGCCTCCACCAGGTGGTGGGGCAGCTTGGAGATAAACCCCACCGTGTCGGAGACCAGCACGGTGCAGGTGTCGGAGATCTCCAGGTTTCGGGTCGTGGTGTCCAGCGTGTCGAAGAGTCGGTTGTTGGCCGGAATGTCCGAGCCGGTGAGCGCGTTGAGAAGGGTGGACTTCCCCGCGTTGGTATAGCCCACGATGGCCACCACCGGCACCTCGTTCTTGATGCGCCGCTCCCGCTGGACCCCCCGGACCCGCCGCACCTGCTCCAGATCCTCCTCCAGCTTGGCGATCTTCTTCCTGATATGCCTCCGGTCGGTCTCCAGCTGAGTCTCGCCGGGCCCTCGGGTACCGATGGGGGACTTTCCGCCGGAAGCCGTCTGCCGGACCAGGTGCCCCCACATACCCGTGAGGCGGGGCAGGAGATACTTATACTGGGCCAGCTCCACCTGGAGCCGCCCCTCCTTTGTCCTGGCCCGCTGTGCGAAGATGTCGAGAATGAGTGCGGAGCGGTCCATCACCGCCACCCCCAGCTCCTCCGAGAGCACTCTCTGTTGGGAGGGGGAAAGGGCATTGTCAAGAATGACCATGTCCGCCCCTGCCGCCTCCGCCAGCGCCTTCACCTCCGCCGCCTTGCCCTCGCCGATAAAAGTTCTGGGATCCGGGGCGTCCTTATTCTGGAGCACTGTCCCCACACAAACTCCCCCAGCCGTCTCCAGCAGGGCGGATAGCTCCTCCATAGAGGACTCCGTGGCGTTCTCCTCCCGGCTCAGGCAGGCGGCATTCAGGCCCACCAGCACCGCGCGGTTGATTTTCTCTTCTGTCGTATGGTCCGTCATAGTACCTCCGGGGCGACCGCCCCTTATTTTTTCTGATATGCCTCGACGATCTCGCCGATATACATCCGGTGGTAGTCCTTTTGGGGATACCATTTTCCGTCTATGCCTTGGTCCAGGAAATGGGTGGGATCGATGTCCTGGTAGTAGAGCTTGCGGCACACCAGCACCAGCTCTGCCTCCTGAAAATAGGGTGCGTTCCCCGCCCCTGCGCACACGGTGAAGCCGCACTCCTTCACCTTATCGACCTCTCTGCCGCTCTTGGCGCCGCACAGGGCAAGCTGTTTGCGGTACGCCTCCCCCAAAAATGAAAGCGTGAAATAGTCGCTTTTCTCTATAAATTCATAGGTGTACCGCTGGGGACGGATATAGCAGGTGGCCACATCGGCGCCCCACAGGACACCCAGCCCGCCCCAACTGGCGGTCATGGTGTTGCAGTGCTCAGGCGTACCGGCCGTGATGAGCATCCACTGCTCCCCAATCAGGGTAAATACGTTCTGATCCAGGCTCTTGACCTCACATTTTTCCAGCATGGCCGTTTTCCTCCTCTATTATTATGTACTCATGTACTGAAAACAGTATATGCGAAAAGACCCGCGCCGAAACCGACGCGGGCCTTATTAAGTCCCAAACTTACTTCTGGTCCAAACCGAACTTCTTGTTGAAGCGGCTCACACGTCCGCCCGTATCCACCATCTTCTGCTTGCCGGTGAAAAAGGGGTGACATTTGGAGCAAACTTCCACGCGGATGTCCTTTTTGGTAGATCCGGTCTCGATCACATTGCCGCAGGCACATTTGATAGTGGTCTGCTGATAGTTGGGATGAATGCCTTCCTTCATTGCTGGGTTCACCTCTTTCTCCTTGGGGATATGCGCATAAACGCAACTAGTATAATAGCATGTTCTCCTTGGGAATGCAAGCCCTTTTTCAAGTTTTTTCTTGTTTTTTGGAGTTGCCGGCCTCCGGCACACTGGCGTCCGGAACCTCCTCCGCCCGGTCCAGGGCAAAAAACCACAGCACTCTGCGGCACACCTGTCTCCCGGTCACCTCTTCCAGTGCCCTGCTGTAGGCCGCAAGCTGCGGACGATATTCCTCCGCCCGGTCCCCCACGGTCCGCTCGTCCACCCGGTCTGTTTTGAAGTCCAAAACCGTGATCCCCTCCGGCGTCTCGAACCAGCAGTCCACCACACCCTGAAGGAGCACCTTCTCTCCCCGGCTCGCCCGGGCATAATAGCCGGCAGCTGGAACCAGGATGGAAAATTTGAACTCCCTGTGCAACGTTTCAGACGCCCGCACCTCTCTGCCGATGGCGGAGGAAAAAAACGCCGTGAGCTTTTCCGGGCGTACCGCCTCCCCCTGCTGGGGCGTGATCATCTGTCTTTCCACCAGCCGCCGAATCTCCCTGGCCACCTGTTCCACCGTCTCCGTCCTGGAAAAATCGATGAACTGCATCACCAGATGGAGGGCCGTTCCCCTCTGCGCCGGAGTGAGCCCCATCTCCTCGGATACAAATCGCGGCCGCCCGAAGCGGACGGGGCGGAGCGGCTGGGGCGTCTCCTCCGCCGCCTCCCCGTCCAAGCCGCGGCCCTTGAGCTGGGTCGCCGTCAGTTTGGACGGGATCTCCACATCTCCGGCGAAGGGATACTGCCAGAGAAGCCGTTCTTCCAACCCTGGACCGGCGTCCTCGTCCGCCTCCTCTTCCGGCCGCGCTCCGCAGGGCGGGGGCTCCACCGCCAGCCCGCTCCCATTGATCCAGCGGATATCCCATTCCGGCCCGCAGTCCTCCGCAGTCACCGGAATCTCGACCCCGGCGGCCCGGCGCAGCGCGTCGGCGTCGGGCCGCGCCAGCACAGGCAGCAGCACCCACTGGCTCACTGCCTGCATACCCAGAAGGGCCTGGGGCTCCACCGGACAGCCTGCGTCCCCCGCCATACGCTGAAGATCACGGGCTCCGCCGGTGAGGGAACAGACCAAGACCAGCTTTTCCCTCGCCCGGGTCATCGCCACATAAAGCAGCCGCAGCTCCTCCGCCATCATCTCCCGCTCGAGTTGGCTGGCCACAGCCTTCCGGGCCAGCGTTGGGAACGATACCATCCGTTCGGTGTCCAGACCTTTGGGACCCACGCCCAGCTTGGGGTGAAAAAGGATGGGGCGCTGCATGTCCTCCCGGTTGAGCCTTCTCGCCAGCCCACAGAGAAAGACCACCGGAAACTCCAGCCCCTTGGACTTGTGGATGCTGAGGATCCGCACACCGTCTCCCCCCCCCCCCGCCGGATTGGGAGAGGTGAGCCTGCCGCCGTTTTCGCGGACACGCGCAAGATAAGAGAGGAAGCCAAAAAGTCCCTTGTGTCCGGACGACTCAAACTGTCGTGCACATTCGCTGAGCGCCAGCAGATTTCCCCGCCGGGTCCCGCTGTCTCCCATGGCGCTGAAAATGCCCAGGAGATCGACCCGGTCATAGAGATCCCAGAGGAGCTGGTGACAGCTCATATCCACGGCCCGGTCCCGCAGCAGTTCCAGCTCCTCCAGAAAGGCGGCCGTGTCCCGGCCCTCATCCCGGCACAGCGCCTCGTAAAAGTCCGTGTCCCTGGCGTTGGCCCTGATCTCTGCGAGCCGGTCCGCCGAAAAGCCGTAGAGCGGGGAACGCAGCACCGAGATGAGGGGAACGTCCTGCCTGGGATTGTCGATGATCTGGAGGTAAGAAAGGGCCACAGACACCTCAGTGGAGTCCAGAAAATCCTCTCCCCTCTCCGCCTCCCAGGGAATATCCCGTTCTCCCAGCGCCCTAGCATAGTGGTGAAGCACCGCCCCCGGCGAGCGCAGAAGAATGACGATATCCCCCGCAGACACCGGCCGCTGGCCGCCGTTCTGACCGACAACCGGGAATCCCTCCTCCAGGAGCGTCTGGATGCGGCCTGCGGCAAAGCGGGCCTCCAGCAGATCCCTGGGGGTCTTCTCTCCCTCTTCCTCACCGGTCTGGGAGAGATCCAGGGCATCCAGCTCCACACGGTAGTCCCCCCCGTCCTCTCCGAAGGATGCGCCGGGATAGAGGGCCTCGTCTCCGGTGTAGTCCATCTCGCCGAACTCCGTGGACATCACGTTTCGGAAGAGGAAATTGGCTCCCTCCAGCACCTGGGGCCGGGAGCGGAAATTCCGTGTCAGAAGGATGCGCCTGGGCTCGCCCTCCGCCGCCTCACCCGCCGGGCGGAACGAGCGGTACTTCTCCAGGAAGATGGTGGGGTCGGCCAGTCGGAAGCGATAGATGGACTGTTTCACGTCCCCCACCATAAATAGGCGTTTTCCCTGCCCGGAAACGGCGGAAAAGATAGCGTTCTGCACCTCATTAGTGTCCTGATACTCGTCCACCATGACCTCGGCGTACCGCGCGCCCCACTGGTCCGCCAGCTCCGTAGGCAGCCCGTCTTTTCCCACCAGAAGCCGGACCGCGCAGTGCTCCAGATCGGAAAAGTCCAACAGGCCGCGTTCCCTTTTCAGCGCCGTATAGGCATGTGAGAAGTCCTCCACCAACGCAAACAGTCCCCGCACCGCCGGATGTACCGCGCGCATATCTTCCAGCAGCCGTCCGCTGGGCTCGGAGAACAGCTCCGCCAGCTTTCCCATGCGCTTTTTACAGACCTCCCGTATGGCCTTGATCCGCTCCTGGGCCGCGGGATCGCCGCAGCCCCGCACCGCGCCCAGACGGGGGAAGGGGATTGCCACCCATTCCGAGGCCCGGTCCCAGCCCTGGGCGGCGGCCTCCCGGAATGCGCGCAGGCCCTCCAGGGTGGCGGACAGGCTGGGGGCATATCCTTTCGACAGCTTCTCCTCCCCCCAGGCCAGCTCCAGGGCCCGCATCATCTGCCCCTGCCAGTATTCCGCCTGCCTTTCTGCCTGCTCCAGCAGCAGCGCGCCCCAGGGCGTCTCCCCCGCATCGGCCACGCCCTCCAGAGCAAAGGCCCTCTGCTGCCCCACCAGCCAGGCGCCGGGGGCCGGATGGCTCTGCACCTTTCCATAGATATCCAGGGCAATCCGGACCAGACGGCTGTCGTCCCGCCCGGCGGCCACCGTGTCCAGAAGCCGGGCGAAATCCCCCTCCGGCTCTACCGTCTCATACCGCTGTTCCAGCACATCGTCCATGGCCTGGAGCATCAGCACTCCCGCCTCGCTCTCGTCACAGAGCCGGAAATCGGGGTCCAGATCCAGCAGGTGCCCGCACTCCCGGAGGAGTTGGGCGCAGAACGCATGGACGGTAGAGATCTGCGTCTGATAGACCAGCGTGGCCTGCCGCCGCAGATGGCGGTCCCCAGGGCGCTCTGCAAGGCGGGCCGCCAGTTCCTCCACGATCCGTCCCCGGAGCTCGGCAGCGGCGGCTTTGGTATAGGTAATGACCAGGAAACGGTGGATGTCCAGCCCCTCCTCCTCCACCCGGGAGAGCAGGCGCTCCACCAGCACCCTGGTCTTACCGGAGCCGGCAGCAGCAGAGACCAGCAGTCCTCCGCCGCAGTCCTCCACCGCCGCACGCTGTTCCTCCGTCAGCGGAAACCCCATCTTCTCACCTCCTACTTCTCCGTCTCTTCCGCCGCCACCGCCTGCCAGAACGCCTCCCCGTCCAGCGCGGGCAGGTACCTCACCCTGTCGCCGCCGCGCCCCTCCTCAAAGTGGCAGGCAGCGGCATAGTCGCAGTAAAGGCAGGCGTTCTTCTCCGGTCCCCGCCAAAAGGGGTCGGCCGCGATGTTCCCCGCGGACAGTTCCCGGGCAATTTCCCGCAGGATACGCTGCGTATGGACTTTCAGCCTTCCCAGCCGTTCCGCCGACACCAGCGCGTCGCCGGTAATAGCTCCCGTGCGGCCGGACACGCGCAGGGGAAGGAAGCGCAGCCCCTCCTCTCCGGGGCTCTCCATGGCTTCCACCACCTCCGGATCGTCCAGGATCAACCCCCTCCGCCGCAGCTCGGCGTCCGCCCTTTTCCGCCGCTCCGCCTCATCCATATCACGTCTCCCCTGGACCGTCGCCTCCCGCGCGGGCAGATAGAGCACACCGGCGGGCGTCACCTCACGGTGATAGAGCGCGCTCCCCTGATCCTCCAGTGTAAACAGATAGAGCAGCATTTGAAGGCCCAGCCCATTCCAGACCTCCGTCAGATCAAAGGACTTCCGCCCCGTCTTATAGTCCACCACCCGGAGGTAGAGCCGCCCATTATGGACCCAGCCGTCCAGCCGGTCCACAAAGCCGGATATGCTCACGGTGATGCCGTCCACCGTGAGCTCCACCGGCGGCAGCTCCCCCTTGGCGCCGAAGCCCAGCTCAAAAGCGATGGGCCGGAACTGGGAAGCGCCCAGCTCGTCCAGCACGTTCTCCACCACCTGGGTCACAGGCCGGACCAGGCGCTGGAACAGGTAGAGAAAGCGTGGCGTCTTGTTCTCCAGTCCGCCCAGCTCCTCCGCAATATATCGCTCCATGATCTCCCGGATCAGCCTGCGGGCCCGCTCCCGGTCATAGGACCAGCCGCCGGAGCCGTCCCCGACCCGGCAGGCAGGGTCCTGAAGCACATGCTCCAGAACATAATGGACGAAGGTGCCGTATTCCGGGGCCTGGAATCCGGCGGTCCGTCTGGCCTTTGCGTTCAGTCCGTACTGCATGAAATAGGAGAAGTGACAGGATTGGTACTTGTCCATCCGGGAGGCCGACATAGGCACACGCCGGCCGTAGAGCCGCTGTACCGCCTCAGGCGACAGGCTTCCCCGCTCCGCATGGAGGGCATCCTCCATCCGCCGTACCCGGGGCGCATATTCCGCCCTTCCGCTCAAAATGCGCCGCACCTGGGGATAGCGGCCCGCCAGCTCCACTGCCGGGCCGGGGGCGGACAGCCGGAATGTGCCGGACATGTCCTGCTCCCGCAGCAGCGGGTTCTGCGGGAAGAGCAGGCGCAGCCGGCTCACCAGAAAGGAGGGGCGTTTCTCCTCCCCTTGGGGGTCCATGGCCGCCCAGCTCACAGTCAGCCAATGGGAGGGCCGTGCACATGCCTCGTATACAATGGTCATCTCACGGTCCAGCTTGTCCGTGAGCTGCGGAGAGAGCTCCAGCCCGAAGGAGGAAAGCAGGCTCCGGTCGTCATCGGTGAAGAGCCCCGGCGCCGGCGCCACCTGGGGTACGGCTCCATCGTCCGCGCCCAGGAAAAACAGCGCTTTCACCTCCCGGTTCCCCAGCCGGGCGGCCTCACCGGCGTTCACCCGGTCCAGGGACACCGGGATGGTACCCACGTCATACTGGGACAGGACCAGCTTGAAGAGTTGGGCAAATTCCTGCAGCTCCATGGGCTCTTCCCCCAGCAGCCCGGCGCACTGTTCCAGCCCGCCGCAGAGGATCTCCCAAAGCTGTCCGTATTCCTCCGCCCGCTTGAGCTCTCCCCGCGCGCGCAGCCGTTCTGACCGCTCCGCGAGCTGCTCCGGCAGGCGGATGGATTCCAGGAAGCGATAGAGCGCCATCGCCTGTCCTCTCCCCGTGCGGTCCCTGTTTTTCCGGAGCCCCTCCAGCGGACCGACAACCTTTCTGCGCGCTTCGTTGACCCGGGCGATCCATTCCCTGTCCGGCCCAGTCATGGGGAAGCCATACCCCCTGGGATGCATGTCCCAGTCGGCTTTTGCCGTCCAGCGATTTCCTTTTATCCCCCACTTCAGCACATAGTTCTCCAGCTCGTCACACTCGCCTCTGGACACCCCCGCAAGGCCTGTTTTCAGATAGCGAAACACGTCGTCATAGCTGTAGCCCCGCGCCACCACGTCCAGCGCTCCCGTCACCACGGCAAAGACCGGCTTTTGCAGAATATCAGTCATTGCATCCAGGAAAACGGGGATGCCATACCGGGGAAAGATCTCCTCCACCAGGGGCGCGTAGCGCTCAAATCCCCGCGCCACCAGGGCGATGTCCCGAAAACGGCAGCCCTCCTCCCGCACCAGCCGCAGGACCTCCGAGGCCGCATACTCCACTTCCGAGCGGGGCCGCAGGGCGGAAAACAGCCCGATCTCCGGCGCGGGGGACGCTGCCGCCGCCGGCACATCGGCAAACAGGTTGGCCTCCAGCCGGGCAAGCGCCGCCGACCGGCCTTCCCCGCGCTGGGGCAGATATTCCGCCTCGGCGGGGACATGTTCCTCTCCCGCCATTCGCCTCAGATAGGCCGCCGTCCGCCGCGCAGGAGCGAAGATGTTGGATGCTCCGGTATCCCGGTCCAGCCGGTCAGAGGTGAGGGCGACCGTCACGGACTCCGCCTGCCGCAGGAGGGCCCGCAGCACCAACCCCTGCTGGGGCGTGAAGTCCGTGAAGCCGTCGATATAGATATCCATGCCGCGGGCATAGCCGCATTCCTTCAGACCCTGGGCCAGCCGTGTGATGCGGTCCCGCGGGTCGGCCGCCGTCCGCGCGGAAAGCGCCTCATAGGCGCCAAAAATCAGCCCCAGATCCCGGAGCTTTTCCCCCTCCCGACCCTCCACCGCCTCGCCCGCCCTGGCCAGGTCGTCCGGAAAGACCTGATACTGCTTGCATTCGTCCAGCGTGGCCAGCAGTCCTGTGAGGAAAGCAGGTTTCCGGGAGGGACGGGCATAGACGGTCAGGCTGCCGGAAACTGATTTCAATGCCGCGCACATGAGGAGCAACCGGCCGCCCGGGTCCAGCGCCGGGGCGGCCAGCCCCCCCGCCTGAGAAAAGACCCGGCTTCCCAACCTCGTAAAAGAGAGGACCTCGGCGTAGAGGGACACCTGGTTCCCGGCCACGGCGCACAGACGGCGCTCCGTCTCATGGGACGCCTGTTCAGGTACGATCAAAAGCTGTCTCCGCGCTCCCCCGGAGGCGGCGATCCGGCGCAGGATGGCGGTGGATTTACCCGCGCCCGCCCGGCCCAGCAGCAGCCGCAGCATCCTTCTCCCCCTTTCTTTTTCTCTTCTGACTCTGACCATTATAATGCGTGTGGGGCAAAGCCGCAAGTCTCACAGCATCCGCTCCCGGCCCATAAAAAGGACTCCGGCAGCCTAGGGGCCGCCGGAGTCCTGGAATCCTTTTTGTCCAGCCCTTACTGGGGATTGAGCGTGTAGTTGGGCGCTTCCTTCGTGATATAGATGTCGTGGGGATGGCTCTCCTTCAAGCCCGCGCTGGTGATCTGGATAAACTGGGCCTTCTCATGGAGCGCGATGATATCCCTGCATCCGGTGTAGCCCATACCGGCCCGGAGGCCGCCCATCATCTGGTAGATGGTCTCCCCGGCAGCGCCCTTGTAGGGCACCCGGCCTTCCACGCCCTCAGGGACCAGCTTTTTGTTGTCCTCCTGGAAATAACGGTCTTTCGAGCCCTTGGCCATGGCGCCAAGGGACCCCATACCGCGGTAGACCTTGAACTGACGGCCCTGATACACCTCGGTATCGCCAGGGCTCTCCTCGCAGCCCGCCAGCAGGGAGCCCAGCATGACCACATTGGCGCCCGCCGCCAACGCTTTGGCAATATCTCCGGAATACTTGATCCCGCCATCCGCAATGATGGGAACGCCGTACTCGGCAGCCACGCAGGCCGCGTCATAGACCGCTGTAATCTGGGGCACGCCGATGCCCGCAACCACACGGGTGGTACAGATGGAGCCGGGCCCGATGCCGATCTTCACGCAGTCCGCGCCCGCCTCGATCAGCGCGCGTGTGCCCGCTGCGGTGGCCACGTTGCCGGCAATGAGCTGTACATCCGGATAGAGTGCCTTGATGCGCTTCACACATTCGATGATATTGTGGGAGTGGCCGTGGGCCGAATCCAGCGCCAGCACGTCCGCACCGGCGTCCACCAGGGCGGCCACCCGGTCCAGGACATCCGAAGTGACGCCGATGGCGGCCCCCACCAGCAGCCGTCCCTTTTCATCGCGGGCGGAGTTGGGATACACCGTGGCCTTTTCGATGTCCTTGATGGTGATGAGCCCCTTGAGGTGGAATTCATCGTCCACAATGGGGAGCTTTTCAATCTTATGCCGCCGCAGGATCTCCTTGGCCTCCTCCAGCGTGGTGCCCTCCTTGGCGGTGACCAGGTTCTCCTTGGTCATCACATTGTCGATGAGCTGGCCCATATCCACTTCAAACTTCATGTCGCGGTTGGTGATGATTCCGATGAGCTTCCCGTTGTCACAGATCGGCACGCCGGAAATCCGGTACTTGGCCATGAGCTCATCGGCTTCGGCCAGGGTGTGGCCGGGAGCCAGCCAGAAGGGATTGGTGATGACGCCGTTCTCAGAGCGCTTGACCATATCCACCTGCTCCGCCTGGGCGCCGATGGACATATTCTTATGGATGATGCCGATCCCGCCCTCACGGGCAATGGCAATGGCCATACGGTACTCCGTCACCGTATCCATGGCGGCGCTCATGACCGGGATGTTGAGCCGGATCTTCCTGGTGAGCTGGGTGTGCAGGTCGATGTCGGCGGGCAGGACGTCGCTCTCCGCGGGGACGAGCAGGACGTCGTCGAAGGTCAGGCCCTGCCGGGCGAATTTACCTGCGGCGTCAGTGTTAATCATGGACTCCACTCCTTCATTCATCATCAATATTCCTGGGCAGTCAACAATATTTGGCCTATTTTACGCCCCGTTTCAGGGCTTGTCAAGAGGGGACATGGTGAGCGCCGCGTCAAATCTCGGCTTTCCCTCTTCCCCGTCGCCCTGCACATACCATGTTCCGTTTTCGCAGCCCGTCGAGAGACGAATGGTCTCCCCCGCCCGGCACTCTTTCAGATATCCGATCTGGACCGAAGAGACGAACTGCCCCTGGCCCAGGCGCTGCATCTCCAGCGCGTCACAGGCAAAATCGGCATATCGGACATTGTTCACATGGCCGTTGACATCGGTATCACTGTAATGCAATGCGCGCGCCTGCGTCGGGACCAGCGGTACCGGAACCTTCAGCCTGGGCAGCAGTTTCTCCTTGCAGAGCGCGCCGCCGGAGGTATCGTCAAACTCCCGCACATTCCCCAGCCGGAAGAGTTTATGGGTATCCAAATCCGCCAGGACCCACACGCTCACCGCCTCTCCAATGGGCTTACCGTCCATCAGAAGGTCGAAATCCCGATACATAGACGCCCCCCTGCTCCCCCGGTGCCAGGTTCTGATTGTGACCCTCTCATCCCAGCAGACCGGTCGGTCCAGGCGATACCAGATCCGCGCCAACATCCAGAACACATGATAGCGCGCCACCATTTCCTCCCGGGAGACATGGAGCTCCACCGCGGCCTCCGTGGCCGCCTCCTGAAGGAAGTCCATCATGGAGGAGGGGCGGCACTGGTTAAACGGGTCCACGTCCCGCGCGCCGACCCGATAGGTGTTCTCGTAGTACATCCTCACGCCTCCTTGCCGTGGATGAGCAGCGAAGGTTTGCAGCAGATATCCTCCAGGTCGTCCGCCGTGGCGGCGGGAATCCGCAGCGCAGCGCCGCAGCGGGCACAGAACAGATCCACCGAACTGAAATTTACCTGGAGCTTCCACTCCTTAGAGCCACAGGCACAGGAGATCCCGCCCCGCTGCGCAATATCGCGGATCTCCGACAGGACTTCATGCATAATCACGTCGTCAATAAACGTCCCCTCTGCACCGGCGGCGGCCTCCAGCTTATCCACGGCCTCCTCCAGCCGCTTCATCGCCGCAAAAACCGGCCCCTCTTCTCCCACGTAGCAGCAGTCCAGTCCCGAGGCTGCGCAGGAGAAAGCCAATGTTTTCTCATGGAGAAAAGCGTGCGTGGAACAGGAAACGGTGTGCTCCTTCTCACAGAACAGACAAGGGACCGTCAGCTTCACGCGGTCCCCTATGATCTCCGTTTTCAGCGCTGACTTCCCACAGGGGCAAGGGATAGCGCTGGGCGCCGCAGCCAGAGAAAAAACCGTCTTTTCCACCACCACGCTCTGGCGGCAGGACGGACAGAGATAGGCGATCGTACGCTTGGGCTCTTCCACCATATTGTGCTTCCTCCCAACTGAGCCTTTACTCCGGCAGCCCACCGGGGTACAACGCAATCCATTGCATTGCAGTCGGGCTCAGGACTTATTCAGTTCTTATTATAGCTCATTTTACCGCTTTTGACCAGCACATCCCCTGCCAAAATCCACTTTCATATTTTGCGGAAAACTGTTCAAACTATGGCCAGCTTGATACAGAAATGAGTGCTGAAGAACATGACGACAAAAAAGCTGGGAAAGCAGACGGTTGCCTTTGCCTCCCCGCCCTCCATCGCCGGCCACGCCAACGTGGTGGGCAAAAAAGAGGGCGAGGGACCTCTGCGCGCCTCCTTTGATCTGATCAACCAGGACGATACCTTCGGCGAGTCCAGTTGGGAGAAGGCGGAGAGCGCCATGCAGAAGCTGGCGCTCCAGAACGCTTTGGATAAGGCCAAGCAGGCGGCCTCCACTCTGGACTTTATTTTTGCCGGGGACCTTCTCAATCAATGTATCGCCTCTTCCTTCGCCATTCGCGGACAAGGCGTGCCGTTTTTCGGGCTTTACGGGGCCTGTTCCACCATGGCAGAGAGCTTGACTCTGGCCTCGATGATGCTGGACGGCGGGTTCGGCGAGTGGGCCGCCGCCATGGCCTCGTCCCATTTCTGCTCCGCCGAACGGCAGTACCGGACCCCGCTGGAATATGGAGGACAGCGTACCCCCACCGCCCAATGGACGGTCACGGGTGCCGGCGCGGTCGTCCTGGCGCGCGAAGGCGATGGCCCCTATATTACCCATGCAACTGTGGGAAAAATCGTCGACAAGGGGATCAAGGACGCCAATAACATGGGGGCCGCCATGGCCCCGGCCGCCTACGACACGCTCTCCACCCACTTTTCCGACACAGGAAGAAAGCCCTCTTACTACGATCTGATCGTGACCGGCGACCTGGGCACGTTGGGTAAAGGAATCGTATTGGACTTTTTCCACAAAGATGGGGTGGACCTACAAAACCTGGATGACTGTGGCGTGCTGATCTATGATGCACAGGGGCAGGACGTACACTGCGGCGGCTCCGGCTGCGGATGCTCAGCGGCCGTGCTCACTGGCTTTCTGCTCAACGGGATGCGGGAGGGGCGCTGGAAAAAGATTCTGTTTTGCGGAACGGGCGCACTGCTCTCCCCCACCTCCACCATGCAGGGAGAAAGTATCCCCGGCATCTGCCACGCAGTTGCCATAAGCACACAGAAGGGAGGGTAACCCATGGACCTGTTTCTGGAATATCTCCGCGCCTTTCTCTGCGGTGGTCTTCTGTGCCTCATCGGGCAAATCCTGATTGACCGGACGACTCTGACCCCGGCAAAGATTTTGGTGATCTACGTGGTCTCCGGCGTTGTGCTCGGAGGTCTCGGCATCTATAAATATATCGTACAATGGGGCGGAGCAGGCGCCACCGTCCCTCTCACCGGCTTTGGCTATCTGCTGGCCAAGGGCGTGGCCCAGGCCGTGGAAGAGGGCGGCCTGCTGGGCGCCTTTACCGGAGGTGTAACCGCTGCCGCAGGCGGTATCTCCGCCGCGATTTTCTTCGGCTATCTGGTGGCGCTTATTTTCAAGCCCAGACCCAAAGGGTGATTGGGACCATCCCTCGCCTCACAAACCGCGCCGGGGCATGATCATGCCCCGGCGCAATACATAACAGTCCCGGTCCGCGCGCTGCACCAGTACAAAAAGAGCGCCCTCCTCTGAGGGCGCTCTCCATATCGCTATTTATCTGCGAAAGCAATCGCTGCAATAGATGGGCCGGTCCCCGCGGGGCTCAAAGGGAACCTTGCAGGGTTTACCGCACTCGGAGCATACCGCGTCAAACATCTGCCGACCGCCGCCAGCACGGGGGCCTCCCTTGCGGGCGTCCCGGCAGGCCTTGCAGCGCTGAGGCTCGTTCGTAAAGCCCTTCTCCGCGTAGAACTCCTGCTCGCCGGCGGTGAAAGTGAACTCCTGCCCGCAATCCTTGCAGACGATAACTTTGTCCTGAAACATGAAATACCTCTTTAAAAACTTAGTCCACCACATAGGTGGCTGATTTACTATACGTCCAGAACGCCGGAATGTCAACAAAAACTTGAGGCGCCCGCCGCAATTTCTCTGTGACTTGTTCTTCCATTTTTACTAGAATTCAGTATTGCGGTAGTAAAATAAAAGTATAACACGTCTCATCTCCATTAGGGGTCAGTCGGGTCAGGTAGAATAAATTTCGCAAAAATAAAAGAAGACATGGTTTGCAGATCTCTGGTAGAATGAAGTCGCGACACACCATTCTGAAAGGAGACGGCAAACCATGTCCGAGAAGATTGTACAGCTAAACGAGGAAGTAATCAAGGGCCAGCTCAAGGAGTTGGTACGAGGCAGCGTAGAGGAAACCCTCAACGAGCTGTTGGAGGCCGAGGCGGAGAAGCTGACCCAGGCGGCCCGGTATGAGCGCAACGAACAGCGCCAGGGCTACCGCAGCGGCCACTACAGCCGCAATCTCACCACCACCTCTGGGGACGTCACCCTCAAGGTGCCAAAACTCAAGGGGATTTCCTTTGAGACCGCTATTATTGAGCGGTACCGCCGGCGGGAGAGCAGCGTGGAAGAAGCGCTCATTGAGATGTATCTGGCCGGCGTATCCGTCCGGCGTGTGGAGGATATTACCGAGGCCCTTTGGGGCAGCAAGGTCTCTGCCTCCACCATCAGCGAGCTGAACAAGAAAGCGTATGTCCACATCGAGGATTGGCGAAACCGTCCTCTGCAAGGTGGGCGGTATCCGTATGTCTATGTGGATGGGATCTATCTGCGCCGCAACTGGGGCGGAGAGTTTGAAAATGTATCCATTTTGGTGGCAATTGCGGTCAATGAGGACGGATACCGTGAGGTTCTGGGTGCTGCCGAGGGTATGAAAGAGGACAAGGCCAGCTGGGTCAGCTTCTTCCAATGGCTCCGTGGCCGTGGTCTGGATGGGGTAAAACTCATTGTTGGCGACAAGTGCCTTGGTATGCTGGAGGCCGTGGGAGAAGTGTTTCCCGAAGCCAAATACCAGTGGTGTACCGTCCATTTTTACCGCAATGTGTTCTCCGTTACGCCTCGTTCCAAGGGAAAGTTGGTAGCTAAGATGCTCAAGGCAATCCACGCTCAGGAGAGCAAGAAAGCTGACAGGGAGAAAGCCAAAGCCGTGACGGAAGAGCTTCGCTCCATGAAACTGAAAGAGGCCGCCAAGAAGGTGGAGGACGGCATTGAAGAAACACTGACCTACTGCAATTTCCCCAGCGAGCACTGGACTCGCATCCGAACCAACAATGTCATTGAGCGGCTGAACCGGGAGATTCGCCGCCGCACCCGTGTGGTGGGCAGTTTCCCGGACGGCAACTCTGCCCTCATGCTGGTCTGTGCCCGGCTCCGGCTGCGCCATGTGGCCGGCACCCAGTGGGGCAACAAGAAGTACATGAACATAAAGCACCTGGAGGCGACCCTTGAGGATGCCTCCATTGCTGGCTGACTTCATTCATGCCAGGGGCTGCAAACTAAAGTGCGAAAAATTCTTGACACGACCACCGCCCCATATTTATTTTTCCCACTGGTCCCGCTCCTGCTTCTCTTTCCTGTGGAATTTCGGCAGGGGGGGAAACGCCTGAATAGGACCGCGCCCCGAGGGAAGCGGTGCATTGCCGCGGCGGCTGACATGGTAGACTGCCGTAGCTCCCACGGACAGGCCAGCAACCGACAGGCCGCCGATGATTCCCAGGAGTGGATTGGCGGCCAGCAGGCTTCCGAACATGAAGTTGAGAACCACCCCCACCAGCGAGATGATGCTCAGCAGCCGGGCATTCCGGTTGATGTTGTTATTGGTGATGGAGGTATAGGTATCAAAGTCCTTTAGGACCGTGCTCTTGATGAGCTCATACCGCTCCTCCAGGAAGCGGAACTCCATCAGCACCTCGCCCTGCAGCACATAGCTGTTCTGCATCTGCATCGGATAGTAGCCCTTGTCGATCCGCGACAGGATTTCCTTCACCGCCAGCACCATATTCCCGCACTCCGTGTAGCGCCTGCGAAAATCCAGCAGCCGATAGGTGCCGCTGTTGTCGATGCAGTTGTCCAGGGCGTCCTCCAACTGCTTCATCTCGCCTGTGCAGCCCTCAATGCGCACGGAGAGATCCTGTATTTTGAACTGAAGCGCGTACATCAGCAGCTGGCCGATGTACTTGACAGGCTTCTCCTCCAGAAAGGCGCGAAACGCCCCCTGTGTGGACTCCTCAACGACTGCGTTGCTCCCCACCTGCCTCACCCGCAGGGCGCCGGGCAGCATTTCATCGCCGTAGAGCAGCTCCAACACGACGCGGTCCTCTCTTCCGGTCATACGGTCCTGGGTGACAAGCTCCTCCATCGGGGCAAAAAAGATACAGTAAGAGCTGCCCTCAATCCCCTGTTCCTCCCGGAACTGTCCCCGGTTCATCGCCGAAAAAAAGGTCAACGCTTCCATGGACAGCCCTCCTTCTGCAAATTGTATCGCCTAACGTATCATAACAACAAAGCTCCCACCGCAGTCTCTCCCGCGGCAGGAGCACTCCTGTTTTTTCCTAAACTGTTTGCGGGTGTCCACCGCCCTCCTCGGGCAGCCTCCCATATTTGTTCGAGAGAACCACCCGGGGACGCTCAGCCGCCTGTTCCGAATCCCAGGGCAGGACGTCTCCCGGCTCCCGGAGATAGTTGAGGATCTGCCAGATCCCCTCCCCGGTATAGGAGCTGACCCGAAAAATCGGGTGGCATCCCGCCAGCTCCAGCCAGCCCTGCGCCCGGTCCGGATCGCCGTCCGGATGGTCAATCTGGGTAACAATGCCGATCACCGGGCGGTTGCAGCAGGCCGTCACACAGGGCGGGTAGAGCGAGTACGGCTCGGTGGAGCTCAGCAGCAGCCCCACTACATCGGCCTCATAGGTGTAGAGCGCCAGCGCCTTCGCCAGGCTGGCATTTTCCGCATACTCCCCCGGTGTGTCAATCACCACATCATAGTGGTTTATGTACTGTGTCTTGTGGTAGTGGATCACATCGCCTTTCAGCGCCTGCGTGAGGGTGGTCTTTCCGCATTCGCTCCGGCCCATTAAAATAATTTTCTTCATGTCCTCGTAATTTCACAGATGGTAAAGCCGAGGTGATTCTTCAGATAGGTCAGGATGCTGGACACCGCGGCCTGTACATTTGAGATGCGTCCGGTAAAAATGAGGGTTCCGCTGAAGCGGTCAATAAACCCCATCTCCACCTTGGAGGTCTTGGTCGCGATATCGCCCGCAATTACGGAAATTTCAGAGGGCGTCATGCTCAGAATCCCGATGGCGGCCTGCTGGTAGTCCACATTGGGATTGAGGCCCAGCTTCTGATAGATAATCTCATCCGGGCTTGCAATAATATGGGCCAGAGTGACCTGCTTGCCGGGCACCATCTCCTGGACAAGCCGCATCTTCCCCTCCTGCACGGTTCCAAAGTCCATTAAATCCATCCTATTTCACCTCATTTGCTCCGCTCGGGCCCAGCGCCGCCTTGATTCTGGGCATATTATAGCCTACGATCTCCTCCGCGCCGATCACCGTGACCGGCAGGCCCGTGTAGCCACGGCTCTCCATAAAGGCCTGCCCGGCCTTATCCTCCGCGAGGTTGACCTCCTCATAGGAGATCCCGCTCTGCCTCAAAAACTCCTTTACACTGCGGCAGTAGCTGCAGCCGGGCGTCGTATAGATGCGCACGGGCGCCGCGCCCGCCAGCACCGGGGCCTCGCGCTCCGGCATGTCCGGGCGGAGGTTTTCCTCCCCGGCCTTCCAGCCGGCCGCGCACAGGCCGCCGGTTTTCAGCGCGGCCAATACCCGGAGCACCTCCTCCGGATTGCGACCGATATTGTTGTCGTGGATTACGCTGTAACGCACCCTTTGCTCCGAATCAATCAGGAACAGCCCCCGCAGGGCCACCCCCTCCTCCTCCAGCAGCACTCCGTAGTCGGCGCAGACCCGCAGGGTCTGATCCGCCGCCATTGGGTAACCCAGCCCGCCCAGGCCGTTGCGCTGCCAGGCCTGGTGGGTGTAGACGCTGTCCGTGCTCACGCTGAGCAGCTCCGCGCCGGCCGCCCGGAAGGCCTCCCGGTGCTCTGAGAAGGATGTGAGCTCTGTGGGACAGACAAAGGTGAAGTCCATGGGGTAGAAGAACAGAACCAGCCATTTCCCGGCATAGTCCGGCAGCGCGACGCGCACAAAATGTTCTCCATCCGCCGACAGCGCCTCCATGGAAAAATAGGGCGCCTGCTTTCCAATGAGTCGTTCCACAGAGCTCACAATCCTTTCTTACCAATTCTTATTTATCCGGCTTATAGAAGCACTGAGAGCAGTCGTCCTCCTTGTCCTTCTCCCGCTTCTGCCCGTCCTCGGGCTGGTAGAAGCACTGGGGACACTCCTCCTCCGGCTTTTCCTCCACTGCCTCCGGCTGGTAAAAGCACTGGGGGCACTCCTCCGTCTCACTGCTCCTGCCGGGGGTGTGGTACATGCCCTGGGGCACGCGCTCCCCCTCCCCAGGCTTTTTGCGGTTGGGTGCTGGATAGTGGCAGTTGGGGCAATCCTGCGAAGCCATACCGATGGCCCTCCTTTCCGTGTCTGTTCCTGTTTCCCTTAATTTGTCAGCTTGTCAATCAGTCCCGGATGAGGCGATGCGATCACGCTGCTGCTTGTAATATCCCCGGTCTCCTCCAGTTGATTCATCGCGGCCTTAACCGCAGAGCGAACCGCGGAAACCTCGCCGGTGAGAATGACAAAGCCCTTGCCGCCCAGGCCGCGGGCAATGCGGATCTCCATCAGGCGGACATTCGCGGCCTTGGCGGCATAGTCCCCCGCCTCAACGGCGGTCAAAGCCGTCATAGTCTCAATCACGCCGATGGAGGCGATGTGTCCCACCTCCGACGTGCCCACGATCGCCTCCGGGACGGAGGCATGCACGTTGTTGATGGTGTGGTGCCCGACCAGATAGATGCCCGCTGTCTGGCGGCCGCTCTCCATGGCGCTCTTCACGGCGCCTACCGCGCCGCAGATGATAATGACATATTTACCCGGACAGGTGGGGGTCGCGGTCAGCAGCTCCACATTGGCGGCCTTCAGCACCGCATCGGCGGTTTCAATGCCGACGGGGATGCTTTTCAATTCCAGTAATCCGATGGACTTTCCCATAACTGGCCTCTTTTCCTATGGATTCCTCTGCTAGTTCAGGCATTGATCACGCTACTGACAGCGTTGATCACAATCGTCAGGATAAAGATTGTGGTGGCAGGGGGGTCGATGTGGGTGTCGCAGTGGCTGTTCAGGCTCTTACCCACCAGATCGCCCAGCAGGGAGCCCAGGATGCCGAAGAGCACGCCCAGCAGAGCGCCCGCAGGGCCCCAGGCGGTAATGCCGGCCACGGCGGCCAGCCCGGAGGGCAGGAAAATGTGATGGGTCGCGGGCGTGGCGAAGCCGGTCTGGGTGAAGATCAGCGTGATAGCCGCAAAGCCGAAGCACACGATCGGGAAGATGCTGAACGCGGCGGTGAACTCATTCTCGTACAGGAACGCGGCGATGAAGCCCACAACAATGCCGATGCCGCCGCCCAGTACCACGTTATAGATGAAGCCCTTCCCGGTGGCGAACCACTCGCGCTTTCCGGAGCCGGTGTACTTGCCGGTCAGGCCGGTCTTGCCGAAGGCCAGACGGGTGACAACCGCCAGAATGAAGACGGTGATGCCGGGCAGGTCGGTGGTGGCGGGGCCGGCGCTGCCGATGACGGGCAGCAGGCCGATGCAGTAGTGGATCAGGAAGCCCAGCACGCCGAAGATGCCGCCCACCAGGAGCACATCGGGCTCACCCAGGCCGTTGAGGGAGGACAGGATGTCGGTGCCGGAGGCCAGCTTGCCCTTGCGGCCCGCATATCCGGCGGCCGCCACGCCGCCGGCAAAGGCGATGTGGGGGCCGACAAAGGAACCAAAGGCGAGGTAGTTGACTGCAACATCGCCGCCCACGCCGGCAGCCGTCAGGACTCCGCCCACCAGGGCGTAGATACCAGTCATAATAAAGGCGGGAAGGGCGCCCATGTAAGCGCCGATAATGCCGCCGCCAAATGCGGCGATCAGAGCCAAGATATCCATAAATCAGTTCCTCTCCAATCTTTATTGTTGTCTTTATTGTTGGATGGTAATCTCTCGCTCGGTCACCGCGGTCACCTTGCCCGCGATGCTTGCATGAAGGTTCGCCCCCAGCTTACCCTCTGGGGCCGTTGCAATCAGGGCTCCCTTCTCCACTCTGTCCCCTGCACGCACCACAGGCTGGGCGGATGCGCCCACCCCCTGGCTCAGCGGCAGGGTCACCATTTGATAATCGCGGGAGCTATCCTCCATCGGAGCGGGGACATCATAGGCATCCAGCCCCAACTGATGAATCAGCTTGTGAACCGGGTATCGCTTGTACTGCCGGAACGGCGCGGCCGCCTCCGGCTGGTTGTGCAGCGCATTGCGGACACCCTTCTTTCCCATCTCGCCCTTGAGCATCCCATTCATTTTCCAGGGCTGGAGCCCCATCACACAGGCATACTCGCACAGGCGGCAGCCGCAGCACAGAAAGGCGTTCATGGGGGTATACTCCGGGTCGCAGAGAGTACCATAGGCGGCCAGGCGCATCATCTTATGCGGCTGGATGCGGTGCCCCAGCAGGCCCCGTGGGCAGACCTCGGAGCACAGGGAGCACTGCATACAGGCCACCCGGGCATCCTGGAGCATCCGCGGCACGGGCCGGTTCAGGCTCTGGAGGAGGGCGTGGCCCTCCGGGACCACGATGAGCCCCTTTGTGGTCTTGGTGATAGCGCTTCCGGTGCTCACCACACGCCCCATCATGGGCCCGCCGTTGATGACCTCATAGTGCTCCACGGTGGGGCCGCCCGCCAGGGCCAGCGCCTCCGCCACTGTGATGCCCAGGGGCACCTTCACGGTCTTGGGGGTGCGCACCGCGCCGGTCAGCGTGACATACTTCTCAATCACTGGGGTCTGATCCCGGACGGCCGCCAGCACATTGAGGGCCGTCTCCACATTGCTGACCACCACGCCCACATTCAGGGGAATGCCCCCCTCCGGGACCACACGTCCGGTCACTTCGTAGACGATCACCTGTTCGTCACCGGCGGGATAAAATGCGCCCATCCGGTGAACCCTCAGCCCGGGATGCCTGGACAGCTCCCGCTCCAGCGCCTCCACCGCCGCGTGGTAGTGCTCCTTGAGCGCCACCACCCCCTGGGATGCCCCGACCTGCTCCACAAGCAGGTCGAGGGCGTCCAGCAGATCACCGGCCTGGAGGGCCATCAACTGCTGATCCACCCGGAGCAGCGGTTCACACTCCGCTCCGTTGATGATGACGGTGTCCGCCTGGGCCTTGAGCTTCACATGGGTGGGAAATCCGGCGCCGCCGGCTCCCACCACACCGGCCTGCTCCACCAGGCCGAGCAGATTCTCTTGCATAATGGCCCAAACCTCCGTTTATCTGACGTCCATCCCTCCGACGAGCACACACCTGCGGCGCCGGGCAAAGGATTTGGCCGAAGTCAGGCCCTCTCCGGTGGGACCGGCGATGGTAAACGTGGTATAGCCCTCGCCGCCTACGCCGATACCGGCGTAAGAGGGGCCGTTTTTCACAAAAATCGTGGTCTGGATGAGCCTGGCCATCTTGGTCAGCTTCTCCACATTGCGGGAGTGCATCATGGCGGTGTGGCGGTTGCCGTGCTCCACCCGGACAGCCATCTCAATGGCCTGGTCCACATCGGGAACCCGCACCACGGGCAGGATGGGCATCATGAGCTCCACCTGCACGAAGGGGTGGTCCTCCTTGGCCTCCATGAGGATGACCTTCACGTCGTCTCCCACGGTAATGCCGATCTTGTCCAGGATGTACTTGGCGCTCTTGCCCACAAACTCGGTCTTGGGGCTCTTGCCCTCCTTGGTCACCAGCTCCACCAGTTGGCTGATCACGGCGGGATCCTTGACCTCGTAGGCGCCGTTCTTCTTCATGTTGAAGATCAGGTAGTCGGCCACGGAGTCTACGGCGATGGCTTCCTTCTCGGCGATGCAGGGCAGGTTGTTGTCAAAGGAGCAGCCGTCCACAATATCCTTGGCGGCCTTCTCGATGTCGGCGGTCTCGTCCACCACAACGGGGGGATTGCCGGCGCCGGCGCCGATGGCCTTCTTGCCGCTGGAGAGCACCGTTTTGACGATGGCGGGGCCGCCGGTGGCCACCAGCATGCGGATCTTGGGGTGGCTCATCATGGCGTTGGTGTTCTCAATCGAGGGGGCGGACACGGTGGCCACCAGGTTGGCGGGCGCGCCTGCCTTGCAGAGGGCCTTGTTGATGAGCTGGATCAGGTGCAGGGACACCTTCTTGGCCCGGGGGTGGGGGCTAAACACCACCGCGTTCCCCGCCGCCAGCATGCCGATGGAGTTGCAGATGATGGTCTCCGTGGGGTTGGTGGTGGGGGTGATGGAGCCGATCACGCCAAAAGGCGAGTACTCCACCAGGGTCAGGCCGTCGTCGCCGCTCATGGCGTCGGTGGTCAGATCCTCGATGCCGGGCGTCTTGACCGCGGCCAGACGGTTTTTGATGAGCTTGTACTCATAACCGCCCATGCCGGTCTCCTCCACGGCCAGGCGGGAGATGTGCTCCAGGTTCTCCTGGTCCAGCACCACGTCGCGGATGGCCTGGACATAGCGGGCCCGGTCGTGCATGGAGCGGTTCAGGTACTCCCGCTGGGCCGCCACGGCCGCGTCCACCGCGTCGTTCATGCTCTCAAATACACCCCAGTCCCCGCCAGACGGGCAGGTCTGGATGGAAGCAGTCTCCGTGCTCAGCTGGGATACAACCCGCTTCACAATGGATTCGACCACATTCTCGTCAATGTTCATTTGCTGTTCCTCCTTAGAGAGACATCGCATACCGTGCGATGTCCAGATCCTGTTCCACTGTACCGCCGGATACGCCGATGCCGCCCACGACTTCCCCGCTTACCACATAGGGGAACCCGCCGCCAAACAGCACGATTTTCCCGGGAGCGGAAGCGTCAATGCCGTAGAGCGGGCCGTCCGGCCGGGCCGCCTGGCCCAGCTCATGGGTCGGCATCTGGAAGGCGTTGGCGGTATAGGCCTTTCCGGCTGAGATGTCCACGCTGCCCAGCAGCGCGCCCTCCATTCTATGGAGCAGGACCAGATTGCCGCCGCTGTCCACTGCGGAGAACACCACCGGAACCCCGAGCTGTCCGGCCCGCTCCACGGCCCGCTGGGCCATCCTCTGGAGCGATGCCAAACTAAAGGGGGGCAGGCCACCCTCCGGGGCGGACATCTGTTTCCGGACCAGCGCAGTCACCTGCGCCCTCAGGCGCTCCTCCTGCGTCAGATCCTCCTGAAGCCTGGCCAGCGCGTACACCGCGTCGGACAGGCGGTTAATGTAGCGGGCCAGCACCTCCCGTACCGGCTCGCTCTCCGACAGGGCCACCACATGGCGCTCCGCCCGGCGGACAATGGTACGGGCCACATGGAGCGCCGCCGAGGCGGGATCCACGCCCGGAATCACGAAATGAGTTTGCTTCCCCGTGGTCTCGGTGCACTTGTCCACCACGCCCTCCAGAAAAGCCACATCCTCCTCCGAGATCTTCCCCGTCAGCCTGGCCGCACCCTGCTCGTCACTGGCCAGCTCGGCCCCCAGGGCGAACAGCCGTCCCTGGATGTGGTGAACGGTAGTGCGGATATACTCCCGGTCGGTCTGAGCATACGCCAGACCCAGCATGGAGTTGGCCTCGTCGATGGTGCCGTAGCATTCCACCCGCAGGCTGGACTTGCTCACCCGGGAGCCGCCCACCAGGCTGGTCTGGCCTTTGTCTCCGGTTTTGGTGTAAAGATTCGCCATCAGCCCACCTCTACCGTATCCACAATGCCCACGATGGAGGTATCCACCGGGGCATCGCCCTTGCCGAACACATAGCGCGCGGAGCTGCCCTTGCAGACAATGACGATCTCGCCGGCGCCCGCTCCCACGGAGTCCACGGCCACCTCGCTGGTGCCTTCCCGCTCCAGACGCTCCGTCAGCTTTTCCACGATCAGGAGCTTCATCCCCACCAGATGCTCGTTCTTACTGGTGGAAACCACGGTCCCGATCACTCTTCCCAAATACATTTTGCCACCTGCTTTACGTCTCTTTTCGGATGCAGATGTCCCGGCGGCGCGCCTCATCGGCGGCCAGTTGGGTAATCAGGGTCTCCCGCGGCACCCACAGGGTGCTGTGGGGCGGACATCCCTGAACGTGGCGTCCGCTCAGGACCCTGCCCTCCAGCCGGACACGGGCAGGCCCCTCCGGCTTCCGGAACTCGGCCTCCTGCCTCGCGGCCAGCGCCGCCGTCCGGGTCTGTGGTCCCCCGACCGCCCACAGCGTCTTGTCATAGAGGCCGCCGGAGGTGGTCAGGCGTGCGCCGAAGGAGCGCAGGGTCTCCAGATTGTTCCGAAGCGCCTGCTTCAGCGGCTCCGTCATATGGAAGCCGCGCTTTAGGCGCTCGGCGGGATCCGGGCAACAGCCGTCGATGTTCACCACCACGTTCTTTCCCCGCATCAGGCCGTCCAGAATGACGGCCGACGCCGGTGTGTCCGCCATGCAGGCGGCCACGTGGGCGGCGGTATGTACCGTCATGGCCGGAACCAAAATGGGGTCGTACCGGGCAGTCAGCGCCTCCGGGGTCTCTTCCGGAGTCTCCACCCACAGCTTCTCCGGCTCCAGAACGGAGCGGAGCCGTTCCACGTCCAGCAGGCCGGACGCCCCCCGCGAGAGGAGCACCCGGAACGTGAAGCCCTCTCCGCGCAGACGGCTCATGGCCTCCAGCGCGGCAGCCTCACCGATGTTGGAACCGGTGTAGACTACCAGCGCCTGCTTCTGCCGCGCCAGGAGCTTCTCCACAACGCGCTGGGCCAGAATCTCGACAAACGCCTCATCCGCCATCCTGCGCAGTTGCTCCGTCATCAACGGTCCTCACCTACTTTACAGCTTGCAGTTTACGGCGATCCCCAGGGGCGTCACCAGTAGCGGAGCCGCCGGCTTGACCACGGGGACACCCAGAAATTTCTCGAATACCGATTCAAATTGGGTGAAGCAGCACGCGCCGCCCACCACATAGACCGTCTCCACCGGATACTCCCGAAGGTAGTTCTTGACAATGGACGCCATTTTCTCCACAACCGGCTTGATCACAGGAAACACATTGGCCTCCTGCGCCGGATCCCGCTTGGCCAATTCGGCCTCCTGAGTATTCCAGCCGTGGAAGCCGGCCAGCACCAGCGTCATATGGGTGCCTCCCGTAGGCTCGTCGCCCGTGAAAATCACCTTTCCGTCCTTCAGGACGCTGATCCCTGTGGTGCCGCCGCCCACGTCCACCACTGCGCCGTCGGAAATGCCCAGCACGGAGGAGGCCGCCGTGGGCTCATCCACAATGTTGGTCAGACGGAAACCCGCCGCCTCCACGACGTTTCCAATGGCCTTCACATTGCCCTCAAGGATACCGGGCGGGATGGCACAGGCTCCGGCGTCCAGCATGACGCCCAGGCGCTCCTCCAACTGTCCTTTCAGATGCGTGACCGCCCGAACCGCCCCCATGTAGTCCACCACGATACCGTCCCGGACCACTGTGGAGGGATAAGAGGCCCCGGCCACCGGCCGGTTCTGCTCATCCACCACCGCCAGCACGATGTTGGCGGTGCCCAGATCCACCCCGGTTCGTAGCGCGCCCTTCCAGGCATTGCAGCCTCCGGTTTGAATCAGCCGCTCAAATTCCAGAAGGGTCTCGTTGGCTTGCGTCAGCTCCTGGCCCATCTCCGCCCTGCCTCCCTCCCGGCTCAATCGTCAAGGAAAAAGGCCCGGTCGCCGTTTTTGACGCCCAGAGCATTGGCCTCTTCCACATCAATGTGCATTTCCAGCGCGTACTTGTCGGAGACGCGCACCAGCACGTTGCACAGGATCGCGCCCCGCAGGCCCTCGATTTCCGTCCGGATATACTGGCCGTCCTCCACGCCGAAGCGCGCCGCGTCCTCCGGGGTCATGTGCACGTGCCGCAGCGCCGCGATCACGCCGCTGTCCTTCTTTACGCTCCCACAGGGCCCGATGATTTCAATACCCGGGGTATCCTTCAACTGACCGGACTCGCGCACGGGGGGCTTGACCCCCAGCGTGAAGCCGTCGGCGATGGAGATCTCCACCTGCGTCTGAGAGCGCAGGGGCCCCAGCACGCGCACGCGGCTGAGCTCCCCTTTGGGGCCGCGGATGGTGACGGTCTCTTCCGCAGCATACTGCCCCGGCTGGCCGAGCATTTTTTTGACCGTCAGCTCGCTGCCCGGACCAAACAGAGCATCCATGTCCGCCCGGTCCAGATGGACATGGCGGTTGGAGACCCCAATGGGGGTGGAGCGTTCCAGCCGCTGCTGCTTCTGGAGCTCCTCCACCACCATGCGGGTGATCCGGCGGACAATCTCTGTTGAAACCACGTTGTTCTTGTCCATGCCTTAAGCCTCTTTTTACAGGCCCTTCGGCAGAATCTTCTCCACGTCGGTGTGGGGACGGGGGATGACGTGCTGCGCCACGATCTCGCCCACCTTCTCGGCGGCGCAGGCGCCGGCGTCCACTGCGGCCTTGACCGCGCCCACGTCGCCGCGGACCATGACGGTGACCAGGCCGGAGCCGATCTTCTCATAGCCCATCAGCGTAACGTTGGCGGATTTGGTCATGGCATCGGCCGCCTCGATCGCGCCGACCAGACCTTTTGTCTCGATCATACCCAGAGCTTCACCCATTGTGATAACCTCCTAGAAAATATTAGAAAAATCAGTGCTGCCGTCCCGCTTTTCTGCGCGGTTCAGCGTTTTGCGGACTTTTTTCCCCGCCGTTTGGAGGGCGTTTCCTTCCCCTTTTCGGAGGGGGCCTCCTTCGGAGACTCCATCGCCTCCGAAGCGCCCTCCTCGACGGGCTGCGCCTCCTTCGGAGACTCCATCGCCTCCGAAGCGCCCTCCTTGACGGGCTGCGCCTCCTCCGGAGACT
>NZ_JBCOAQ010000028.1:30861-38849 GCF_040226735.1 Intestinimonas sp. RTP31139st1_F5_RTP31139_211217 | reverse complement strand
AGCATGGTCTCTGCGGCGCGCCTTCGTCTGCTGAAAAAGTCTGACCGAAAGTGAAACGAAGCGCCCGGTCCAAGTGTCTAAAAGACAGAAGGAGGTGGAAGGGGCCGTGGACATCGAAGCGCTGATGGAAAAGCATGGAGACAACATCCTGCGCCTGTGTTATCTCTATCTGCTATCTGCGGGATGGGGCACTGGCGGAGGACGCGGCCCAAGAGACCTTTGTCCGGGCCGTGCTGGGGCTGCCGGGAAAATATCGGGAGGTGGTGGTCCTCTATTATTATCAGGACTGCTCCACGGCGGAGATTGCCCAGGCGCTGGACCTGCCCCAGGGAACGGTATCGATACGGCTCAAACGGGCCAGAGAACGGCTGAAACCTGCGCTGAAGGAGTGGTATTATGCGGTGTGGACATCCGCATACGCCCGGACCTTATCGTAAAGGTGGACGGCGCAGTCCAGAGCTTTGCCAACGAGAAGGGGGAGGCGGTCTATCCCATCGTATTCGAGGAGATGACCTACCTGCCCGTGCGCAGCATCGGCGGGCCGTGCGGCAAGGAAGTCACCTGGATCGCCTACAGCGGCGGGGGAGAGGATATTTACCTCTACGCCCCCTGACCGACGCCCAGCGCCGGGAGATGAGGACCTATCTGGAAGAGGGGACACGCCTGGTGGAGAAGCTGAGCACTCAGGTAGACGCGGTGGTGAACGCCGGCCATGTGAGCAATGAGGAGGGAATCGCCCGGATCAAGGCCGTCAAGGAGGCTCTGGGCGGGATCGTTGCCCTCCCCCGCCCCTCACTGGAGCAGGTCATGGAATTCCGGGCCCTCTATGACGGCGCCCGGCAGATGGAGCAGCAGGAGTGAACTACTACCTCTCCCAGGTGGCCAACGAGGGCTGGACCTTCGATGAACTGCGGGAGAAGCTGGGGATCGAGAGCACCCTGCGGTACTGGATGGGGAATATCCGGGGAGACCTGACCATCATCCAGGAGGCGGTGGACGCCCTGGATAAATGAAAAGAAAGGTGGCATACTGCGGATAAAAACGAATATGATGCGGGTCCGGGCGTTGCTGCCGACCGTGGCCCTGACTGTGGGACTGCTGGCGGGGAACGCCGCCGCAGCTTTTACGGGCCAGAGCGACATCACCCGCACGCAGGCCGTGAGCGTCCTGGTATCCCTGGGAGTGCTCAACGGAAAGAGCGACGGCACATTTGAGCCGGACGGCCCTGTTACGGCCCGGGAGGCGGCCAAAATGCTGCTGACCGCGGGTTACAGCGCGGAAAAGGAGGGCCTCACCGGCACGGATTGGGTTGTGGCGGTGGACGACATGGCTGGGGAGAAGGGGCTGTTCACCGACCTGAACCCGGACAAGGCGGCGGAGGCCCTCAGCCGGGACAATGCTGCCCAGATGGCCTATAACACTCTTATTGATCCCACGGGTGAGCTATTGGGATCAGAAGACCGGCACAGAGCTGACAGAGGCGGTAGAGCGGGAAGAGACCATGCTCACAGACCTTTTCGATATGGAGTGCAGAGACGGGAAGCTGGTTCCTCTGGAGCGCAAGAAATGAGACGGGCGGGGCCGGGCGGAGAAAAATCCGCCTGGCCCTATCTCCGCGGGACAAAAGCGCCGCTTTTGGGCCTTTTCCGCCTGCGCAAACGGACAAAAGGCCCCGGGATGCGAAAAGCGCGTCCTGGTCTTTGGCAGCCCCCTTCCGCGCGGAGAGAGACAAAAAGCAGACGGGAAAAATCTTTTTCTTCATAAAATTTTTACTTTAAAAATGCCACCGGATGTAGTATGATAAGGGCGTAGGCTTTCAAACGGAAATTTACATACCCATCAGGAGGTATTTATGATGAGAAAGACAAAGGTGATCTGCACCCTGGGGCCCTCCGTGGACAACGAGGAGACCCTGCGCAAACTGATTTTGGCCGGGATGAACTGCGCCCGCTTCAATTTTTCCCACGGCACACACGAGAGCCATCTCGCCACCCTGACCAAGCTCAAGCGAGTCCGGGACGAGCTGGGGGCTCCGGTGGCCTCCATGCTGGACACCAAGGGGCCTGAAATCCGCATCAAGAGCTTTGAGAACGGGCCCATCACCCTGACCCGCGGCGCGGAATTCACCCTGAGCACCGAAGATGTGCCCGGTGACGAGCACCAGGTCTCCGTCACCTATGAGAACCTTCACAAGGAGCTCGGCGAGGGCTGCCGGGTGCTGGTGGACGACGGGCTGGTGGAGCTGGTGGTCCGCAGGATCGAGGGCAGGAAGATCCACTGCGAGGTGGAGAACGGCGGTACGCTTTCCAGCAATAAAAGCATCAACATTCCCGACGTGCACATCCTGCTGCCCTCTCTCACGGAAAAGGACAGGGAGGACCTGAAGTTCGCCGTGGAGAACGATTTCGACTTCATCGCCGCCTCCTTTGTGCGGAAGGCCTCCGACGTGGAGGATATCCGCGCCTGCCTGCGCGCGTGCGGCGGGGACGACATCCGCATCATCGCCAAGATCGAAAACCGGGAGGGCGTGGACAACCTGGACGCCATCATCGCCGCCTCCGACGGCGTCATGGTGGCCCGGGGAGATCTGGGGGTGGAGATTCCCGCCCATGAGGTGCCGATCCTACAGAAGAAGATGATCAAGGCCACCATCCGCCAGGGCAAGCCCGTCATTACCGCCACCCAGATGCTCGATTCCATGATCCGCAATCCCCGGCCCACCCGCGCCGAGGTCTCCGATGTGGCAAACGCCGTCTTTGACGGCACCTCCTGCGTCATGCTCTCCGGCGAGACCGCCTCCGGCAGATATCCGCTGGAGGCCCTCCAGACCATGGTGAGCACGGTGGAGGCCGCCGAGGGGGCCATCGACTATTGGGGCCGGTTCCGGGAGAACAATCTGCTCCCCGGCATCAGCTCCATCAACGACGCCATCACCCACTCCTGCTGCCTCACCGCCATGGACCTGGGCGCCTCTGCCATTCT
The DNA here is from genome assembly GCF_040226735.1 of Intestinimonas sp. RTP31139st1_F5_RTP31139_211217. Taxonomy (NCBI): domain Bacteria; kingdom Bacillati; phylum Bacillota; class Clostridia; order Eubacteriales; genus Intestinimonas; species Intestinimonas sp. RTP31139st1_F5_RTP31139_211217. The sequence goes on along the minus strand of NZ_JBCOAQ010000028.1, from coordinate 35,867 downwards.
GGCCGCCACCAAGAGCGGCTATACGGCCAAGGTCATCTCCCGCTTCCGCCCCGCCTGTCCCATCGTGGCGCTGTGCCAGAGCGAGCAGACCAGGCGGCAGCTCGCCATCTCCTGGGGTGTCCACCCCTACCTCACCGGAGAGGTGGATTCCACCGACCGGCTCTTCTCCATGGCTGTGGATGTGGCCCGGCGGGAGGGTGCTGTGGCGTGCGGCGACACCGTGGTCATCACCGCCGGCGTGCCCATCGGCATCAGCGGCACCACTAACCTCATCCAGGCCCAGGTCGTGGGAGAGCGCGCCTGAGCGCCGCAGGACGCCGCTGCATCTGCGGGGCCTCCGCCTCAGCGGCAAACATCCCCCGGTCCGGGACGGGCCTCCGCCGAAGTGCGGAGGCCCGTTTTCGCAAATTGTAAAGAAAGCGTAAGACGGGCCGCCTTGCTTTTACAGGCGGCCCGTTGTAAAATAGATTCCGTTTCAACCAAAGGAAAGAGACGGTATCATTTGCTATGCGCACCCAAGTCAATATAAAAAAACGGCCGCCCGTGGAGCTGCGGCCGGACCTGCTGCTCCCGGCTGCGGCGCTGGCCATCGCTCTGCTGGCGGGACTTCTTCTCTACGGGCTGCCCCTGGGGCAGGCGCTTTGCTGGGCGCTGGCCTTCGGCGCGCTCCTCCCCCTCCGCTTTTCCGTGAACGGGCGGGCCGGGCGCGGCCTCTCCCGCCTGGCCTTTGTGCTGGGGCCTCTGCTGTGCTTTTTCTTGGTGGAGTGTATGAATTACAACTACGCTCCCTGGAAGGATTTTTCCCTCCTCCAGATCGGCCTCAATCTGGTGTGGTATTACATGATCGCCGGTGCGGTCTACCTGCTGGCGGGACGGCTGGTCCTCTCCGCCGGGATTTCCGCCGGACTTTTCGTCCTGATTGGGCTCATGAATCGCTATGTCATCCGGTTCCGGGGCCGCACCATCTTTCCGGGCGACCTCCTCACCCTGCGTACGGCCGCCAATGTGGCCGGAAATTACGACTACTGGCCCGACGAGGTACAGCTCCGGTGTCTGCTGGCGCTGGCCCTCTTCTGTCTCCTGCTGTGGAAGCTCCCCCGCAACCCGGGACGGCGGCTTCCCAGGCTGCAGGTGGTGCTGCCCCTTGCGGCGGCCTGCGCGGTCTATCTGTGCGTCTTTTTCCGCACCGGGTTTCTGAGCTGGGCGGGGATCGAACCCTCCCTTTGGACCACCAGGGGAAACGGCTTTCTCCTCAATTTTTCCGTGTGCCTGCGCTACAGTACCGTGGCCGAGCCGGAGGGGTATTCCCAGGAGGCGCTGGAGGCCGTTCGGGCGGAGACGGAAGGAGACGCGGAGGCCATGGGGCCCGCCGTGGGCGGGCAGAGCCCCGTCAACCTGATCGTCATTATGAACGAGTCCTTTTCCGATCTCACGGAGACCTTTGGTCTGGAGACCAACGAGGACCCCATGCCCTTTCTCCATGGCCTGACGGAGAACACGGTGAAGGGGACGGCCTACTCCTCGGTGTTCGGGGGCACCACGGCCAATTCCGAGTTTGAATTCCTCACAGGGAACACCATGGCCTTCCTGCCTGACGGCACCGTGCCCTTCCAGATGTACGTGACGCCGGGGATGCCCAATCTGGGCGCCCAGATGAAGGCGCTGGGGTATGAGACCGTGTTCATGCACCCCTACCTCTCCTCCGGGTGGAACCGGACGGCGGTCTATCGGGACTTCGGCTTCGACCGCATCCTCTTTCAGCGGGACTTTACCGACGCGGCCTTTATGCGCAATTACATCACGGACCGGTCCAACTATGAGAATCTGATCCGTCTTTACGAGGAGAAGGAGGCGGGCGAACCGCTCTTTGTCTTCAACGTCACCATGCAGAACCATAGTGCCTACAACGTGCCCTGGACGGGGCTGGACAAGACCGTGTGGCTCACCGGGGCGATGGAGGGACGGTTCCATACCGTCAACCAGTATCTCTCCCTCATCCGGGAGTCGGACAGCGCCTTTCAATATCTGGTGGAGTACTTCTCCCAGGTGGAAGAGCCCACCATGATCCTGATGTTCGGCGACCATCAGCCCCAGGTGGCCACCAATTTCTACACCGAGGTGCTGGGCGGGGCGTTCGACACCCTGGACGCCGGGACCGCCCAGAAGCGGCAAAAGGTGCCTTTCGTGCTCTGGGCCAACTATGATATTCCGGAGGAGCAGGGGACGGAGCTCTCCCTGAATTACCTCTCCTCCCTGCTGCTGGAGACGGCGGGCCTGCCCCGGACCGGATACCAGCAGTTCCTGAGCGCGCTCCGGGAGACCGTGCCGGCGGTCAACGGGGTGGGCTACCGGGATGCGGACGGGGCATGGTACAAGCGCAGAAGCGAGCTCTCCGAGGCCGCCCGGGCCAGCCTGCTCCAGTATGAGATGCTCCAATACAACCTGCTCTTTGACGACGAAGAAAACCGGCTGGCGGATTTTTTCACCCTGCCGGAACAGAATGGAGGATCGACATGAGCGACGAATTCTATATGCCCGGGCTCTCCCACTTTGAAAACGACAACGGCTGGTCGGGGAGCCGGGGGCTGCTGTGCTACGAGATCGAAAAGCCTCAGGAGGGCCGCATGCGGGCGGTGACATGGCAGGGCCCCTTCTGCCGGGACTATGCCGTGGAGGATGCCGAGGCATTCTTCGCCCTCTCCGAGGAGGGGGTGGCCGCCATGACGGCATGGCTGCTCCAGGAGGCGGAAGAGATGAACGCCCATCCCAAACGGACGCCGGAGGAATGCCGGGCGCACTATGAAAAGCTGTCCCGGGGCGGGACCTGACGGCGGGGCGCCCCGGGCGAGACCCATCCGGAGACAGATAGGAGGTATCCCCATATGAGAATTCAGCACACCCTGTCGGCGGTCCTGGCCGGGCTGCTGCTTGCCGCAGCCCTCTCCGCGCCCGCCCTGGCGGCGGAGGACACCCGGATCAGGACCCGGGAGGAGGCCGCCCGGCACGCCGTCCAGCTTGCGGCGGAGTATGGAGGCGCGGACAGCATCCGCTACGCCCTCTGGGAGGGGGGAGAGATCACGCTCCAGGGCGGCTGGGGAGTCTATTCCCGCAGTGAAAACCGGGCGCTTACCGAGGATATCCTCTACGGTGTGGGCTCGGTGTCCAAGACGTATACGGCCGCAGCGGTGCTGAAGCTCTGTGAAGAGGGGGCCCTGACGCTGGAGACGCCGGTGGCGGAGATCCTGCCGGAGTTCTGCATGGCAGACGAGCGGTATCAGAGCATCACGGTGCGGATGCTCCTGGACCACTCCTCCGGCCTGATGGGGGACAGCACCCGCAATGCCTTTCTCTTTGACGATACCGATCCACAGGCCGCCGATGCGCTGCTCCGGCGCCTCGCCACGCAGCGGCTCAAGGCCGAGCCGGGCGCCTACTGCGTCTACTCCAACGATGGCTATACTCTGGCCGAGCTGGTGGTGGAGGCGGCCTCCGGAATGGAATACATGGACTATGTCCGCGCCGCCCTTCTGGCGCCGGGGGAGCTGGCAGACACCTTCGCCCCCGGCGGGGACTTCGACCCGGACCGCCTGGCCAGGACCTACGCCTCCCCACAGGACCCCAGGGCCCTGCCTCAGGATACCCTGGGTATCGTGGGCACCGGCGGCATCTACGCCACCGCCGCGGACCTTGCCTCCTTCGGCGGCCTCCTCTGCGGCACGGAACTGCTGAGCCAGGCGTCCCTGGACGCCATGACCGCCGACTGGGCCGCGCGGGGCCTGTGGCCGGAGGACAGCGCCGACGACCAACTGGGGTATGGCCTGGGCTGGGACAATGTGCACATGTTTCCCTTTGGACAAAACGGTATCCAGGCCCTGGTAAAAGGCGGAGACACGTTGCGTTACCACGCGGGGCTCATCGTCCTGCCGGAGCACGATATGGCGGTGGCCGTACTCTCCTCCGGCGGTGTGAGCACCTATAACCAACTGGCAGGGGCCCGCATCCTGGTCGACGCCCTGGCCCAGCGGGGGATCACTGTGGACGAATCCTGGTCGCTTCCCGAGGCGGAGCCCGCCCGGCTCCCCCAGGCGGTCCTGTCATATGCCGGGACGTACGCCGGGCTCACCGGTATGCTTACCGCCTCTTTTGACGAGGCGGGCGCCCTGACGCTGGCCGCTCCTGCGGCGCTGGGCGGCGCTCCTATGACGCTCACCTACTATGACGACGGGTCTTTCCGGGACGAGGAGGAGACCCTCCTGGTAAAATTTATCCCCGAGGAGAACGGACGGGTCTATCTCTATGAGAAGGCCTATTCCGACATTCCGGGGCTCGTCCCCCTGGGGGCGGCCAGCTATGCCATGGAGCGCCTGGAGCCCAATGGGGAGGCGTCCGAAGAGGCCCTGGCCGCCTGGGAGGCCAGAGGGGAGAAGCTCTACCTCATCGCCAACGAGAAGTATACCTCCCAGGTGTACCTCTCCGGCCCCTTCACCGCCGTCTCCACCCTGGCCGAGGCGCCCGGCTACGCGGCCCTGGACCGGATCGAGGATGCGGACACCGCGCGGCAGTATCTCCAGCTCCCCGGTACCGGGAGCCGCAACGGTGCGGACTATACGGTGCAGGTGGAGGACGGCACAGAGTATCTCACTGTGGGCGATTACCTGTGCATGGACTCCGCCGCCGCCCGCCCCCTTTGGGGTGGGGAGGGGGCCTACACCACCATCCAGTCCGATGGCCGGGCCCGCTGGTATCAGGTCGGGGCTCTGGCGGGCGGGACGCTGAATGTCACGCTGCCCGAGGCGGGGGCTTTTTACGTATACGACCAGCTTGGGCAGGTCGTGGCCGGGTCCTGGGCGTTTGGAGATACCCACGCCCTGCTTCCGGAGGGCGGCTGGATCGTTTTCGCCGGCGAACCGGGCACGCGGTTTCCTCTCTCCGTAACGGAAGAAGCGCAATAATACGCCGGGCGCCCCGGCATTTGTATCGAAACAGAGCAGCGGCCCGGACATCCG
>NZ_JBCOAQ010000028.1:28324-30851 GCF_040226735.1 Intestinimonas sp. RTP31139st1_F5_RTP31139_211217 | reverse complement strand
TGGCCGGGCCGCTGCTCTGCAATGCGCAGATGCGTCCTGCCGAAGGATGAGGCGTATGTGGAATGCTATGGAGAGAGACGTCCCTGCCTTTTCTTGCAGAGCGATTTGAACAGCCCCATCCCCACCAGGCCGATCCATAGAAGGACTACCGGCAAAAACGTATGAAGGAGGATGAGCATATAATCAGCGCGTGAATAGCAGGGATCAAAGGCCGAAAACGGGAGCGTGACCGCAATGCCTCCGAGCAGGAAGGCTAGGACAAAGAGAAGAGAGTGCTTCATCGACGGCAGGGGGGTCAGACCTGGGAGCAGGACGGCAAGCAGGATGCAGCCGGCAAAGGAAGCCGCTTGGGCGAGCCCCTCGAGCAGCTCCCATGCGCCGATCACTGCGAGGCGCGTCTCAATGAGCGGTCTTGTGGCCTCCGTAATCAGCATATCACCGGCGACGGGGAAACATGTATTTGCAAACAGGATCAGGCAGGAGTGCATCAAAGTGAGGAGCAGCGGGACAAGAAACGTCACGAGCGCCGCGATTTGAAACCGGCGCATCTTTTTCTGCGCGCTGCCCCGCCCATATACGACGCCAAGAAGATCGGTATGGTACAATTCAGCGAGTTTCAGGAGCATATCCATGTCCGGCTGCCTTCGGCCGGATTCATAGCCCGAAATGGCCTGCCTGGTCAGGCCGACCCTGGATGCCGCTTCTTCCTGCGTCAAGCCCGAGATTTGCCGCAGGTCCCGAAGATTCTGATGGACGGTCATTTCATCACCTCGGGTCAAGTATAGTTCAGAAGCCGGGGAAAAGTAAAGACGCGATTTGTTGCGGCGCGGTTTGCACCGAGTTTGCCTGACGTACGGCGTGTTTCACCATTTTTCTGACTTCCGGACCCTGCGGTGCTCCACCCTTGTGGCAATTTTGTAAATTTTCGACAAGGGCTTTACACCTGGGGGGGAAAGCATTAGAATAAATATATAAGTAACAGGGAGGTGCCACATGAAGCTCACATTCTTCGGCGCGGCCAAAGCTGTCACCGGCAGCTGCCACTGCCTGGAGGTAAACGGAAAGAAGATCCTTATCGACTGCGGACTGCAGCAAGGGCGGGACGAGCGGGACAACCGGGTCCTGGACTTTGCCCCCGGCTATATCGACTACGTCATTGTGACCCACGCGCATATCGACCACTCGGGGCGCATCCCCCTGCTGGTCAAGCAGGGCTTTCACGGGACCATCGTCGCCACCCGCCTCACCGGAGAGCTGATGTCCATTATGCTCCGGGATTCCGCCCACATTCAGGAGTCCGACGCCCAGTGGCAGAACCAGAAGGGCCGCCGCGCGGGCAAGCCCATAGTGGAGCCGCTCTACACCATGGCGGACGCGGAAGCGGCCATGAAGCTGGTCACCACATACGAGTACGGAGATACAGTGGATCTGTGCGAGGGCGTGCGCATCCGTTTTGTGGACGCGGGGCACCTGCTGGGCTCGGCCAGCGTGGAGCTGTGGCTCACCGAGGGAGATGTGACCCGGAAGATCGTTTTTTCCGGAGACCTGGGCAATGTGGATCAGCCCATCATTCGGGATCCGCAGTACATCGGAGAGGCCGACTATGTGGTGATGGAGAGCACCTATGGCGACCGCCTCCACGAGCCGCCGGAGAGCTATACCGGGGCTCTGGCCGAGATCATAGACGAGACCTTCTCCAAGGGCGGCAACGTGATCATCCCGTCCTTCGCCGTGGGCCGTACCCAGGAACTGCTCTATTTCATGCGGGAGATGAAGGACGAGGGCCTGGTGAAGACCCACCCGGATTTCCAGGTCTGTGTGGACTCGCCGCTGGCCAATGAGGCCACCCGCATCTTCTCCGGCAATCTGCACGGCTATCTGGACGAGGCGGCCATTGAAGCCCTGAAGGGCGGTGCCCTCTTCCAGTTCCCCGGCCTCACCCTCACCGAGTCCAGCGAGGAGTCCAAGGCTCTCAATATGGACAAAGCTTCCAAGGTCATCATCTCGGCCTCCGGTATGTGCGACGCGGGCCGGATCCGTCACCACCTCAAGCATAATCTGTGGCGCCGGGAGTGCGCCATCGTCTTTGTGGGCTATCAGGCCGAGGGCAGTCTGGGCCGGGCCCTGCTGGAGGGGGCCAAGTCGGTGAAGCTCTTCGGCGAGGAGATCGCCGTCAATGCCCGCATCGTCAACTTCAAGGGACTCTCCTCCCATGCCGACCGGGACCACCTGCTCGCTTGGGCCAGGCACTACGCCCCCAAGCCCCGTCACACCTTTGTGGTCCACGGCGAGGCGTCCGTCACCGAGATCTTTGCCCAGCATCTGCGCGACGCGGGGCTGGCCGCCCATGCCGCGGAGTATGAGGAGGTCTATGACCTGGCCAATGACCGTATGCTGGCCGCCGGTGTGCCCCTGCCGCCCAAGCCTGTCTCGGCCGGCGGTTCCCCTGCCTACCGCAAGCTGGAGTCCGCCGGGCAGGACCTGCTGGACGCCATCCGCGACAACAAGGGAGGCACCAACAAGGACC
>NZ_JBCOAQ010000028.1:0-28314 GCF_040226735.1 Intestinimonas sp. RTP31139st1_F5_RTP31139_211217 | reverse complement strand
TGAAAACGCACGGGGCGCGCCGACCGGCGCGCCCCTTGGATTATGCGGTTTCGGTCTCCGGCGCACCCCCGTCCGCGCCGTCCTTCGAGGGGGCCCTCCCTGTGCCCTGCACCCAGCCGATCAGGGCGGAGGAGAGGGTGACGGTGATGAGGGAATAGAGAATACGGGAGGCGGAAATATAGGAGAGGGATAGCGCCAGTACGGTAAGGTCGGTGAGGAGATAGCACCGGGCGATGGGCCAACGGGCTACATGGGAGATGCACAGGGCCAGGGCATCGTCGCCGCCGCAGGCTCCGCCGATGCGTACCACCAGCCCCACGCCCAATCCCACGAAGAGGGCGCCGGCCACGGCGGCGATGGCGGGGTAGGCGGAGAGGTCGGGCAGGAGGGGCGGAAACTGCTCCCACAGGGCATGAAAGCCGGCGAAGGCCAGACTGGCCGCCAGCGCGTACCGGGCAAAGGCGTTCCCCAGAAAGCGCCAGGCCAGCAGATAACAGGCGATGTCCATCAGAGGGCTGGTGACGGAGGGGGAGAATCCAAACCAGTGCTGAAGGAGCAGCGTCATGCCCAGCACACCTCCCTCGGTGACGTTGGTGCGCTCATGGATGTTGTAGAGCCCGAAGGACAGGATGCCCGAGCCCAGTAAGATGATTCCGTAGGTAAATACAGTTTTGTTCCACGTTCCGCTGTGGGAGGACATAATAAAACTCCTAACTCGATTTGATCGGGGATATGGCGGAGACCGACGCCGTCTGCCGCGGGGATACGGCGCTTGTTCCCTATGATATCAGAAAGGACTCCGTCCCGGCAAACCCGATGGCGGAGACTCAAACCGAATAGGACGGGATAGAGGCGGATAGGGACAAACGGCGTGCGCGGTCCTCCCATCTGCGCCCGGTTCCTGCGATTTCAGAAAGGATGCGAGGTCCATGTTAGAGTGGAAAAGCCAGGAGAAAGCCATCACGCAGGAGGAAGAAGGGGCCTGCAAACGGGAGATCAAGGCCATCCAAAAGGAACTGGCGGCCCTCCAGCAGCCCATAAAACAGGCAGGACTGCCGGTGCTGCTGATCTTTGAGGGCTGGAGTGCGTCGGGGAAGGGGAGCATCATCTCCAAAGTGATCTCGGAGCTGGACCCTCGGGGCTACCAGGTGTGGTCCTATGCCGATCCCACCGACGAGGAGGGGAGGCGCCCCCTGCTGTGGTCCTTCTGGAGGGATCTCCCACCCAGGGGAGAGATGGCGGTGCTGGACCGGAGCTGGTACAGCCGGGCGCTGACCCGGCTGGAGGAGGACCGGGCGGCCGCCTCCGGTCTGGTGGAGTCCATCAATACCTTTGAGCGGCAATTGGGGGACGACGGCTATCTGATCCTCAAGTTCTTCCTGAACATCAGCCGGAGGGAGCAGAAGCGGCGGCTGGAAAAACTGGCGGACCATGGGGCCACAGCTTGGCGGGTCACGGACCGGGACTGGAGGAGGAACCGGGAGTATGCCGCCAGGGCGGAGGTCACGGAGCTGCTGCTCCAGGCCACCAACCCCGTGCATGCCCCCTGGCATGTAGTGCAGAACGAGGACAAGACCCGGGGAACGCTGGAAGTGCTGCGCAGAGTGCGGGACGCGCTCCGTGCCGCCCTGGAGGATGGCGCGCCGCGGCCTCTCCCTCCGGAGCAGGCGCCCTGGCCGCTGCGCGCCATGCCCCGGCTGAAGGATGTGGATCTCTCGCCGAGCACCACGGAGGAGGCATACCGGGCAGAACTGAAGCGGGAGCGCAAGAAGCTTCAAAAGCTCCACAGCCGTCTCTATCGGGAGAAGGTGCCCGTGGTCCTGGGCTTTGAGGGATGGGATGCATCCGGCAAGGGGGGTGCGATCCGCCGGCTCTCCTGGGCGCTGGACCCCAGGGGCTTTGATGTGGTGCCCATCGCCGCGCCCACCCCGGAAGAGCTCTCCAGACCCTATCTGTGGCGTTTCTGGCGGCAGCTTCCCAAGGACGGCCATGTGGTCCTCTTCGACCGTACCTGGTATGGCCGGGTCATGGTGGAGAGGGTGGAGGGCCTCACCCCTGAGGCGCGGTGGAGCATGGCCTATGACGAGATCAACGAGTTTGAGCGGGAGCTGAGCCGGTGGGGGGCCGTAGTGCTGAAATTTTGGCTCCAGATCGACCAGGATACCCAGCTCCGCCGGTTTGAGGACCGGCAGAGCACGCCGGAGAAACAGTACAAGATCACGGAAGAGGACTGGCGCAACCGAAAGAAATGGCCGCAGTACGAGCTGGCGGTGGACGAGATGCTGCAAAAGACCTCCACCGAGTACGCCCCCTGGATCCTCGTGGAGGGGAACGACAAAAAATATGCCCGGCTGAAGGTGCTCAGGACCGTGCGCAAGGCCCTGGAGCGGCGCCTGGACGGTTAGCTCCCGGTCCGTCCGGGTGAAAACAGACGTATGAACAAATTGAAAACAAGGGCGCAGGCGCATATTTTGGCATCTGCAAAAGGTGGACAGAGCGGGCGGAGGATGGTACAATAGCAGCAACTGTCATCCCGGGACGGGACAATAAAGGAGAACTTGTCAAATGAAATTTCAAAGACCCATGCGCGCGGCGGCTCTGCTGCTGGCATTGACCCTGACGCTGAGCCCCGCCGCTGGCGCCATCTCTGTGGAGCAGGCCAGGGAGATCCTGCGGGAGTACTACATCGACGAGATCCCCGAGGAGATCTTGGCCCTGCCCACCATCGACGAGATCACCAACGCCTTGGGCGATCCCTACACCTACTATATGACCGCCCAGCAATTCGAGGACTTCCAGAAGAACCTAGGGGACAGCGATGTGGTGGGGATCGGTGTGATGGTGGAGTCCACCGCGGACGGTCTGAAGGTCACCAGCGTGGCCCCGGATTCCCCCGCCTCTCAGGCCGGGCTGAAGATCGGGGATCTTATTGTGGCCGCCGACGGCGTCACGGTGGAGGAGGCCGGCAGCACCGAGGCGCTGGCCACGCTGATCCGGGGGGAGGCCGGCACCAGGGTGACCATCACCGTGGAGCGGGACGGCGCCCGGACGGAGCTCGATATGACACGCGCCGAAGTGGTGTTCCCCACGGTCACCGGCGAAGTGGTGGACGGCCACATCGGCTGGCTGGAGTGCACCAGCTTCGGCGAGAACAGCGGCTCCTATTTCCAGACCTATATCACCGAGGAGGACGAGCAGGCGGACCGCTGGGTGGTGGATCTCCGGGGCAATCCGGGCGGCGAGGCCACCTCGGTGGTGGAGGCGGTGGGCCATGTGCTGGGCAACCGCACTGTGGCCTATCTGGTGGACCGGGAGGGGAGCATGAGCTCTTGGACGCCCAACCCCTTTCCTGTGGAGACGCCGGGGCTCATCGAAGAGCCCTTGGTGGTCCTGGTAGACGCCAACTCCGCCAGCGCCTCCGAGCTCTTTGCCGCCTCTATGCGGGATTACGATTATGCGCTCATCATCGGCACCCGGACCTTCGGAAAGGGAATTGCCCAGAGCGTGCTGGGACTGGATGACGGTTCGGTGATGCGCGTAACGACGCACCGATACTACTCGCCCAATTATGTGACCCCCGACCGCTCCGGTGTACTGCCCGACTTGGTGGTGGACGCCGACCTGGCCGACGAGGTGGCGCGCCTCCTCTGCGGCGAAGCCGCGGCGGAATCGCCCGATGTGCTGGTCCTGGAGCTGGCGGGGCAGGAGTGGTATGTCCACAAAGAGGCTGCCCTCAGCGCCGACTATGCCCCCGCTTTTGCCGAGCTCCTCTCCGCCTTGGCCCCCGGCACGCCCATGACGCTCGACGGCGAGTCCGTGGACCCGGAGACGGTCTCCGCAGACTGGGAGACCGAGTATGTCTCCCGCTGGATGGAGGATGTGGAGGACTCCCCCTATGCCGAGGAGATCAACGCTCTGGCCGCGCTGGGAGCGGTGCAGGGAGATGAGAACGGCAGCTTTCTGCCCGAGGAGCCCCTTACCCGGGCGGAGCTGGTCAGTCTGATCACACAGGCCATGGGCTACTGGTGCTGGACCAACCAGGGCCGGGCACCCTTCACCGACGTATCGGAAGAGAGCTGGTACGCCACGGCGGTGGACATCACCTATCACTTGGGACTGGTCCAGGGCAATGAGAACGGGGAGTTCGACCCGGATGCGCGCATCGACCACCAGCAGTTCATCACCATCCTGGCCCGCATGGGCCGGCGGGCGGACCTGAAGGTGGGCTGGCGGCTGGACAGCGTCACCGACGAAGAGCTGGCCGCTCCGGACGTCCAGAAGTTCGCCTCCTGGGCCCGGGAGGCCGCCGTTGCGGCGGACAGCCTCGGCCTGCTCGCCGACGACCTTGCGGACATTGATCCCAACGCTCCCACCACCCGGGAGGAGGCCGCCGCCATGGTCTACCGCCTGATGTCCTATTCCGGCATCCTCACCCCGGCGGCGGGCGCGTAACGGAAAATTTGTAAAGCGCGGGAACATTCTCTGCGCCCGCGCGTCCAAAAGACGAAAGACGCATAAGGAGGAATCAGACCTTGAAAAAGCCCAAACTGCTGAAAACGGCCCTCACTGCGGCGCTTGCCGCGACGCTGCTCCTGCCCTGTGCGGCCGCCGGGGCGGAGATGAGTGCGAAAGAAGGCGCGGCGGAACAGCCCGCCTACACGCTGATGCAGCGGAGCGAGAGCTTCCCCATCCAAGTCTGGGGCCAGGCCGCTGAGCTGGGAGACAACAGCCTCACGCTGCAAAATGACAACGAAGGGGCTGCCTATGCCAAGATCGTGGTGAATGTGGAGGAGGACACAAAGATCCTGGATGCCGTTACCGGAGAGGAGAAGTCCTTTGCGGACATCCGGAAGAATGAGATCCTCTATGCCTGGGTGGGGCCGGCCATGACCAAGAGCCTGCCACCCATCGCCTCCGCATCGATCATCCTGTGCAATATTCCCGCGGATTTCGGCGTGCCCACATATGCCGAGGTCCAGAGCGTGGCAGAGACCGAGGCCGGTGTGGACGTGTATGTAAGCGGGGATGTGGTGCTCCATCTGACCGGCGAGACCCAGTATCTGGCCGGACCGGGCAATACCTGCGGTACCGTGAGCGCCGCCGACCTCTATCCCGGTGTGCGCATCCTCTCCTGGTATGACGTCGTGACCATGAGCCTGCCCGCGCAGGCTGCGCCCGGCAAGGTGATGGTATTCCCCTCCGCCTATGCGGGCTGGGTCACTGCGGAGGGACTCTCCGTGTCGGTGAACGGCGAAGCACTGGAGCTCTCCGGCGCCAGCGCGGCCAGGGTAGAAAACGACCGCCTTCTGGTCCCCGTCCGCAAGGTGGCCGAGGCGCTGGGATACCAGGTCTCCTGGGAGCCCTATACCAACCGTGTCACGGTCTCCGAGGGGGAGGGCGAGCTCTACCATTTCACCATCGGAGAGGAACAGGCCGCCAAGGGCGACGTAACGGTAGGTCTGGTGGCCCCCACCCAAGCGGTGGACGGCGTCACCTTTATGGCCTTGGACGACCTCATCAGTCTCCATGTGCTGAAACTGGAGAGCAACTGGTTCTGAACCATTCGACAGACATCCAAAGGCCGCGTCACGATGTGACGCGGCCTTTTCCATTCCATCTTGATTTGCGATGCGTTTTTCAGGAGAGCAGTAGTTTATCATCGGCCTCTGTTGAGCCGCTGACCTTGCTGAACATCTCCAGCAGGCCCTCCACGGTGAGCTTTTTCTTCGCCTCACCTGCCACATCGATGGCGATACGGCCCTCATACATCATGATGAGGCGGTTACCATGGGCAATAGCGTCCCGCATATTGTGGGTGATCATCAACGTGGTGAGCTTGTCTCGCTGGACGATTTTCTCGGTGGTGTCCAGCACCTTGGCCGCCGTCTTGGGGTCCAGGGCGGCGGTGTGCTCATCCAGCAGGAGGAGCTTGGGCCTTTGGAGGGTGGCCATCAGCAATGTGAGGGCCTGGCGCTGGCCTCCGGAGAGAAGGCCCACCTTGGAGGTGAGGCGGTTCTCCAGGCCCAGGTCCAGGATCTTGAGCAGCTCCCGGTAGCGCTCCCGCTCCGCCTTGGTGATGCCGGCGCGGAGGGTGCGGGCCTTGCCGCGGCGCATGGCCAGGGCGAGATTCTCCTCGATCTGCATGGTGGCGGCAGTGCCCATCATGGGGTCCTGGAACACCCGTCCGATGAATTTGGCCCGCTTGTGCTCCGGGAGTCTGGTTACGTTCGTTCCGTCGATGGTGACGCTCCCCTCGTCCACCTGCCACACCCCCGCCACCGCGTTGAGGAGGGTGGACTTTCCCGCGCCGTTTCCGCCGATTACCGTGACAAAATCGCCGTCGTCCAGGGTGAGGGACACGCCGTTGAGGGCTGTTTTTTCATTGACTGTCCCGGCGTTAAAGGTTTTATAGATGTTTTGGATCTCAAGCATGGGTGACTCCCCCCTTCTTCACGGGCTTGGAGAAGTATTTCCCTTTCCAGTACGGAACGGTAAGGAACACCGCCACAATGAGGGCGGAGAGCAGCTTCAGGTAGTTGGAGTTGATGCCGCTCAGGCTTACCACGGCCTGGATCACCACATAGTAGATGATGGAGCCGATGGCCACGGCCAGCAGCTTCAGGCCGAAGTTGCGGAAGAGCTTGCCGAATACCACCTCACCGATGATCACGGCGGCCAGGCCGATGACAATGGCGCCGCGGCCCATGTTGATGTCGGCGAAGCTCTGGTACTGGGCCAGCAGGGCGCCGGACAGCGCCACCAGTCCGTTGGAGAGGACGAGACCCAGCACCTTATTGAAATCCGTGTTGATACCCTGTGCGCGGGCCATGTTAGGATTGGCGCCGGTGGCTCGGAGCGAAGAGCCCAGCTCGGTGCCGAAGAACCAGTACAGAACGGCCACAATGACCACGGTAAAGGTGCCCACTACAAAAATGGGGTGCTGCCAGAAGGGACGGGTCCCTTTGGATACATCCTGCAGATAGCGCAGGGAGACCAGAAGCTCATAGTTGTTGACGTTCAGGGACTGGTTGGCCTTCATGCCCATGATGGCAAGGTTGACCGACCACAGCCCCAGCTGCGTCAGGATGCCGGCCAGGATGGCGGGGATTCCGCAGGCCGTGTGGAGCACACCGGTCGCAAGTCCGGCCAGCATGCCCGCCAGAATGGCACACAGCAGGGAGAGCCATACGTTGTGGCCGGCCACCATCATCATGACGCCCACGGCGCCTCCTGTACAAAAGGAGCCGTCCACCGTCAGATCGGCGATATCCAGCAGCTTGTAGGTGATATACACGCCGATGGCCATGATGCCCCAGACCAGCCCCTGGGATATGGCGCCGGGGAGTGCGTTGAGAAAGCTCGTCAATTCCATTTCCCCCAATTCCGGAGGCAAAGCGTCCGCCCCGCCTCCAAATGTCAATATACGTCGACAGTATAGCAAAAAACAGCCGGAAAAGAAAGACCCTTTCCGGCTGTTTTTTCAGTTGAGAAAGAATCCCGCTTATTCCATGTCGATGGCGACGTAATTCTCGGGCAGGGTGAGACCCAGCGCCTCGCAGATGACAGGGTTGTACTTGGGGGTGAAGTTCTCGGCGTAGGCGATGGGCATGGAGGAGATGTCGGCCTCGCCGGTGAGGATCTGGGCAGCCATTTTGCCGGTGGTCACGCCCAAGTCATAGTAGCTGATGGAGAGAGTGGCCACGCCGCAGCCCTTGGCAATCCCCTCTTCACCGGCCACCACCGGGACCCCGGCGGGCTGACAGATGTTGTCCACGATGCCGGTGTTGGAGGCTACGGTATTGTCGGTGGGTACGTAGATCACGTCGGAGGCGTCGCAGGCGGTCTGGGTGACGGCGGCGGCATCATTGGAGTCGGCGAAGGGGTAGAGCTCACAGGTGTAGCCCAGCTTCTCCAGCTCGGCCTTCACGGTGTCCACCTGATACTGGCTGTTGGCCTCGGCGGAGCAGTAGATGAGGCCCACCGTTTCGGCATCGGGGAAGAGCTCGTAGATCATGGCGGCCTGCTGGTCCAGCGGGGCCAGGTCGGAGGTGCCGGAGACGTTGCCGCCCACGGTGCCGTCAAAGCCCTGGATATTCAGGGCCACGCCGTACTCGGTGACGGAGGTGCCAAGAATGGGAATGTCGGCGGTGGCGGCGGTGGCGGCCTGGAGGGCGGGAGTGGCGTTGGCCAGGATCAGGTCCACGCCGTCGGCCACGAAGCTGTTGACGATGGTGGAACAGGTATTGGAGTCGCCTGCGGCGTTCTGGACGTCAAATTCGACCTGGCCGGGCAGGGCCTCGTTGAGGGCATCCATGAAGCCCTGGGTGGCGGCGTCCAGCGCGTCGTGGGTGACCAGCTGGCAGATGCCCACGGTGTAGGTCGCTCCCTCGGAGGGGGCGGCGGTATCGGTGGGCGTGGAGGTGTCCGCCGGTGCGGGCGTGGAGGCGGCATTACCGCTGGAGCAGGCGGCCAGAGACAGGGTCATGGCGGCGGCGGAGAGAAGAGCCGTCAGCTTAGACAGGTTTTTCATGTGATTCATCCTTCCTTTATGTATACCTTGTACCTGCTTTAGTGCTTTTTGGTGCTAAAGTATTGTCTGTATTATAACCCATTATCTTGAAATGTCAATGCTTAATTTTTTATAAAATGGGGAGGAGGGGCCGGTTGCGAGTAGACTTTTCCCTCGCTGTGTGGTATCATGAGGGACAATGATTCTTAAATGATAATGGAGGCATTTGCCTTGCGGACAGACATTCTGGGCGTTGGTTTTGACGACCTCACCCTGGAGGAAGCGGTGGCCAGGGGGACGGCCTTTCTGGAGGAGGACAGGTTCCACTATGTGGTCACCCCCAATCCGGAACTGGTGGACCGGGCCAGCCGGGAGGGGGCCTTCCGGGAGGCCCTCAACGGAGCCGATCTGGTGCTTCCGGACGGTATCGGCGTGATATATGCCGCCAGGATCCTGGGCCGCCCCCTGAAGGGGCGCTGCCCGGGCATCGATTTTGCCTCCGGACTCATGGCATCCATGGCGGCTGGCGGAAAGCGGCTGTATCTGCTGGGCGCCAAGCCCGGCGTGGCGGAGGCGGCCGCCCGGAACCTGGAGGCGAGATATCCGGGACTCTCCATCTGCGGCACGCACGACGGATACTTTCAGGAGGACGGCCCGGTGGTGGAGGAGATCCGCCGCTCCGGCGCCGACGCGGTCTTTGTCTGTCTGGGGGCGCCAAAACAGGAGTACTGGATGCGGGAACACGGTCCGGCGACCGGGGCCCGGCTCATGGCCGGCCTGGGCGGGAGTCTGGATGTATTCGCCGGCGTGGTGGAGCGGGCCCCTGAGAGCTGGCAGAAGATGGGCCTGGAGTGGCTCTACCGCCTGATGAAGGAGCCCAGCCGCATCGGCCGCATGGCCCGGCTGCCCCTGTTTCTGGCCTCGGCCCTGGGCGAGCGGTGCAAGCGGAAAGGTGGATGAGGATGGAAGGAAAGCTCATTGTGCTGGAGGGCACCGACGGGTCGGGAAAGTCCACCCAGTTCTCCCTGCTGTGCAGGCGCATGGAGGCGGAGGGCCCGCCCTTTCATCGCATCGTTTTTCCCCAGTATCAGGAGCCCTCTTCCGCTCTGGTGCGGATGTATCTGGGGGGGGAGTTCGGCTCCAGCCCCTCTGATGTGAACCCCTATGCCGCCTCTACCTTTTACGCGGTGGACCGCTATGCGGCCTGGAAAAAGGTCTGGGGCCGGGACTACGCGGCGGGAAAGCAGATCCTCTCGGACCGCTATACCACCTCCAACGCCGTCCATCAGACCGGCAAGCTGCCGGAATCGGAGTGGGAGGACTTTTTGCGCTGGCTCTTCGATTTTGAATACGGTAAGCTGGGGCTCCCCGAGCCCTCGCTGGTGCTGTATCTGGACATGCCCACGGAGCAGGCGGTGGAGAACCTCCGCCGCCGGGAGAGAGAGACCCACACCACCGGGGATATCCATGAGGTGGACACCGCCTATCTGGCCCGGTGCCGCCGGGTGGCCCACAAGGCCGCCGAGCTGTGCGGCTGGGAAAAGATCGCCTGTGTGGACGGGGCGGGAAAGCTCCGCCGGCCGGAGGAGATTCACCGCGAGATCTGGCGATTGGTAGAATCTAAATTGTAATTGCGGCAAGAAATATAACTGGAGGGAATCTGGATATGGTATATATTCTGTTGGGCGAAGGGTTTGAGGAGGCCGAGGCGATCCTCCCGGCCGATCTGCTGCGCCGGGCGGGGGTGGAGGTATCCCTGGTGGGGCTGGAGGGCCCTGTGGTGACAGGGAGCCACGGCATTGCCGTCACCGCCGATGTGACGCTGGAGCAGGTGGACGCCGAGGCCATGGAGATGCTGGTGCTCCCCGGCGGCCTGGGGGGCGTGGCCTCCATCCAGATGGACCTCTTTGCCACCGCGCTGATCCAGAAGGCCAGCGATCGGGGCTGCTGGCTGGGCGCCATCTGCGCCGCCCCCTCCATACTGGCCCACATGGGCATTTTGGACCGCCGCAAAGCGACCTGCCACCCCTGCGTGCTGGACGAGATGGGGTCCGCCGCCGTCCGGCGGGACGAGCAGGTGGTGGTGGATGGACGCATCGTCACCGCACAGGCAGCGGGAGCGGCCTTCCCCTTCGGCCTCAAGCTGGTGGAGGTCCTCAGAGGCCGCGAGGCCGCGGAGCAGGTCCGGGATGCAGTCCTGTACCGGGGCTAAGGACATCCTCCGGAGCCGGATGCGGGCGGCGGCGGCCGCTCTGACGCCGGAGGCGCGAAGGGCCGGCGACCGGGTCCTGGCCGACCGGCTGCTGGCCCTGCCGGAGCTGAAGGGGGCGGAGACCGTGCTGCTCTTCTGCGGTGTGGGGACCGAACCGGACACCAGGCCCATTGCGGAGGCCCTGTGGGCGGCGGGAAAACAGGTCCTCTTTCCCAAGTGCCTTCCCCATCGGCGGATGGAGGCCCGGGCCGTAAGGGGTATGGAGGAGCTTGTCCCGGGCGTCTTTGGGATCCCGGAGCCCGGGGGGGACTGCCCTGCGGTGGAGCGGGGAAAAATAGACATGGTCCTGGTCCCCGCTGTGTGCTATGACCGGAGCCGGTTCCGGCTGGGACAGGGCGGCGGGTACTATGACAGATATCTCTCCGGCTATGGCGGCGCCACTGTAGGCCTGTGCAGGGACGCGCTCCTGCTGGAGCGCGTCCCGAGGGAGCGCCACGATCTGCCGGTGGAGCGGGTCCTCACCGAGAGCCTGTGCCTGTAGGGGGGCCTGTCCGGTCCGCGGACAGGCGGCGGGCGGGGCCCCCCCCCCCCCCCCGCGCCCGGAGGAATACAGAGGCTAAGTAGGCTGGCTAAGTGGTGCGTGGGGGATCAGCAGCAGGAGTCGCAGCCGCAGTTGTTGTTGCAGCCACAGCCGCAGTTGTTGCCGCAGCCGCAGCCACAGTTGTTGCCGCAGCCGCAACCACAGCTGTTGCCGCAGCCGCCCCAGCTTCCGCCGCCGCAGCAGCAGCAAATGAGGATGATGATGAGGATGATCCAGCAGCAGCTACCATTGTTACCAAACATGAGAACAAACACCTCGCTTTAAATTTTGGAGGGCCGCTCCGGCGTTTGACCGGCGCCTTGCCTTCCAACTGGCCCATTCTATGTAGGCCGCGGCGAAGTGGTTCCCCGGCGGGCCGGGAACTTTTCAAAGGGCATGAAGGAGAAATCATATGGCATACGAGGAAAGAAGGCCGGCGGGCCGTCGGCAGGAGCAGCCTAGGGAACGGGCCGTCGGCAGGACACCCCGGAAGAAGCGCCGCAGGCGGGGCAGCGCAGGGGGGACCCTGCTGTATGTGGCCTTTGTCATCGGCATTTCCACGCTGCTGGCCGCTGTGGGCTGGGTGGCCGCCAACGACGTGCTGGCGCTCAACAAGGAGGAGCGCTCGGCCATCATCACGGTTGCGGAGGGAGAGACCTTCAATGAGGTAGTGGACGACCTGAAGGAAAACGGCCTCATTGAATTCAAGTCGGTGTTCCACCTCTATTCGGTCTTTTCCCACGCCGCGGATAAGATTACTCCGGGGACCTACCAGCTCGATACCAATATGGACTACCGGGCCATCGTCACCAACCTGGGCTCCAAGTCGCCCAACCGGCAGAAGGTGACGGTCACCATCCCCGAGGGCTTTACCGTGGCCCAGATCTTCGGGCGGCTGGAGGAATACGGCGTATCCACCGTGGCCAAGCTCAACGATATGGCCTCCACCCACGATTATAATTTCTCCTTCCTCAAGGAGATCCCGCTGGGCAGCCCGGACCGACTGGAGGGCTACCTCTTCCCGGACACCTACGAGTTTTATCTGGGCGAGGACCCCAAGACCGCCATCAACAAGATGCTGGTCAACTTTGACCGGCGGTTCGACGACGAGATGCGGGCGGCGGCGCAGGAGAAGGGATACTCCGTCCGGGATATCGTCATCATTGCCTCCATGATCGAGAAGGAGACCGACGGCACAGACCAGGCCCACATTGCCTCCGTCATCTATAACCGCCTCACCAACACCAGCGCTGAGACGGTGGGCCTGCTGGGCATCGATGCCACGCTGGTCTATGCGCTGGGCCGCCCCATCACCCAAGACGACTATCAGACCGCAGACACGCCCTATAACACCTATAAGTATCAGGGCCTGCCCCCCGGACCCATCTCCAATCCCGGCATGGTGGCCATCCGTGCCGCCATGAATCCGGACAGCACCAGCGATTACTATTACGTTCTGGGCAACGACGGCAAGCATCACTTCTTCAAGACGCTGAAGGGTCAGCAGGACTTCATCGCCCAGCAGCAGGCGGAGAAGCGCAGCGGGTAACACAGGATTGGAGGGGGCGGGCGAAGAAAACGCCCGCCCCCGTTTTCACAAGGAGGAAGAGACCAATGGGAATGGAGCTTCTGGCGCCGGCGGGGGATATGGAACGGCTACGCATGGCCGTGACCTACGGGGCGGATGCGGTCTATCTGGCGGGGAATGATTTCGGGATGAGAGCATTTGCCGGCAATTTTGACTGGAAAGGGCTTCGGGAGGCGGTGGCGCTCTGCCATGGGAACGGCGTGTCCGTCCATGTGACATGCAACACCATGCCCCGCTGCGGCGAGGTGGATCGCCTGCCCGAGTGGCTGGAATATCTGGACGCCGCCGGCGTAGATGCCGCCATCGTGGCGGACCTGGGAGTCTTCCGCCTGGCGCAGCGGTACGCCCCCCGGCTCAAGCTCCATGTCTCCACCCAGGCGGGGGTCAGCAATCACGAGGCGGCCCGGGCGTGGCATGAGCTGGGGGCCAGCCGGGTCATCCTGGCCCGGGAGCTCTCCCTGGAGGAAATCCGGGAGATCCGGGGCAGGACACCTCCCTCCCTGGAGATCGAGGCCTTTGTCCACGGGGCCATGTGCGTGAGCTATTCCGGGCGGTGCCTCCTGTCCAATTACATGGCGGACCGGGACGCGCAGCGCGGTATGTGCGCCCAGCCCTGCCGCTATCAGTATGCGCTGATGGAGGAAAAGCGGCCCGGCGAGTATTTCCCCGTCTATGAGGAGAACAACGAGACCTTCATCATGAATTCCCGGGACATGTGTATGATCGATCACATTCCGGATCTCATGGAGGCGGGGCTGGACAGCCTGAAGATAGAGGGACGGGCCAAGTCGGCCTACTACGCCGCCGTTGTGACGGGGGCCTACCGCCGCGCCGTGGACGCGGCCCGGGCGGGGGAGGCCCTGGACCCGGTGTGGCGGGCCGAGCTGGACAAGGTGTCCCACCGGCCCTACTCCACCGGTTTTTACTACGGCCCGCCGGGACAGTATACCGGCTCCGCCCGCTACATTCGGGATTACCAAGTGTGCGCCGTGGTGGAGACATGTGACGGAGCGGGGAACGCGGTGCTCTCCCTGCGTAATAAGTTTTCCGCCGGAGACAGCGTGGAGCTGATGGGCCCCGGTCTGCGCCCTGTGGAGTTTGAGGCGCCCCCTATGGAGGATATGGACGGCCTCCCACTGATGGAGCCCCGTCGGCCGGAAATGAAATTCCGGATGCGCCTTCCGGTCGCCGCCAAACCGCTCTCCCTCCTGCGCCGCCGGGTGGACTTGAGTCCAAAAGGGACAGAATGACGGAAAAAAGGGGTTTTCATCTGAAAAAATTGTGATATAATATTGCACTAACGAGGAACAGAGCTTGCTGAAAGGGGGGAAAGTCTCTGTGAGACGGCTCCTGCTGCGCCCCACGCTGCTGGAATTTTGCCGCACCCATCTGATTTTTACCGCCGCAGGTGCGCTCTTTACCGTCCTGACGGGCCTGGTTACCACTGTGTTCCACCTCAGTGAGACCATCATGAAGGCGGCGCCGCCGGACTGGTCCAACGCCTCAAAAACATCGCTGGGCACGCTGCCTGTGCTCCTGCCCCTGCTGCTGTGTCTGGCCGCCTATCTCCCGGCAGGACGGCTGGTCCGCCTCAGAAACGGTTGGGCGCGCCCCGAAGTGCCCGACGCGCTGGTGCTGCTGCTGGCGCCCGCTGCAGCCTTCTGGGTCCTGGTGGGGCTGGGCGCGCTGATCCCCCATGGCTATGGGCTCACCATCGCCGCAGCGCTTCTCAACTCCCCGGCTTACGGGCTGTTCACCCTGTATATGGTGACCACCGGGTGGGGTATCACGGCTCCGCCGTGGGCCGGCTACGTCGGGGCGCTGGTCTCCGGACTGCTCCCGCCCCTCCTCTACCTCATCGGCAGCTATCTCCCCATCCGCGCGCTGGACGAGGTGGAGGAAAACGTGGAAATATAGCCGGTTCCTCAGGTCAGGGACCAAAAGGCGGTTGACAACCGGGGAGAATGTGATAAAATAAGGCAGCAAACGAAAAAGCGATGACGGAGCCAAGCATAGTCTGCGGCCACGAGCGAGAGGGGATGGTGAAAGCCCTCGGCCCGGCGGATATGCGCGCCACTCCCGAGCCGCCCGTGAGGAGCGGGACGCCCCATCCCCGTTACGGATGTCCGAGATACCCGCGCTGTGCGGGTTATTAGGGTGGTACCGTGGAGTCCATCTTGCTCCGCCCCTAACCATGGGGCGGAGCTTTATTCATGATAGGGAGGTAATTCCAATGCCCACAAAAAAGTATGGAGTCAATGAGCTCCGGGAGATGTTCCTGCAATTCTTTGAGAGCAAGGGGCATCTCCGCCTGCCAAGCTTTTCCCTGATCCCCCAGAACGATGCGTCCCTGCTGCTCATCAACTCTGGTATGGCGCCTATGAAGCCCTGGTTTACCGGAGAGCAGGAGCCCCCCTGCCATCGGGTGTGCACCTGCCAGAAGTGCATCCGTACCGGCGATATCGACAACATCGGCCACACCGCCCGCCACGGCACCTATTTTGAGATGCTGGGCAACTTCTCCTTCGGCGACTACTTCAAGCACGAGGCTATCGCCTGGAGCTGGGAGTTCCTCACCTCGCCCGAGTGGGTGGGGCTGGACCCGGAGCGGCTCTATCCCTCCATCTATGAGGAGGACGACGAGGCCTTTGAGATCTGGAACAAGGAGATTGGGATCCCCGCCGAGCGCATTTTCCGCTTCGGCAAGGCCGACAACTTCTGGGAGCACGGTTCCGGTCCCTGCGGCCCCTGCTCGGAGATCTACTACGACCGGGGCGAGCGGTACGGCTGCGGCCGGCCGGACTGTACCGTCGGCTGTGACTGCGACCGGTATATGGAGGTCTGGAACAACGTCTTTTCTCAGTTCAATAACGACGGTGAGGGGCACTATACCGAGCTCAAACAGAAGAACATCGATACCGGTATGGGTTTGGAGCGTCTGGCCGTGGTGTGCCAGGACGTGGACTCGCTGTTTGACGTGGACACCGTTATGAACATCACCCACAAGGTCACGGATATCACCGGCGCCCGCTATGGCGAGACGAGGGAGAAGGACGTGTCCCTGCGGGTCATCACCGATCACATCCGGTCGGCCACCTTTATGATCTGCGACGGTGTGCTGCCCTCCAACGAGGGCCGGGGCTATGTGCTGCGCCGCCTCCTGCGCCGGGCCGCCCGCCACGGCAAGCTGCTGGGCGTCAATGAGCCTTTCCTCTACGAGGTGTGCGACACGGTCATCCATGAGAACGAGGGGCACTATCCCGAGCTCCGGGAGCGCCGGGACTATATCACCAAGGTCATCCGTACGGAGGAGGAGAACTTCGCCCGCACCATCGACGGGGGCATGAAGATTTTCAATGATCTGCTGGCAGGCCACAAGGGCAAGGGAGAGACCGTTTTCTCCGGCGCCGACGCCTTCAAGCTCTATGATACCTACGGCTTCCCCATCGACCTCACCATCGAGATGGCGGCCGAGCAGGGCCTGAGCGTGGATGAAGAGGCCTTCAAGGCCCTGATGCAGGAGCAGAAGGAGCGGGCCCGTAAGGCCCGTGAGGCTTTGGGTGATCTGGGCTGGGCCGGCGTGGAGTTCGGCAAGGATGTGCCCGAGACACAGTTCGTGGGATATGACCACACCTCGGTGGACGACGCCAGGGTGGCGGCCCTGGCGGTGGAAAATGAGCAGGCAGAAGAGCTCATGCCGGGCGTGGAGGCCATCGTAGTCCTGGATAAGACCCCCTTCTACGCTGAGATGGGCGGTCAGGTGGCCGATCACGGTGCCATCACCGCCCCCGGCGGCGCGCTGTTCCAGGTCACCGACGTGCAGAAGAACAAGGGCGGCAAGTATATGCACTACGGCAAGCTGACCGGCGGGGTCCTGAAACTGGGGGACACCGTTGCCGCGGCCATCGACGTGCCCCGCCGCAAGGCCGTCATGCGGGCCCACTCGGCCACCCATCTGCTGGATAAGGCCCTGCGCGCGGTGCTGGGCGACCATGTCCAGCAGGCAGGCTCCCTGGTGGAGCCGGACCGGCTGCGCTTTGATTTCACCCATTTTTCTGCCATGACCACCGAGGAACTCCAGAAGGTAGAGGATATGGTAAACGAAGCTGTGCTGGAGGGGTATGAGGTCTGTACCGATGTGCTGCCCATTGAAGAGGCCAAGCAGAGGGGGGCCATTGCCCTCTTTGGGGAAAAATATGGCGACACCGTCCGCGTGGTAGACATGGGCCATGGCTACTCCGTGGAGTTCTGCGGCGGCACCCATTTGGATAATACCGCCAAGGTCGGCGTGTTCCACATCCTGAGCGAGTTCTCGGTGGCCTCCGGCGTCCGCCGGATCGAGGCGATTACGGGGCATGCCACGTTGGCCTGTATACGGGATAACTGCTGTACCATCAACGCTGTGTCAGAGGCGTTGAAGACGAAGCCCGCGGAGCTGGTGCAAAAGGCGTTGCAGGAGTCTCAGGAGATCCGGGAGCTGCGCCATGCAGTGGAATCCTTCAAGGCCAAGGAAGCTGTGGGCGAGGCGTCCAACTTCCTGATGGGAGCCAGAGAGGTGGGCGGGCTGAAGGTGCTCACCGCCACCCTGAACGACGCCGAGGCCGAGCGCCTGCGTAAGATGGGCGACTTCCTGCGGGATAAGGATCAGCGTGTGGTGGCCGTCCTCTCCTCTGTAAAGGACGGAAAGATCACATTCCTGTGCGTCTGCGGCAAAGAGGCCGTGGCCAAGGGCATCAAGGCCGGGGACATCATCAAGAAGGTCACTTCCCTCTGCGGCGGCAAGGGCGGCGGCAAGCCGGATTCCGCCATGGGCGGCGGCTCCGATGTGCTGAAGCTGGACAACGCGCTGGCCACCGTGGACGACTTTGTCCACGAGAAGCTGGGTCTGTAAGCTATGCTGCCCCAGGACCCTTTTATTCTGCTGAGTTTTGTGAATACTCAGCTGCGGGACCGCTTCGACAGCCTGGAGGCGCTCTGCGAGGAGCACCAGTGTGCGCCGGAGGAGCTGCGAAAAAAGCTGGAGGCCGTCGGGGTCCGGTATGACAAAGCGCACAACCAGTTCAAATGACAGGAGGGAAACAAATGAGCGATTGTCTGTTTTGCAAAATTATTGCCGGGGAAATCCCATCCTCCAAAGTGTATGAGGATGAGCTGTGCTATGCGTTTCATGACATCGATCCTCAGGCGCCGATGCACTTTCTGGTGATCCCCAAGGCCCATATTGGGTCCTGCGGGGAGATCACTGCGGAAAATTCCGCAGTGGTGGCCCACATATTTGAGGTCATCTCGAAGATTGCAGAGGAACAGAGCATCACCGATTTCCGCGTGGTCTCCAACTGCGGCGAACAGGCGGGGCAGAGCGTACACCATCTGCATTTCCATGTGCTGGCGGGACGGGATATGACTTGGCCTCCGGGCTGAACGTCAAAACCCCCGGCGCTGTCCAGCGGACAGCGCCGGGGGTTTTGTATTTCGCTCAGGGACGGCTGCGCTTGCCGCCGCATTTGGGACAGAAATTCTCGGAGCCTGCAAAGGCATGGCCGCAGTTACCGCAGAAGGCAGCGGCCCCTTCTGCCGGAGCGGCCGCTGGCGCCGCCGGGGGCGGGACCGTCCCCGGTGGCGGGGATACAGGCGTGTGCAGGACAGAGTCCATTACCTGGCCCACCTGCCGGCTGACCCCGGTCATGATGCCCAGCTCCATGCCCATGCTGCCCAGGGCGCCTGCGCCGCCGCTGCCTGCCATGGCCTCGGCCACGTCCAGCGTACGCTCCTGCTGGTAGGTGTAGCCCTCGATGCTGCGCTTCTCCGCCATGGCTTTGGCCTGGGCGGTCAGCTTCTGCGCGGCGGTGGCCTGGTCGATGGCGGAGACGCGTTGCCGCAGCTCGGCCTCCGCGATGTCGGCATACTGGCGGAAATAGAGATACTTGAACTTTCGGTAGGTGGGGTCCTCCTCCGGCTTGAGCACCGTCATGACATAGAAGCGCTCCAGTGAGAGCCCATACTCCTCAAAATCCGGCGCCAACTGTTCCTGAAGCTTCTGGGAGAGGGCTTCCAGGTGGGAATCGATCTCAAAAATACTCACGCCGCTCTCCCGCATGTATTGGGCGAGGCAGGTCTTGACCCGGGTGATGACCGCGGAACGGAAATGGCGGGAGAGCCCCTCCCGTGTGAGGACGTCATCCACACCCACCAGGCGGGTCAGCAGCTTGTAGGAGTCCCGCACACGCAGGCTCATCTCTCCGCAGGCGCCGATCTGGATGGGAAAGCGGTAGGTGGGCTCCAGGTATTCCACCTTGCTGTCGGTCCCCCACTTGATGGCCATCTGGTCGCTCTTGTTGATAAAATAGACCTCACAGTGAAAGGGGGACGTACCTCCGAAGGGCAGGTTGACCAAGGCGGAGAGCAGGGGGAGGTTATCGCTGTCCAGCGTATACCGCCCGGGTCCAAACAGGTCCAGAACACGCCCATCCTTGAGAAAGACGGCCTCCTGGGACTGGTGGACAATCAACTGTGAGAGCATGTTGAAATCTTCACTGGGGTGCTTCCAGAGAAACGTGCCGTTGTCGCCATCATATTGGATGACATCAAAAAGCGCCATACATAGATCCCTCCCGTTTTACCAGATGTGTGCGGCGCTGACACTGCTTTGAAGCGCCGCGGGAAAATCCCCGCTGATATGTAAGGTGCCGTCATTTTGGATACCCAGAAGACCGGAAGGGGAGGCCAGAAGAAAAATGATGTCCCGCCACGTCTCTTCTCCGGCCCCTGTGCCGCTGGTGCGGACGGTGCCGTCCCGGCAAAGGCCGTAGACCACACCAGGGCGGGTACGGAGCTGGATGATATCGGTCCAGTCCGCCGTGCCGGACCCGCCGGCCAGACCGTAGGCGGCTACCGTGCCGTCCGGGCGGAGCCCGGCTATGGTCCCCTCACTGACAGAATAGGAGATGCACCGGGCCAGGTCGGAGCCGGTGTCGAGTGTGCGCACCCAGCCGTCGTCACCGGCGGAGAGAAGGGTCCCGTTCGGCAGAATGCCGAGAACGGAGGTGTCGGTCACCGCGATAGTATAGAGCCCGCTCCACTGGGAGAAGGATTCCGCGCTGTAGTAGGGATTTTCCCCGGCCATGCGCACTGTGCCGTCGGTACACAGCGCCACCACAGCATGTTCTCCCGCGGCATAGAGCCCAACCACTCGGCTCCAGCCGGAGACAGCTTCCCGGATGGAGCCGTCGGAGCCGTTCCGCTTGCCGGCATAAGCCACCGTGCCGTCTCTCCGAAGGCCCAGGAGGCAGTCGGACAGGCTGACCAGCGAGGCGGTGTCCCGCCACTGGGAGAGCTCGGACTGAAAGCCGGGGGAGAACGCGCCGGCTTCGAAGGGCTGGCAGATGACGGAGCCGTCTCCACAGATCGCGGCGGCACAGTCAGAAAACAGTGAGATGCTCTGTGCTCCCTCAAAATAGAAGGAACTGGAATTTCCTTGCCCGTCATACAGACTGAACTCCTCACCGGTAAACGGGAGCGTAGCGACCAGATTACCGGAGGTGGAGAGCAGCTGGGCAAATACCCGCTGCATGGAAAAGTGAAGGGTCCTGGCTTCGGCGTTGTCCAGGATAAGGCCGCTTATCGAAAAAGCGGCGGAGAAGTCCAGTGCGGAATAGCACGCTCTGGCCTGCGTGATCAGGGTGGGGTCCACCTCGTCCCGCTGCTGCTGGGTCAGGTGGGGAAGCACACGCTTTAGGTCGTCATAATTCCCCGCGGACAGGCTCTCCTGCGCGCAGGACCAGGCGCAGGACGCGGCGCGCTCCGCCGCGTCCTCATAATCACCCAGAGCCAGGAAGCGCTCCATGGCGGAGGCATAGGAGCCCTGCTCCATCAGGACGGACGCATCCGCGTAAAGCCGGGACAGCGTCTCGGCGGTAAAGGAGGGAGCGGGGGAGGCACCGCTCTCCGTACTGGAAGGCGAACTGCTGAGCATGCCCACCACAAGCAGGAAGCCCAGAACCATCAGAAGGATCATACCGGCGTATCCCGTTTTGACCGGCTTATCCTGCCGGACATACCTGGTGGGCGTCTTCTGGGGAGCGGCATTTTGAGCAACAGCCGGCCGCCCCGTCAGTTGTTGCTCCAGCGCCCGTCTTGCGGCCAATAGCTGTTCATTACAGTTCTCCAGCAGCTTTTTCAGCTCCGGATCGGCGAACCGGACGGCCTTGCGGTAGTTGGGGCTGGTCTCCAGAGGCTTTCCGGCGCGGCCCAGGTCGCTGGGGACCTTGACCTTCCGTTCCACCATCAGCTTCCCCACATAGGC
The DNA here is from genome assembly GCF_040226735.1 of Intestinimonas sp. RTP31139st1_F5_RTP31139_211217. Taxonomy (NCBI): domain Bacteria; kingdom Bacillati; phylum Bacillota; class Clostridia; order Eubacteriales; genus Intestinimonas; species Intestinimonas sp. RTP31139st1_F5_RTP31139_211217. The sequence continues at coordinate 7,123 of NZ_JBCOAQ010000028.1, read as the reverse complement.
CATGGCCTCTTCCGGATCGTGGTCCAGCGCGCGCTCAAAGTGGGCGTCCGCAGCGGCAAAATCCCCGTCCTCCAGGGCCAGCATCCCCCGCTTGGTGAGGGTGGAGGCGGTGGGGCCGGTGCGGCCGCCGTCGTCGTCCGGTTCGCGGCGGAGGAATTTCTGAATGCCCTCCAGCAGGTCCTGCATAAAGCCCAGCTTGCCCATATCCTGCGCCTGGAGGGAGGCCAGTTCCTCGGGGAGTGTGTAGGGGTCCATGTCCCGGTAGGCGGGGATGAGGACCTTGTCCTCCCCCTGGCGGATGAGGGCCAGATAGCGGCTCCACTCATTTTTGACCCATGGGGCGTTGACGTACTCGGCCCGCGTGGTCACCACCACCATGACCCTGGCGCTCTGGAGGGCGGCGAAAATATAGGGCTCGTAGGAGATGCCCAGCTTGCCCTCCAGGGTGAGGCGGGAGAAAAAGACCCGGTAGCCCTTTTCGGTGAGCTCGTAGTAGAGCTCCTGGGCCAGTACGCTGTCCGGCGTCCGCTCACCCTGCCCATCCTTCTCCTTGTAGCACAGAAAGACATCAAAGGGCTCCTCTCTGGCGGAGATGTCCAGGAACTCCCGCTGGATGGCGGCGATGGCCTCGGCCTCCGCCTGATAGACCGCCTTGGCCTCACCGTCGGCCCAGGTGATGGCCTGGAGATAGTCCTCGTCCTCCAGGATGGAGCCGAAACGGACCCGGTTGCAGGTGGGCAGGCGGCGCCCGGTCTCGGGGTCCTCCACGTATGCAATGCCGAACCGGCAGAGCACCATGCCCCAGTGGGCCTCGGCGTCCCGGGGGTTGGCCTCCAGGAGCCGGAGGTAGACCTCCGAGGCCCGGTCGAACTCATCTCCTTGGCGGAGGCCGGAGGCACGGTTGAACTGGTCGGCCACCTGCGTGCTGCCTGTGACGGGCAGGGTCATGGTGGTGCCGCAGTACTGGCAGGTGCCCACCGATGCGCCGGGGGACACCGACAGGTCGCCGCCGCACATTTTACACTTCAGCGCGATCATAGACCGCCCTCCCCAGTTGGTTTCTTAAACTCCATTTTACCTGTCCGCGCCCAAAAAGGCAAGATTGGAAGCGCGATTTCGTGCCCCTGTCCTTGCACGCGCCATGAATATTTGTTAAAATACTGCCATATGGAGCGACGTCTCTCCATCTTCGCCCCGGTCTGATACACGGACGGGGGTCTGCGCGGCGCCTACATGTATCCAGGCGCCGTGCCTGTAAAAAGGGGTTGAGATCCATGCGAATTTGCCGCGTGATGCAAACGGCTGGCCTCCCGGAGGTCAGCTTGCACTGCTTTATGGGCCATTCCAATCGCAATGCGTAAGCTGGCGTCCTTCGCTGTCCCCTTTTCTGCAGCGGTGTTTGCCGTCCGGTATGGGGTCTGGCCTTTGGCCCTTGTGCTCCTGCCGGCCGCCCTAGTCCTGCGGGAGGAGCGGCGGCTCCGGTGCGCACTGGTGTGCGCGGGGCTAGCCTGCGGATTTCTCTGGTGCCGGGGTTATGACGCGCTCTGCCGCGCGCCGGCCAGAGCGATGGAGGGGCGGACCCTGACGCTCTCCGCCGCGGCTGCCGACTGGCCCTGGGAGACAAATTACGGCGGGGCCGTCACCATCCGGATCTCGCCGGAGGAGGGACCCTCCTTCCTGGCGCGGCTCTACGGGGACAACTCACTGCTGGCCCTCCGGCCGGGGGACATGTTCACCTGCGTGGCCCAGTGCCGCGCGCCGGACCTGGTCCGGGGCCGGGAAAGCGCGGATTACACCGCCAAGGGCGTTTTCCTTCTGGCGTATGCCAAGGGAAGCGTGATGGGTACGCGCCCGGAGCGGGTCCCGCTCCGCTATGTGCCGGCCTACTGGACCAGGGCGCTTCAGGAGGGGGTGGCCGCCGCAGTGCCACCCGACGCCGCGCCGCTGGTCACGGCGCTCCTCACCGGGGACAAGACGGGACTCCCCGATGCGGACTATGCGGCCCTCCAGCGGGCCGGGCTGGCCCATGCGGTGGCGGTATCGGGACTGCACATCGGTTTTCTGGCCCAGTTGGCGGTGGCCTTGGCCGGGAGCCGGTATCGAAGGCGCGCCGCCCTGCTGGCCGTGCCGCTGATGGTCGTCTACGCCCTGGCGGTGGGGTGCACCCCTTCGGTCCTGCGGGCGGTCGTGATGCATACGCTGCTCCTGCTGGGCGCGATTCTGGGCCGGGAGACCGATCCGCCCACCAGCCTCTCCTTTGCGCTGATGCTGCTTCTGCTTCAAAACCCCTATGCCGCCCGAAGCGTGAGCTTGCAGCTCTCCTTTGCCTCTGTGGCGGGGATCGCCGCCTTCAGCGGTCGGGTCCATGACTGGCTTTGGGGCGGCTTCCGGTTTCCCAAGGAGAAAAAACGGCTCCGCCGCCTGCCCGGCGCCCTCTGCCATGGCGCTGTGACCTCCCTGAGCACCACCGTGGGCGCCCTGACCTTTACCATACCGCTGGCGGCGGGATATTTCGGGAGCCTTTCTCTGGCCTCACCACTTGCGAATCTGCTGTGTCTGCCTCTGGTGGCGCTGGCCTTCCCGCTGGGGCTGCTTGCGGCCCTGCTGGCCCTGTTCAGCCCGGCGCTGGGGGCGGCGGCAGGAATGGCGGCGGCCCTGCCGGTGCGGCTGCTTCTCCTGCTCACACGGGGCTTCGCCGCGCTCCCGTTTGCCGGTCTTACGCTGGAGAGCGGATATCTCCGGGCGTGGCTGACCTTTGCCTACGCCCTGTGGGTCCTCTTTGTGGCCTTGCGGGGCAGGCGTCCCCTGGTCCCGCTGTGCTGCTGCGTCATGTCCCTGTGCTGTGCGCTGGTGCTTACCCACGCGGCCTACAACCTGGGGCCGCTTACCGTGACCGTGCTCAACGTGGGACAGGGACAGAGCGTGGTGCTCCGGGCGGGGGAGCGGACGGCGGTGGTGGACTGCGGCGGCAGCGCCCGGCGGAACGCCGGGGACCTGTGTGCCGACTATCTGGGCACTTTTGGGCGCAGCCGTGTGGATCTGCTGGTGCTCACCCATTTCCATGCCGATCATGCGAACGGCGTGCTGGAGCTGCTTGCGCGTGTGAAGGTGGATGTGCTGGCCGTCCCCGATGTGGAGAGGGATGACCCGCTCCGCCGTGAGTTGCTCTCGGCGGCCGAGGAGAGTGGCACGCAGATCTGGCTGATCCGGGACGACGAGACGGTGGAGCTGGGCCCGGCGCGGCTCACTCTGTACGCCCCGCTGGGGGCCGGAGAGGCCAATGAGGAGGGGCTCTCCCTCCTGTGTGAGACGGGACGCTTCTCCGCCCTCCTCACCGGGGATATGGGCGCGGACGTGGAGGCTCGGCTGGTGAAGTATGGAGCTCTGCCTGAGGTGGACCTCCTCCTGGCGGGACACCACGGATCCCAAAACGCCACGTCTCAGCTCCTGCTGGACACGGTGGAACCGTCGCTGGCAGCGATCTCTGTCGGGTATAATTCATACGGGCATCCTGCGCCGGAGACCCTCCGGCGGCTGGAAGAGTCCGGGTGCAGCATCTACCGCACCGATTTACAGGGAAATATCACCGTCACCGTGGGTCCGGGACCCCGGTGAGTCTGGAGGGCGTGCATGGCAGCAAAGATATCCGCCGCCGATGCGGCGGCATTCAAGCAACTCAAACAGGACATCTCGGCGGGCACTCTGGGACGGCTCTATATCTTTCACGGGGAGGAGGCCTATCTTCGGGACTTCTACCTGGGGCAGATGAAAAAAAAGCTGCTCCCCGCCGGTATGGAGGAGTTCAACCTCCACACCTTTCAGCCCAAGGAATGCGATCCCAAGCGGCTGGAGCAGGCGGTGGACTGCCTGCCGATGATGAGCGAACGCACGATGATCCTGGTGTACGATTACGACCTCTTCAAGGCTTCCGCCGGGGACAAGGAGGCGTTCACCGCCCTCTTTGCGGATCTGCCGGATTATGTGTGCCTGGTGTTCATCTGCGATCTCATCGAATATAAGCCGGACGCCCGCACCAAGCTGGCGGCCGCCATCAAGCAGCACGGCTCCACGGTCAAATTCACCCGGCAGGAGCAGGGGGATCTGGTGGACTGGATCCGCCGGCGCTTCCGGGCTCTGGACCACGACATCGACTCGGAACTGGCCCGTTATCTCATTTTCCTCTGCGGAGACCTGATGACGGGGCTCATCTCAGAGATCGGCAAGATCGGGGCCTACGCCAGACACCGGGTAATCACCCGGGAGGATATCGACGCGGTGGCCACTCCGCAGTTGGACGCGGTGGTGTTTCAGCTCACCGATGCCATCACCGGCGGAAACTTTGACAAGGCCGCTTCGGTGATGGGAGATCTTCTCCACATGGGAGAGCCCCCCATCAAGATTCTGTCCGTGCTGGGGCGGCAGCTCCGGCAGCTCTACTCCGCCCGGCTGGCCCTGGAGGGGCGGAAGGGGACCGGATATCTGGTGGAGCTGTGGGGCCTGCGCTCGGCCTATCCGGCCCAAAAGCTGATCGACGCCGCCCGGCGGTACGACCTGGGCTGGTGCCGTATGGCGGTATCCGAGGCCGCCCGGGCCGATCTTGCCATGAAATCCGTGGCGGGGGCGGATGGGGAGGAGCTTCTGATCGAGCTGCTGCTGAAGCTTGCGAACACACCGCCAAAGGCGGAGGACAGACAGACCCCGCAGGGCGTGCCCTACCGGCGCACCCGATAATACGGAAAGCAGGAGGCGAGGCGATTGCTCCACATCCGGGAGGCCATCGTGGTCGAGGGCCGCTATGATAAAAACACCCTGTCCCAGGTGGTGGATACCGTGATCCTTGAGACTGCGGGCTTCGGGGTGTTCCACAATACAGAGTTGACAGCCCTTCTCCGCCGCTTGGCGGAAAAGCGGGGGCTCATCATTCTCACAGATTCCGACGGGGCGGGCTTTGTCATCCGGAACCACCTCAAAGGCGTTCTCCCTCCGGCGGGGGTGAAGCACGCCTATATCCCAGACATCGCCGGCAAGGAGCGCCGCAAGCGTGTTCCGGGGAAGGAGGGAAAGCTGGGCGTGGAGGGGATGTCCCCGTCGGTGCTGGAGGCGGCGCTGCGCCGCGCGGGGGCCACGTTCCTGGATGGAGCGGCGGACCCTCCCGCCGATCGGACGCCTATCACCAAGGCGGACCTCTTCTGTCTGGGGCTCTCCGGCGGAAAGGATTCGCAGCTCCGGCGGAGGGAGATGCTCAGACGGCTGGACCTCCCGGAGCACATGGGCGCCAATGCTCTGCTGAGCGTGCTCAATGCGCTCTACAGCCGGGAGGAATTTTTGAGGGAGGCGGACGCATGGAGGTGACCACGCCCCTGAGGGATTTTCCGGGCGTAGGGGACGCCCGTGCCAAAGGCCTGGAGCGGCTGGGCCTCCGCACGGCAGGGGACCTGACGGCCTATTTCCCGCGGGGATATGAGGACCGCAGGGAACAGCATACCATCGCCGCCGCGCCCCTGGATGTGCCGGTGTGCATTCCGGTACTGCTGGCCGAGGAGCCCCGGCGCATGAATATCCGCCGGGGCTTGGACGTGACGCGGATGAAGGTGGTGGACGGCGCCTCCGCCATGCTGGTGACTTTCTTCAACCAGGGCTATGTGCGCCAGGCCCTGCACCGAGGGGAGGAGGAGATCCTCTACGGCAAGGTGGAGCAGATGGGGAACCACCGGCAGATGACCAACCCCCAGTTCGAGCCCGCCGCCCGGCCGCGCTTTACCGGGTGCATCATGCCGGTATACCCCCTGACGGCGGGGGTCTCCAACAACCTGCTGGCGGGACTGGTCCAGCGGGCGTTAGAGGAGCTGCCGCCCGCGGCGGAGAGCCTTCCGGAGGACTTCCGGGCCGCCCACGGCCTGGCGCCGGCGGCGGAATGCTATCGCAACATTCACTTCCCGGATTCTTTTGAGAACCTGGAGGCTGCGCGGCGGCGGTTCTCCTTCGAGGAGCTCTTCTACCTGTCCCTGGGCCTTGCCCTCCTGCGGGAGCGGCGAAGCCGGGGAGAGGGACCGGTTTTTCAGGCGGCGGAGCTGGAGGCGTTTGAGCGGTTGCTGCCCTTTGCCCTCACGGGGGCACAGCGGCGGGCTGTCCGGGAGGCAGCGGCGGACATGACCTCCGGGCGGCCGATGAACCGGCTGGTCCAGGGAGATGTGGGCTCCGGTAAAACGGCGGTGGCCGCCGCCTGTGCGTGGCTGGCCTTCCGCGCGGGATGGCAGTGCGCCATGATGGCTCCCACGGAAATCCTGGCGGAGCAGCATGCCAGATCCCTGTCGGTGCTGCTCGCTCCTGCGGGGATGACGGTGGGGCTCCTCACCGGCTCCATGCGCGCGGCGGAAAAGCGGGCCGTCTATGCCGCCCTGGGCAGCGGGGCGCTCTCCTTTGTGGTGGGGACCCATGCCCTCCTCTCGGAGGGCGTGACATTCCAGCGGCTGGGGCTGGTGATCACCGATGAGCAGCACCGCTTCGGCGTGGAGCAGCGATCTGCCCTGGCGGCCAAGGCGAACCCGGCGGGTGCGGCGCGTCCCCATGTGCTGGTCATGTCCGCCACCCCCATCCCCCGGACGCTGGCCCTCATCATCTACGGAGACCTGGACGTCTCGGTGATCGACGAGCTGCCCCCCGGCCGGATTCCGGTCAGGACCCTCCTGGTGGGAGAGTCCAAGCGGCGGAGGATGTACGGCTTTGTGCGGGAGCAGGTGCGCGCCGGACGGCAGGTCTACATCGTCTGCCCTTCTGTGGAGGAGAATCCTGAGTCGGAGTGGGACCTGACGGCCGTGAACGAATACGCCCGGGGCCTCCGGGAGGAGGTCTTCCCGGAGTTCCGGGTGGGGCTGGTCCACGGCAAGCTGAAGGCCAGGGAGAAGGAGGCGGCCATGGCCGCCTTTACTGCCGGAGAGACGGATATCCTGGTGTGCACCACCGTCATTGAGGTGGGGGTGGACGTGCCCAACGCAAACCTCATCATCATCGAGAATGCCGACCGCTATGGCCTTTCCCAGCTCCATCAGCTTCGGGGCAGAGTGGGCCGGGGCGCGCACCAGTCCTGGTGCGTGCTGGTGAGCGCCCCCCGGAATCCGGAGAC
>NZ_JBCOAQ010000027.1:0-43043 GCF_040226735.1 Intestinimonas sp. RTP31139st1_F5_RTP31139_211217 | reverse complement strand
GTGCTTCGTGTTTCTTCTTCACGTTGTTTAATTTACAAGGTGCACGCCGCTCCAGCGGCGGGATTTTGATTGTACCATATGGTACTCTCATTGTCAAGCGTTTTCTTCAATTTCTTTCGAAACCATTTCGACACCTGACTCGTTTGCGTCTTACGCGAACTTTTATATCTTACCAGATCTCCAAGCCCTTGTCAAGCACTTTTTTCAAATCCCTTTGAATCAGTGCCGCCTCTCGGCTGACGCGAACTTTGTTATTCTAGCAGATGGCCAAGCTCTTGTCAAGCATTTTCTTCAGCCGCTCACGGATTTTTCCTCCGCTCTTTGCCACTGTTTTCCTGCCCTGCGTTTGGCGCTCAGTTAATATACCAAACTCCTCCCCAATTGTCAACTCCTTTTTCCGTTTTTCTTTCATCTATTTTTACTGCGTCTTTGCTTACCCATATCCTGTGTCTTTTCCCCTCTTCTCCCCACAAGATGTGTCCGTCTTTTTTCTCCCTTTGACATTTGTCACAATCAATGCAAGGGCTGGGACCGGAAACGCCAAGATCAAATTACCCCAAGGGACCCATGCGGATGAGACCTTTTCCACAGAGAAGTCGTCCGGAAACAGGGTAAGTCCGCCTAAAAACGCGACGATCACCGCCACAGGGGCGGCCCAATGTTCCCACCGGGAGCCCAAAACCGCTCCCGCACCTTTTCTGATGGCAAACACCAACAGACCCAGCATTGCAAAATCGCTGAGCACCCAGAGGGCCACCACAACAGACTCCACCCGCTGGAATGCTCCATCCACTCCCACGCCTCTGGCGACTTCAAAGAAGGGGATATCCATGCGCCCGCACAGCGCAGGGCCCAACTGTCCCAAGACGCCGAACTCGAGCAGTGTGAGAACACCGCATCCCGCCAACAGCCAGAGCAGTCCCTGTCTGGCGTCACCAGAACGCCTGGTGACGTTCCCCCCTAAAAATCCTCCGAACACCCCGCAGCTCAGTACGCCAACCGGCACCAGCGTGGCCGCTGTTACGGCCGGAACGTCCGTTATCCAGACCGGCAGCACATGCTCGGGGCTCATATCTAGGATGGAAAAAAGCAGTACCAGCCCCAGGGTCAGCGCTAGGACCAGGTAGCAGATCTCCGCCGCACGGGCAAAGGCGCCCAATTTGCGCCGTCCCATCCAGAGCACCACCCCCAGCAGCACCAGCAGAAATACCCAGGGGGCGGCGCTTCGATATCCGGCAGAGAGCATCCGCTCGGCGTAGAGCCGCCCCTCGGCGCACAGGAGAAAAAGCGCCCAGGACAGGTAAATTACAATGACCACCTTTCCCGCCAGAGGACCAAAGGCATCCTGATAGGCCTGTGCCAGCCCTCCGCTCCGGCGGCAAAGCGAAAAAACCATCCACCCCAGCAGCAGAAAGGGCGGAAAGGCCAGTATGCCGGTGAGCCATGCGCTCTCTCCTGCCGTCCCCACCGTCCAGCCCGGCAGCGCCCGCACCGCCGGGGACAGCAGCGCGGTGAACAGGATCACATAGAGCTGCCGCGCGGAAATATTATCGCTGTTCAGAGGATCACCACCTAAATAATAATAACAGGCCCGCCCTTACATGCGGGCCACCTGTCCCGTTACGGTCAGGGAGATTGGGAGCGCGGCAAACCCCGCTTTCCACTGTGTTTCCAGCTCTGCCTTACGCCAGGGCGCCGCCAGGGCGGCTTTCCTCCCCAGGTGGAGATAGTCGGCGTCCAGGGTCTGGGCCAGGTCCAGCGCCGTATGGATAGCCGCCTCACCTGTCTGCGCAAGGCGTTCCTCCAGCCATATCCTGCCCTCCTCGCTGAGTCCGTCCGCCCCCCGCAGCTCCGCCACCTGAGCCTCGATCCGGCAGGTGACGGCCAGTCCGGCGAGGACGCCGTCCGTAAAGGACGGCGTCAGCTCCGTCTTCACCTCGGTGAGCCGCAGCGCGGTCTGTGCAAGGCTGGGCGCGGCAAACTCCAGTATCCGCCCCGGGGCATCCCCGGTCAAAAGGTCCGCCCCAAGCGCGCCTTCCTCCCCCGTCCAGCCCGCCAGCGCTCCGTTCCGCAGGATCGCATAACCCGCTCCGGCCACAGTGTACTCCCCCTCCGCTCCGTCTCCGGTCCTGGCGGGTCGGCGTTCCAGTGCCGGGAGAAGCGCACAGCCGTTGTCCAGCAGGTCTGAGAGCACCTCTCTCGCTGTCCGCGGCGCGGGGGAAGCCGCCAATTCGGCGTCGGTCTCCAGCGCCGTGAGGCGATCCGGCGCGCCTCCGTCAGACGCGGCGTCAAAGAGGATATCCCCGGCTCTGCCGTCTTTTATCACCCAGAGGCGGGCCTCCAGCCGCAGCTCCGGGTCCCGTGCCATGTGTCCCAGCAGCGACATAACGCCCGTTAGAGCCTGCTCTTCCCCCACCAGGACATGCTCCACATCCCCGAAAAAGACAAAATCCGAACCGAACGTCTGCATCTCTGCGCAGGCGGCGGACACAGTTTCAGCCTGTGCGGAGAGCACCACCGGCGACTGCCCGGGCGAGTCCCCCGCACCGGACCGTCCCCCGCTGGAGACGGTAACCGCCACCCTCCCCGGAGCCCCCTCTTTCAGATCCACTCCCAGCGCCCCCATGAGGACGGTATCCTCGATCTCATGGGCGTATGGCAGGGCTGCCTCGGCTCTGGAGCAGCCGGACAGGGGGAGCAGCGCCGCGCACAGCAGCAGGACAGCAGATTTTTTCACTCTCATCGCTGGTTCCTCCTGTTCTGGGTCTTGAGCGCCGTCTCCCGCAGCTTGACGCTGGGCAGCGGCTGTCGGATCACGGCATGCCCCTCCACCTGTTCCCCGTCGTTGGCGGCAAAGGGCGTGAGGTAGGCCACGCCGAAGCTCTCCAGGGAGGCGAGATGACAGATGAGCAGCAGTGCCCCAATGGCCGCGCCGAACATTCCCGCTAGAGAGGCCAGCGCCGCCAGACCAAAGCGCCAGATCCGCAGCGCGCCCGCGAAATCCTGAGACGGCATAGTATATCCGGCAATACCCGCCACCGCCACCACGATGAGCACCGCGGGAGAGACGATACGGGCCTCCACAGCGGCGGACCCCACCACCAGTCCCCCCAGAATGGAGACGGTCTGACCGATGGAACTGGGAAGCCGGAGCCCGGCCTCCTGAATGATCTCAAAGGCCACCAGCATCAGGAGGACTTCGAACACCGTGGTAAAGGGCACATCCTGCTTGGCCGCTATGATGGACAGGGCCAGCTCGGTGGGCAGCATCTCCAGGTGGAAGGTTACAGCGGCGATATAGACGGCCGGTAGAAAGAGAGTGATGAGCATACACAGGTAGCGCAGCACCATGAGGGCGGATGCCGCCATCCAGCCCTGGGACTTGTCCTGAGGCGTCTTAAAAAACTGGCTGAGGGTCCCGGGCAGGAGCCAGCCCAAAGGCAGCCCGTCGATGAGCAGTCCCACGCGGCCCTCCACCACGCCGGCGGAAAAGCGGTCCGGCCGTTCGGTGTACGCCAGGGTGGGAAAGGCGGTGTGGATGTCGTCGGCGATATATTCCTCCAGATTCCCTGTGGCGATGAGGGCGTCGATATCGATCTCCGCCACCCGGCGCTCTACGGCGCGGACCGTCTCGGGGTTGGTGATGCCCTCGATCCACACAATATCCACGGGGGTCACCGTCTGCCGCCCCACCAGCAGCTCCCTGATCCGCAGATCCGGGGTGCGTACCCGCCGCCGCAACAGGGAGGTGTTGGTACGCACGGACTCCACAAAGGAATCCCTCGGCCCTTTGAGCGGAGGCTCGTTCTCCGGATCGGAAATGGACCGCTTCTCCTCGGTCCCTACATTAAAGGAGAGGACCTCCTTTTCCCCTGGAAAAAAGAGGATGCAATTCCCGCCAATCATATCGAATACGGCCTCGTCCATCGTGGCGCGTTTTTCCACCCCTAAATTGTAGAGGGCGCCTTTCCGGATGCGCTCCATGGCCTGCGCCATGCCGCACCCGCTCAGGACGGTGTCCTGCGCCAGAGGGCGAAGCACGTAGTCGCTGGCCCGCTCCATTTTCACCATCCCGCTGATATAGCACAGCGTCACCAGCTTGTCCGGATCTCCACCCAAGGCGGCTTCCCGTTCGGAAAAATCCACACAGTCCGCAAAGACCTGTCGGACGCTCTCCACTGTCAGCGGCAGATCGATCCTGGGCTCCCGCCTGGGGTGGGGCGGCACCTCGACCTTTTTTCTCCCAAAAAAGCCCACAGCCACGCCTCCTTTTCTATCCTGCTATTCTCTCCCGGAGCGCGGGCGGATATGCGTCCGGGCGCAGTTGTCGAAAGTCTGTTCCGCTGTCTGCAACCATAGTATGGACAACAGCGCATTTGTCCTTTATAATAGTAAAAATCAACGGCTGAACAGTTGCTTTGCAGCGTCTCAAAGGAGTGGTAGTAACATGGCTTTGATCCAGCACAAGCGCCGCCTGAATCCCACGGTAACTCTGATGGAGGTGTCCGCCCCCCTGATCGCCAAAAAGGCGCAGCCGGGCCAATTCATCATCCTCCGCGTAGATGAACACGGCGAACGAATCCCCCTGACCATCTCGGACTATGACCGGGAGCGGGGTGCCGTCACCATTATCTTTCAAAAGGTAGGTCTGACCACCGAGCTGCTGGACCGGCTAGAGGAGGGCGATGACATTCTGGACTTTGTCGGCCCCCTCGGCACTCCCACCGACCTGCTGGACCGTGAACACCCCGGGTTGGAGTTGGGCCCTGTCAAGCGGGTGGCCGTCATCGGCGGCGGCGTAGGCTGCGCCATCGCCTATCCCCAGGCCAAGTATCTCCACGCCCGCGGCGTAGAGGTGGACGTCATCGCCGGTTTCCGCTCCAAGGATATCGTCATTCTGGAGGAGGAGTTCAAAAAAGCCTGCGACCACTTCTATCTCACCACCGACGACGGCTCCTGCGGGGAAAAGGGGCTGGTCACCGACAAGCTCAAAACGCTCATCGACTCCGGCATCCACTACGACGCCGTCATCGCTATTGGGCCTATCATCATGATGAAGTTCGTCTGTAAGACCACCGAGCCTTACGGCATCAAAACTTTAGTCTCCCTCAACCCCATCATGATTGACGGCACCGGGATGTGCGGCGGCTGCCGGGTATCCGTGGGGGGCGAGATGAAGTTTGCCTGTGTGGACGGCCCCGACTTTGACGGGCATAAAGTGGATTTTGACGAGCTGATGACCCGGAACAGGGCTTATCAGGAGCGCGAAGCGGAGACCCGCCGGACCCATGCCTGCCGGCTGATGCAAAAGGAGGTTGAGTAAGCCATGGCGAATATGAGTGCGACCAAACTCCCCATGCCTGAGCAGGACCCCGCCGTCCGCAGCCGCAATTTTGAGGAGGTGGCCCAGGGCTATACCGCTGAGATGGCCGTGGAGGAGGCCGGACGCTGCCTCCACTGCAAAAATTCCCCCTGCGTGGCCGGCTGCCCGGTGAACATCCGCATCCCCGAGTTTATCGCCAAGGTGGCGGAGGGGGACTTCCAGGCCGCCTATGAGATCATACATACCACCAATACCCTCCCCGCAATCTCCGGCCGCGTCTGCCCCCAGGAGAGCCAGTGTGAATGTCTGTGTGTCCGCGGCAAGAAGGGGGAGCCCGTTGCCATCGGCCGCCTGGAGCGCTTCGTCGCCGACTGGTATCGGGAGCACGGTACGGAGAAAACCGCCAAGCCCGCCTCCAACGGCGTCAAAGTGGCGGTGGTGGGTTCCGGCCCCGCCGGGCTCACCTGCGCCTCCGACCTGGGCAAGCTGGGCTATGCCGTCACGATCTTCGAGGCCTTCCACACCGCCGGTGGCGTATTGGTCTACGGCATTCCCCAATTCCGGCTGCCCAAGGAGATTGTCCGCCATGAGGTGGAGGGCATTCTGGATATGGGCGTGGAGCTGAGGCTGGATACCGTCATCGGCAAGACCATCACCATCGACGAACTCTTTGAACAGGGCTACCAGGCCGTATTTGTGGGTTCTGGCGCGGGCCTGCCCATGTTTATGGGTATCCCCGGCGAGACGCTCAGTGGGGTCTACTCCGCCAATGAATATCTCACTCGTGTCAATCTCATGAAGGCCTATCTGGAGGAATACGACACGCCCATCAAAAAAAGCAGGGCCGTGGCCGTGGTGGGCGGCGGAAACGTGGCCATGGACGCCGCCCGGTGTGCCAAGCGCATCGGTGCCGAGCATGTATATGTGGTCTACCGCCGCAGCGAAGCGGAGATGCCCGCCCGGAACGAGGAGATCCACCACGCCAGGGAGGAAGGGATCGAGTTTCATCTTTTGAATAATCCCACCAGGATTCTCTCCGACGGCAAGGGAAGCGTAGCCGGAATGGAGTGTATCAAAATGGAGCTGGGTGAGCCCGACGCGTCCGGACGCCGCCGCCCGGTGGAGGTGCCGGGCAGCGAGTTCGTGCTGGACGTGGACACCGTCATCATGAGTCTGGGCACCACGCCCAATCCTCTGATCCGCTCCACCACCCCGGGCCTGGAAACCAATCGGAAGGGATGCCTCGTCGTCCACGAGGACACCATGGAGACCACCCGGCCGCATGTCTATGCCGGGGGCGACGCGGTGACCGGCGCGGCCACTGTGATTTTGGCCATGGGCGCAGGCAAGAGGGCCGCCAAGGCCATTCACGAGGCACTTTCTGCCAAAAAAGAGGATTAAGGGTTGATTTTCACGGCAAAACGGATATACTTTTAAAGGGTGTAGCCGGGCCCCCGCCTGTGCGGGGGCCCGGCCTTATTTTTGATGCATGCGTGTACTCCGGCGCCCTGCCGGAGGGAATACAAAAGAGGGAGCGGCTATGGAAGCGAAAGATTTTTACGTCAACGCAACGAAAAAGCTCATCATTGAGGTGGATGGCAAGACCTATGCCCGCCACGCCATTCAGATCCCCTTTGTCAATGTGGGCGACGATTATGACGCGCTGGTGCGGCAGTATGTGGTCCCCCTCTGGCAGAGCGGCGACATCGTCTCGGTCAGCGAGAAGATCGTGGCCCTGTGCCAAAAGCGGGTGGTCTACGCCCAGGATGTTCAGCCCGGCCTGCTGGCCAGGATCCTCTGCCGCTTTGTGGCCCAGACCAAGGCCGGCCCCGGCGCCGGCGTCCCCTATAAGATGCAGTTTGCCATCAACCAGTGCGGCGCCCCCAAGATCCTGTGGGCCGCTTTCCGCGCCGCCATCGACAAGCTCCGCGGCGTCCACGGCACCTTCTACAAAATTGCCGGAGACGAGGTCTATGGCTTGGACGGCTTCTTCGGCCACGATATTGAAGAGTACGCCGAAATGGGTATCCGCATCCCCGCCGATCCGGACGGCGTGTGCAACAAGGTCTTTCAGGAGACGGGCGTGGTATCTATGATCGTGGACGCCAATGCCCTGGCCCAGGAGATCCTGGGAAAATGCGACGCCCTGCGGGATTGGCCGGATGAAACGCTCTCCCGCCTCATCGGCGACAACCCGGCCGGCCAGGTCCGCCAGCTCACCCCCTTCATCCTCATCCGTGAGGTCCCCCAGGAAGAGGCCGCCGAGCTGGAAGCCAGGGCCCAGGCGGAGATCGCCGCCCGCGGCGAAGGGGCGCTCTGATCGTCTCCCGCAGCTTGGCCCGGACGTGGTCTCCGCCCCGTCCGGGCCTTTTCGTGCGCGGATATTTTCCCCTTGACAAGACGGGAGCTGCGATATATATTAAACATACCAACGGTATGTATATAAAGGAGGGGCCCCCATGGCCCGCAACAAATACCCGGAGGAGACGGTAAAAAAAATCCTGGATGTCTCCCATCGATTGTTTCGGGAAAAAGGCTACGACCACACCACCATTCAGGACATCACCGATGCCCTGGGCATGTCAAAGGGCGCGGTGTACCACCATTTCAAGTCCAAGGAGGACATCCTAGACAAGCTGACCGACCGGTACTATGACGAGATGGGCTGGTTTCGGGGCATCCGGCTGGACAGTTCCCTCACAGGACTGGAGAAGGTCCGGCAGGTTCTGCTCCGCCTGCTCTCCGATCCCGGTAAGCTGGATCTGGATCGGCTCACCAGCTCCACCGCCATGGACCCAAAGCTGCTGACCCTGACGCTGCGCGCCTCCGTAGCGGACTCCGGCCCCTTTTTGGAGGCCCTGATCCGGGAGGGCATTGCCGATGGCTCCATCGCCGTGGCCCAGCCCAAGGAGTTCTCGGAGGCCTTTATGATCCTCATGAATCTGTGGGTGGGCGTTTTCTCCTCCACGCGGGAGGATTTTATGTCCAAAATGCACTTTTTGAAGGATCTTACCGACCATATGGGTCTGCCCGTTCTGGACGACCACCTGCTTTCGGTCTGCCAGGCCTATTACGAACGCATCCTCTCCCTTCCCTCCCAGCCCCCTCCGCCGGAGGAGGGGATGCCCTCCGCTTCAGGTGGAGCTCTCCCAGCGCTAGGAGAAGCTCACCGGCCTGGACTGTAAGCTGCCCCAACCGGACAAGGCCTCATCCCTGTATTCGCGGCCCTGCGTGAAAAATTCCCGGCCCTGCCGCCGGGATTTTTCTCTCTCATTTACATACCAACCGTCGGTATTTAATTGAAAGGAGTCTTCTCTATGCCTGCTTCCCGCCTCTTCACCCGCGACTTTACCCTGATGACCGTGGGTCAGATCATCTCTCTCTTCGGAAACGCCATCCTCCGCTTTGCCCTCTCTCTCCATGTGTTGGCGCTTACCGGCTCGGCCGCTGTTTTCGGCGGCATTTTGGCCCTCTCCATGGTCCCCACCGCTCTGCTCTCCCCATTGGGCGGTATTCTGGCCGACCGGATGCCCCGGGCACGCATCATGGTGATCCTGGATTTTTCTACCTGTGCGTTCATCCTTCTCTTCGACGCGCTCTTTGCCCGCTCAGGCAATCTGGCCGCCGTCACGCTCTTCATGGTGCTTCTCTCCCTCATTCAGGCGGTCTATCAGCCCTCTGTCCAGGCCAGCGTCCCTACTCTGGTTGCGGAGGAGCGCCTGACCGCCGCCAACGGCGTTGTGCTCCAGGTGCAGGCGTTGACCGGGCTGCTGGGCCCCGTCCTCGGGGGCATCCTCATGGGCTTTTTCGGGATCTATCCGATTCTGGCCGTCTCCGCCGGATGCTTTTTCGGCTCCGCCGTGCTGGAGCTTTTTCTTCACATCCCCTTTACGCCCCAGCCCCGCACCGCACCCCTCCTGATCCAGGCCAGGGACGACCTGGCCGTTGCCTTTCGCTTTCTCTCCCGGGACTACCCTGCCCTCCTCCGGCTGTTGGGTATCGTGGCCCTCATCAATCTGTTTCTCTCCTCCCTCTTTACCGTAGGCCTACCCTATCTGGTCAAGGTACACCTAGGCCTCTCCGACCAGCTCTACGGGCTGGCCGAGGCGGCCCTGGGCCTGGGCTCCATCCTAGGCGGCCTTCTCTCCGCCACCACTGTGGGGCAAATCCGTTTCGAGTCCTCCCACCGCTATCTCCTGTGCAACGCACTGCTCCTGCTCCCCGTCACCGTTGCCCTGGTCCTTCCGGTCCCGCCCCTGGTCTCCTATGGCGCGCTCCTGCTCTGCATGGGGCTGGGCCTCACCTGTGCCGCACTCTTCACCATCTCGGCGCAGACCTTTCTTCAAATGCAGACCCCCGCCCCGCTGCTGGGCAAAGTGGGCGCTCTGGTCACCACCGTCTCCGTCTGTGCGATGCCGGCGGGCCAGGCCCTGTACGGTGCGCTGTTCGATGTCCTGGCGCCTGCTCCCTGGCTGGCGGTCCTCCTGGGCGGCGGGGCCACCTTCCTGCTGGCACTGGCCGCCCGTGGCGCGCTGTCGCGGAGCGTCCGTATTGCTTAGGGCCTGTTTGTATATTCGCAATATGCCCGGCACCGAGGGGTCCTTGCCCTCCCGGGCGCCGGTTTACCGCAAGGGACGGATTTCAATTGCAGGGGGAAACGGCGCCTTCCAGGGCGCAAAAGGTCCGGTGTCGGGCGTGTTTGCAGTTTTAAACAGACCTCAGGCCCCATTCCTTCATTTTTACGCCGGCTTCGGCCTCTTTTCTTCTTGTCTTTGCCCGGGAAATACGGTATACTGAATTGTAACCTGAATCCCGCCCCTGCGGCGAGTCGGATAAAGAATCGGAGATGACAGAATGGAACTGAAAAACTTTGACGCGATCCTGGAGCGCGTCCCGAAGATGTCCCGCCCCATGCGGGTGATCCTGGCCGGTTCTGACGGTGAGAACATGCTCAAGGGCATCTTCGCCGCCCAGGAGAAGGGCCTTGTGCAGCCTGTGCTGGTGGGCGACCGCGCCCGCACCATGACGGTGCTGGAGCAGTTCGGTCTGGAGAAGGAACCCTACACCATGGTGGATACCCCTCCCGGACACAACATTACCCAGGCGGCCATCGACATCATCAACTCCGGAGACGGAGATGTTCTGATGCGGGGCAACATCCCCACCCGTGATTTTCTGATGCCGGTGCTGGACGGCAAAAACGGCCTGCGGACCGAGCGGCTGATGAGCCATGTCTCCCTGTGCTCTCTGCCCGAGTACCCCAAGCTGCTGGCCCTTTCCGACATGACCGTGGTCATCCATCCCAATATGACTCAGAAAAAGGCCATCATCAAGAATACCGCCGATGCCCTGAAGGCCTTCGGCTATGAGGATCCCAAGCTGGCTCTGCTGTCCCTGGTGGAGAACGTGACCTTCCACATGCAGGACACGGTGGAGGCCCAGCGTCTGGTCGCCGAGCAGAAGCAAAAGCCCTTTGCCGACTGTGAGCTGTGGGGTCCCATCTCCTACGACCTCATTCTCAGCAAGGAGGCCGCCCGCCTGAAGCACTATGACTGTCCCTGGAGCGGCGGCGGTTTTGACGGCATCATCGCCCCCGACCTGTCCACCGCCAACACGCTGGTCAAGAGTTGGCTCATCCATGCCCATGCCGTCACCTGCGGCGCAGTGGTGGGCGCCAAAGTGCCCATCGCCCTCACCAGCCGCAGCGCCAATGAGGAGGAGACCTATCTCTCCCTGGTGTTCTGTGCCGTGCTGGACGCCTGGCGGAAGCAGAACCGAGCCGCCGAGTAAGTCTCTCTCAGGAAAAGTCTGCTCTCTCTTTCAGCAATTGCAAACGCCCGTCCGGCTAAAGCCGGACGGGCGTTTTTTATCTCCTCCCGGAGCTTGCGGGATGGGAACCCTCCCGTCTGCCCCATCGTTTTCCGATTTCACAGATCACCACGGGAGCCACGGCCAAAGCCAGTACGCAGGCCCACTCCGCCGCATCCAGGGGCACTGTGTCGAACACCAACTGCAAAGGCGGCAGGCACAGCACGGCGAGCTGCATGGCCATGCCCACCAGAAATGCCTTGTTCATGGCCTTGTTGGAAAAGATCCCGATGTGCAGCAGGGAGTGGTGCTCGCTGCGCACGTCGAAGGCATGGAAGAGCTGACACATGGTCAGCGTGGCAAAGGCCATGGTGTTGGCCACTCCGTCCGCCGCGCCCGGCGTACCGAGCACATGCTCCCCCAGCATATAGGCCGCAAGGGTAAGGAGCCCCACCATGGCCCCCTGCCAGGCCAGGCGGAACGCGAACCCATGGGCAAAAAGGCTCTCGTGGGCGGCCCGGGGCCTCTCCTTCATGATCCCTTCCTCTACCGGCTCCATCCCCAGAGCCAGTGCGGGCAGGGAGTCCGTGACCAGATTGAGCCACAGCAGCTGCACCGGCACCAGCGGCATCTGCGCAAAGTCCAGCACCGTGGCAAAAAAGATGGTGATAATCTCTCCAATGTTGCAGGAGAGCAGATAATGGATGGCCTTTTTGATGTTGGCGTAGATCCCCCGGCCCTGCTCCACCGCGGAAACGATGGTGGCAAAATTGTCGTCGGTCAGGATCATATCGGATGCGCCTTTTGCCACGTCGGTACCGGACAGGCCCATGGCGCATCCGATATCGGCGGCCTTGAGGGCCGGGGCGTCATTGACCCCGTCCCCCGTCATGGCCACGACCTTGCCCCGCTTCTGCCAGGCTTTCACGATTCGCATCTTGTGCTCCGGGGACACGCGGGCGTAAACTGAGAATTTCTCTACGTCCTGCTCCAGCATCTCCTGGGGCATGAAGTCCAGGTCCTCCCCGGTGACCGCCAGGTCTCCGGGCCGGAAGATCCCCAACTCCTTGGCGATGGCCAGAGCTGTCAGCCGGTGATCTCCGGTGATCATGACGGGGCGGATGCCCGCCCCATAGCACTGCTCCACGGCCCGCTTCACTTCGGGCCGCGGCGGATCGATCATCCCCGCAAGCCCCACAAAGGTGAGCCCCCGCTCCAGAACATCGGAGTCCAGCCGCTCGGGCAGTGCGGGAATATCCTGATAGGCCGTTCCCAGCACCCGAAGGGCCCGCTGTGCCATATCCTCATTGGCGCGGAGGATGTCCCGGCGCAGGGGGCCGTTGAGGGGCGTCTTCCCCACCCGCCCCAGGGCGGTCCTGCACCGGTCCAGGAGCACGTCCGGGGCCCCCTTTACCATTACCCGAAACCCGCCCCCTGCCAAGGGATGGACCGTACTCATCAGCTTCCGCTCCGAATCGAAAGGGAGCTCCGCCCGCCGGGGCTGGCTCCGCTCCAGCTCATTCTTGTCCAGCCCTTCCCGCCAGGCCGCTGCCGCCAACGCGGCCTCGGTGGGATCCCCGGCGGTGGCGATCTCTCCGCCGGGGCTGTAGGTGAGCACCGTGTCGTTGCACAGCGCCCCAATGGTCAGACACTCCTGCCTGTGCCGGCCGCCGATGGTCCATATGTCCACCACCGTCATCTTGTTCTGCGTGAGGGTACCTGTTTTGTCCGAGCAGATGACCCCGGCGCAGCCCAGGGTCTCTACCGCGGGGAGACGCTTGACGATGGCGCCCCGCTTTACCATCCGCTGCACCCCCAGAGCCAGCACGATGGTAACAATGGCCGGGAGTCCCTCGGGTATGGCCGCCACCGCCAGGGAGACCGCAGTCATAAACATGTCCAGCAGTTCCTTGCCCTGGAGGAGTCCTACGCCGAACATCACCGCGCACACGCACAGGCAGACGAACGAGAGCGTCTTGGAGATCTCCGCCATCTTTCGCTGGAGGGGGGTCTCTCCATCTCCCTCTTCCATCAGCATTCCGGCAATGCGCCCCACTTCCGTGTCCATCCCCGTGCCCGTGACCACACAAGTGCAGTTTCCTCCTGTGATCACCGTGGCGGAAAGGAGCATGTTTCTCCGGTCCCCCAGCGGGGTATCCGCGGGCAGGGCTCCACACGCCTCCTTGCTCACAGGAACCGACTCCCCCGTCATGGAGGACTCGTCTGCCTTGAGGCTGTGCGCCTCCAGCACCCGGGCGTCGGCGGGCACCAGGTCCCCGGCCTCCAGTTGAAGGATATCCCCCGGGACCAGAAGGGCCGTCTCCACCCGGCGCAGCCCTCCGTCCCGTATCACCTTGGCCAGAGGGGCCGACATATTCCGCAGGGCCTCCAGGGCCTTTTCGGCACTGTCCTCCTGGGAGATGGAGATGATGGCGTTGACCACCACGATGACCAGAATGATCACCGCGTCGATCCAGTCCTCCCCGCCGCTCGCCAGCAGGGAGAGTATGGCGGCGGCGAGCAGGACCAGGATCATCGGGTCCCGCATCTGGGCCAGAAAACGTCTGAGCATCCCATCCGGCTCTTGGTGCTCCAGCTCGTTGCGGCCATACCGTCCCAGCCGTTTTCCGGCTTCCGCCTCCGAAAGGCCCGATCTCCTGCCGGTTCCCAGCTCTTTGAGCACCTCCTCGGTGCGCTTTGCATGCCACGCGCTCATAAGTACCGTCTCCTCTTTTCCACATTCTGGTTGTCCCAAAGTATAGCGCCCCGCTTGTCCCCTTTCCAAGGGAAGCGTGACGGACGATTGTGGTCATAAATAAGAGGGACGGCGCATAGACGCATCAAAAAACCGGGCGGACAGCACTTGCTGTCCGCCCGGTCATCTTTATCTTCTCAGCCCACCGGAGTAGCGGTAGGGGCGGGTGTTCCCGTCTCCACAGGGGCATCGGTGACCGCGGGGGCGTCCTCGGCCTCAGCGGCGGCGGTCATGGTCTGCCGGAGCTCCGCAAGGGTATCGTAGAAAGCCTGCACGTCCAAGCCGTCCAGCGCCTCGGTGCGCTCCACCTTGGCCTCCTCCATCCACTGGTCCACCAGCTCGTTCATCTTTATGTCCGCGTACTTGCTCTGGCCGGCCTCATTGTCGGCATCCAGACGGAGGATGATATGGTAGCCGTAGTCGCTCTGGATGGGCTGGCTGATCTCCCCCACCGCCAGCGCGGCGGTGCCCTCCTCAAACTCGGTCACCATCTCGCCCGGGCCAAAGGTATAGCCGTCGGCTCCGCCGTTCACATTTCCGCTGGAATCCACATCCTCGCTGTTCTCATTCATCAGTTCTTCAAAGCGGGTCATGGGGTCCTCCGCCACCGTGATCTCATCATAGAGCGCGTTGGCTTTCTCCAGGGCGGATGCCATACCGTCGTCGGTCACGTTACCGGACTCGTCGGTGACAGGGATCGCCTTGATGAGGATATGTTTGGCGTGGAGCACGCCTGCTGCGTCGATCTTTTCCCCGTCGGGAGCCTCCGTGCCCTTAGTCCCATAGAGCCCCTCCCGCAGATTCTGGAAAAGATAGGAGACCTCGTTGATGTGGAAAAAGCTGTTTTCCGACAGGCCCATATAGGCCAGGAACCGGACATATTCCGCGTCCGTCTTTGCAGCTATCTCAGGATCGGGGCTGGCGGACTCGCCGTCGGAGGCGGTGCCAACCCCCATCTGGGCGGCCAGACTGGACTTCAACTGGGACAGTTGCGCTTCGTAGTCGGCCTCATTTGCCTCGTTCCAACCCATTTTCAGCTCTTCCGCGTGATTGCGTACCACCTGATAGAGGGTCGCGTTTTCCACCGCGCTGTCCAGATAATATGACCCCAGTGTCTGCCCGCTACCCATATCCATAGAGAGGTCGGTCATCCCCCATTGAGCATACTGATCTGCAGAATAGGTGACCCAATAGAGGAGCTCTTCCGCCGGCACACCTGCGCCGTCCACAGTGATGAGGGGGGTGTCCTTGGCGATCCCCGCCGCCTCCAGAATCACGTCCTCCGGCACCCCCTCGGGCAGGGGGATCGGGGTGGGAGTAGCGGTGGCCGCCCCGCTGGAGCAGCCCGCCAGAGAGGCGGCCAGAACCAGCCCCGCGGTGACCGCGCTGAGCATCTTTGTTCCAAGTTTCATTTCATAACTCTCCTTAACCGTCGCAATAGACGCTTTTCAATATACCACCCTTTTTCCAAAAACACAACGGGAAAGCCGTCAAGTTCATGTTTTCTTTACACAGCACAGCTCGCTTGGAGACGCCGGCACACAAATCCGCCCCGCCCTTTCTTTCTCTCACGCTTCAAATTGCACAAGATATCCCCTGTGTCCATAAGTGTGTTTTTTACACCCTCACAATCGACGCTTGCAAATAATGGCTTTTTGATGTATGATAAAAAATATACAAAGGGGATTGGTGAGCCCTATTTTCCTGAGCGGAGCCGGCGCACTCTGCATACAGGAAATGTATATTTTACTCCACCCTGTATATATGAGTTTATACCGGTTTATCTGAATATTTTTTGAAAGTTTCAGATGCACGGAATGGGAACACACGCGCGGTTGGCAGTGCCGTAACCCCGGCTCACCAGCAATTAGAAATGGGGGAGAGAGATGCTTCTTGATAAAGCAAGCGCGAAGCCACTCTATGTTCAAATGGAAGAGTTATTTTGGGGGAAATTGGATTCTGGTGAGTGGAGCCCCGGAGCTCTGATCCCTTCCGAAAATGAATTGAGCCATATGTACGGCATCAGCCGCACCACGGTGCGCAACGTCATCACGAAGCTGGTGCAGGAAGAGGTTCTTTTCCGTATCCCAGGCAAGGGCACCTATGTCGCCGAGCCCAAGATCGTGGCGCAGTCTCTGTCTTACGCTGGAATTCGGGAGCAGTTGGAAAAAATGGGCTATGAGGTCTCCACCCGGGTCCTGTCTATCACGAAAGAGACGCTGGACAAAAAGACCTTTTCCAAATTTTCCGGGATCAAAAGTCCTGTCTTTTTTGTGGTCCGCCGGCTGCGGTATCTCAAAAAGACTCCTCTTAGCGTGCACACTTCCTATATTCCCGCCGAACTGTGCCCGGATCTGGGGCGTCATGACATCGCCACAGAGCAGATGTGCACCATCTTGAGTCAGGACTACGGCCTGCACCGGGCAAAGACCATAGAGACGCTGGAGTCCGTCCCCGCCACCGCCCACGAAGCGGATCTCCTCAATATTGCGCCCGGCCAGCCCCTTCTTCTCTTACAGGATGTGATTCAGAACGAGGACGGCCTGACTTTTGAATACAGCAAGGTCGCCTTTCGGGGGGAAAAAATCAAAATTACGCTGGAGTTTTAACTTCGGTTTTGCACACGGAAAACCCCGCCTGCATCCAGAGGATGCCGGCGGGGTTTTCCGTGTAAACAAGGTCTCCACACAGGGAAAGAGAGCATGCAAACTCATTCAGAGCTGCGCTCAGCGCTTCACTCGCGCGCTGCCGCCCTTCATCACATCGTAGGCCTCCTCCGTGGTGACCAGATTCCAGTCATTGCGGATGGTGTGGCACAGCGCGGAGTAAGCTGCTGCAAAATCAATGACCTCCTGCTCCGGATGGCCCTCCAGGAAGCCCCAGATCAAGGCGGAGGCAAAGCTGTCACCGCCGCCCACACGGTCATAGATCTCGATATTGTCGTACTTGCGGGAGACGAAGAAGCCGTTGCGCGTCATCATCACGGTCCGCCAGTTGTTCAGGCATGCGGAGGTGACCTCGCGGAGCGAGGTGCCCACACAGATCACATTGGGGTACTTCTCCATGACCTTCTGGGCCACTCCGCAGTAGCTCTCGGGATCCAGCTTGGAAAAGTTCTGGTCGGTATTGTCGGCCTTGATCCCCAGCATGGTCTCGAAGTCCTCTTCGTTGCCGATGACGACATCCACGTAGGGCATGATCTCCACCATGGCTTTCTGGGCATCCTCCCTGGACCAGAGCGTGGAGCGGAAATTCAGATCATAGCTGGTGGTCGCGCCGTTCTTCTTGGCCGCCCGCAGCGCGGCGGCCACCTCGGTGGCGGTATGCTCGCCCACGGCGGTGATAATGCCGGTCGTGTGGAACCAGCGGGTATCCAGCACAGACTCCCAATCGATGTCCCCGGGCTGGATCATGGCCACCGCGGAGTGTCCGCGGTCATAGGTCTGATAGCTGGGACGGGGACCGATGCCCACCTCAATAAAACATTTGCCGTTGCGCCCGTTCCGTCCGATCTTGTCATACGGAGAGACCACCACATTGGACATATCCACGCCATGCATCTGAGCGTGCTTGATGATGTAGTCTCCGTCCCAGGCGTCCACCAGCTTGGTCACAAAGCCGGTCTTGAGCTGAGGTTTGAGCAGCTTTCGGCTCAGGTTGGAGATATTCACACAGCAGTTGAGTTCCGCCGCCGCGATCCCCAGCTGGAGCTCCTCCGCCTGTCCCAGTCTGTCGTGGCCGGGAGGTGTAAACCGGACCATCGCTTCGCCAAAGCTCATGAAATCATACTTTGCCATAACATATGCCTCCTATTTTTATGGTAGTAGATCTGCGTCCCACAAGAGTCAGAGCAGTCCCTCCGCCGCCAGTTTTTCCTGGATCCCCGCCTTGTCCTCCTCCGCAAGGGGCAGCAGGGGCAGCCTGGGATATCCTCCCACAAGGCCGTTGAGGTCCATGGCATACTTCACGGCGGCCACACCGCCTTTTCCGGACACGATCTTATTGATCTGAAGGATCCGGTCATTGAGGGCCACCGCCTTGTCGTAGTGCTTGGAGGCCAGCAGGCGGTAAAGCTCCACCGTTATGTCGGGGAAAGAATCCGCCAGGGAGAGCACGCCCCCAGAGGCGCCGGTGATCATTCCCATGAAAAAGTTGTTGATGGAGCCGGCCATCACGTCAAAGTGATTCCGGACCGCAAACAGGATGCTCTCGATATTGCCGGTCGAGCTGTCCTTCACGCCCACGATATTGGGATGCTGGGCGACCCGCTTGATGAGCGGGATGGACAGGCCCACACCGCCGGCATACTGCGGCGCGTTGTAGACCAGGCATGGGGTGTGAACGGCCTCCGCCACATCCGTAAAATAGCGGCAGAGGACATCGTCGGTCATCTGCTTTTTGAAATAGTTGGGAGGCAGCAGGGTGAGGAAATCCGGGTGATAGGCCTCCATTCTATGTGCCATCTCGATGGTTTCGAAAGTGGACTCAAAGATACAGCCGGCCATCACCACCTGGTCCTCTCTCTTACAGGTACAGATGATCTCCAGGACCTTGAGCTTCTCCTCATTGGTGAGGCTTTTGTTCTCTCCGTTGGAGCCCAGGGCCAGGAACCCCTTCAGCCCGCTTTTGGCATAGGCGCGGACATTGTGCTCCAGTCCGCTGTAATCCACGGTCCCATCAGCGGTGAACGGGGTCGTGATGGGGGCGAACACGCCCATCAGCTTTTCGTTCATAGACGGCTCCCTTCTCAAATATTGTGTTTCCTACTTTTGACCGTTGGCGGCGTTCATAAAGCGGCGCTGATACGAGACCACCTGGTTGGTGGCGGTAAACCGCGCCAGATACTGGGGCTCTGCTGTGATGACCACCCGGTCCACCATATCTGCATAGGCGGGGTCGGCCATCAGGTTGTCGATGTCGGGGTAGTTATACTCGCCCTCCATGGAGCAGATAATCAGGCGTGTATCCGGCAGGTTGGTCTGGCGCAGGAGACGGAGGTTATGGCGCACGCCGTCCAGCCCATCGGCCCCTTCGGGGTTCTCAAAATTGCGGTATCTGAGGACATCCCGGCCCAGCTTCAGCACATCCAGCAGATCCCGGTCCGCCTCCCCGCTGCTGAGGTAATCGTTGGCCAGAAGTTCCGCCCGCAGCGCCTCCAGATATTTGCGGTCCTCCGTCCGGTCATAGCAGTCCAGCAGCACCTTGATGGCAGAGGACTGTTTGGCGCGATGCCGGACAAAGCTGTTGATGAAATAGGGCTTTGCCTGTAGTGCCATGGCGGTCTGATAGGGCTCAAACATCAGGGTATAATTGATGCGGTATCCGTGCTCCCTGAGCCTGAGTGCCAGATTGTGGCCGCGCAGGGCGTCCGCGGTGGACGCCTGGTCGTACCGGGTGGAGAGCTTCTTGTCGCCCTCCAGCAGCTCATGTACATTGTTGGGGTTGACAGGGCCGGTGTGGGGGACCTTGACCACCAGCCGGTATTCCGAGAGAATGCTCTTGAAGGTCTCACATTCCTCCAGGATTTTGTCAAAGTCCTCCTCAAAGGGGTTGTTGAGCTCCACGCTGATGTCACAGCCGGGTCCCAGAATACGTCCCAGCTCAGTCATGACCTCGTCGCGGGTATGGAACGCATTCCCTACATTGGCCTTGGGATTGTTGATAAACAGGTCGTATACGATGCCGGGATTGCAGGTGAGGTTTGCAAGCAACGGGGCGATGGGCGCCACCTCGTAAGGGTTGGCGGAGTCGGCAGAGTAGAGGATACCGGTAGGCCGTTTCACTCCGTTTTTATCATAAGAGATATCGCGGACTAAATCAATCAGTAAAAGTCCGTCCTCCTGGAGCGTGCTCTCGATGCGAAACCCGGCGGGCGTCTCTCCAGCGGGAACCGCAAAGGTCTGGATGACATCCTTGAACCGGGGCGTGGCTGCCAGATACTTCACTTTCCCCTCCAGCAGAGAGAAAAGCTGCGGCTCCAGGCACAGGTCCTTCACCCGCTCGATATATGCCTCCTCACCTTTGGCCGCACCCGCTCCCAGAGCGGTCAGTGGGAAGTGGAGGCCAAGCGTGCCCTCGCCCTGGCTACGGTAGTTTACTGTCATTCTGTTTGTCCCCCTAATACTTAATACTTATTTCCAATGCATTACATTACAGCGTCATGGGCGGGCATCAGTCGCCGGAGAGGACCGACATGACCCGTCGGGCCACGGCGCTTCCGGAGATGCCGTAATAGTTCAACAGTGCCTCATACGGCCCGGTCTGCTTCGCCCCCTCCGGTACGCAAAAGACCTTCAGCGGCACGGATATTCCGCTCCGCGCCAGCACATCGGCCACCGCCGAGCCCAGCCCGCCGTTGGGTGCGTGCTCCTCCAAGACAAAAACCTTTTTGGCGGAGGACGCGTAGTGTCGGATCAATTCTTCGTCCAGCGGCTTTAAGGTGGTGAAATTGATTACCGACATCGATACCCCCTGCTCCTGCAGGATCTCTGCCGCCTCTACAGCCTCGGCCGTGCTGGGCCCATAGGTAAAGAGTGCCGCGGCTACACCGCCGTCCACCAGTACCTCCCCCCTGCCCAGCTCCATCTTTCGCTGCGTCCGCTTTGCAGGCGGCTCCTTGGCCTGACGGGGCATCCGGATAAAAACGGGACCGTCTATCTTTATGGCCTCCTCCAGGCAGAACTCCACCTCGTCGGCGTCGCCGGGACAGAGGACCACCAGATTGGGAACGGTGCGCATCAGGGCCACGTCCTCCAGAGCCATATGGGTGGACCCCAGTGTGGAATAGGCCAGACCGCCGCCGGAGGCCACCAGTTTGACATTGGTGTGCATATAACCCACGTCATCCCGGATCTGCTCATAGGCCCGCATGGTAAGGAAGGGGTCGATGGCGACGACCACCGGAATAAAGCCCTGACGCGCCATCGCCGCGCTGATTCCCACAGCGGTCTGTTCGCTGATGCCGACCTCCACGCTCCGATTGGGATAGGCCTGGAAAAAGGCGCCCAGGCCGCCGCCGGAGGCGGAGTCACAGGAAATCGCCACAATCGCTTCATTGTCTTTTCCCAGCTCCAGGAGCTTGGCCTCAAATGCCTTTCGGGGATCCCGCAAACACATGCTTACCAACCCCTTTCCGCCGCACGGGCATCCAGTTCCTCCAGGGCGCGGGCCGCTTCGCCCGCATCCGGGTTCCAATGGTGATACTTCTGCTGATCCTCCAGAAAGGATATCCCCTTTCCCTTTGTGGTCTTGGCCACCAGGAGCGTGGGCTTTCCCGGCTCCAGAGGGATCTGTGCGAAGGCGTCATACAGGGCCCCAACGTCATGCCCGGGGACCGGCCTTACTGCCCACCCAAACGCAGCATATCGGGACTCATAGGAGGTGGGCTTGCAGATCTCGCTGGTGCGTCCATTGATCTGAAGGGTATTTTCATCCAGGATCGCCACCAGATTATCCAAATGATTGTGAGCGG
Organism: Intestinimonas sp. RTP31139st1_F5_RTP31139_211217; assembly: GCF_040226735.1. Taxonomy (NCBI): domain Bacteria; kingdom Bacillati; phylum Bacillota; class Clostridia; order Eubacteriales; genus Intestinimonas; species Intestinimonas sp. RTP31139st1_F5_RTP31139_211217. Next base: position 21,686 of record NZ_JBCOAQ010000027.1, on the reverse strand, counting down.
CGAAGGCCGCCGCCTCCCAGTTGGTGCCCTCCCCCTGTTCTCCGTCACCCATCAATACGTAAGTACGGTACGGCAGACCTGCCTTTCTTGCCGCCAGGGCATAGCCGCAGCCCAGCGGCAGGCCGTGCCCCAGAGAACCTGTGGAAAAATCCAGGCAGGGCAACTTTGTGGCGTCCGGGTGTCCGGGAAAGAGGGTCCCCAATTGGTTATAGGTTTTCAGCAGCTCCGGCTCCAGCACCCCCAGTTCCACCATCGCTCCATAGAGGGCCAGGCACTTGTGTCCGCCGCTGAGCAGCAGCTTGTCGCGGTGGACGGGGTCCTCCGGATCATAGTCCATTACAGCGAAGTAGAGCACCGCCAGGATATCCGCAGCGGAGAGCGCGCCGCCGGCGTGCCCCTCACCGTTGCTGGCAATGGTCCGCACGATGTTGCTCCTGATATGGAAGGCGCTCCGCTCCAGCGCTTCACGGTCAAACGGTTTCATGTCACACCTCTTCCAGCTGGCGGAGCTGGGCCACCTTGGCCGCAGACGGACTGCTGGGATCAAAGCGCAGCGGCAGCCACAGGCGCACCAACTCCTCCGCCGTTTTCTGTCCGATCACTAATGCCCCCATGCAGAGGATGTTGGCGTCATTGGAAAGGATGGAGCGCTGTGTGGAGTAGATATCGTGACAGACCGCGGCATATGCGCCCTTGATCTTGTTGGCCGCCATGGCCATACCGATACCAGTCCCACAGATGAGGATGCCGCGCTCACACGCCCCGGAAGCCACCTTGCGGGCAACGGCCTCTGCAATGGCGGGATAGCTCACCGCCTGGGTATCGTAGGAGCCCATATCGACAAACTCGTGCTCTGCGAAAGTGCTCAAAAGCATTTGTTTATAGGCCAATCCATGCTGATCGTTGCCAATTGCAATTTTCATAATAAGGCAAATTCCTTTCTGACAAAAAGTGTGGGAGCGCAAAAGAACAGCTTTGGTCAATCTATTTTTACTTGTATATACAAGATATATCAACCCGGATAGTTTGTCAAGGGATTTTTTCAGTCTTTCTTTTAATCCTTAAGCAAGTCCAAATAAAACCAAAAAAAGCTTCAAAAAATATGTTGACTTTATCCAAGAAATCGACTATTATTCAATTTGTAGCTTAATTATACTTATATATACATGAATAAATGTACTAGTACTTACCATGCAGCAACCTCGGGCGTATCTGTTTACCCTGCTGAACCAGCTCTGCAACATAAGCTCCATTGTGCTCTTTGCCCTGGGGACACGCGACGTTGTGGCCTCCGCGGCTACAGCGATCAACATGCTGGGGCCGGCGGTCAGCACACTGGTCTTCCGCGACCCGCTCTCCCCCTTACGTCGCTGGGCCGTGGTCTCATCCTCTGCTCTGTCTTTTTCGTGTCCCGCAGGGGAGGCGTCCCCCTCCGCCGTCAAAAAAGGGGGGCCACAGCACAGCGCAACAGAAAGAAGGAAAAGCATTGAAAACGATTCTTCTGGATATGGACGGCGTACTCCTGGACAGTGAAATGGTACGTCTTGCCTACATCAGGCGTTTCTTAAAACAGCAGGGGATCGAGGTGCAGGCCGAGGCGCTTTTGGATCTGAGTGGAGTGAGCAACCGCGACGCCGCCCGGCGGCTGGCGAGGCGCTTTGAGCTGCCTCTCTCTGCGGCCGCCTGCCAAAGGGCGCTGGCGCGGACTTGCCGGGGGCTCTATCTGGAGGCGGAGGGCCTGCGCCCTTTCCCCGGCCTGGAGCACTTCCTCCGTACCGTGAAAGAGCGTGGCGCCAAAACCGGTCTGGTGTCCTCCACCCAGTGCCGGGAGGTCCTGGACGCGCTGAACCGCTTTTCCCTGCTGCCACTTTTCGACGTAGTGCTGGGGGGCGAATCGGCCCCGCGGAGGAAACCCGCCCCCGACCCCTATCTGCATGCCGCCCGTTTCTTAAGGGCGCGCCCCGAGGACTGCATGGTGGTGGAGGACTCTCCGCCCGGCATCCTAGCCGGGAAGCGGGCCGGGATGTTTGTGGTCGGACTGACCGCCGGCAGTCTCCCGCAGGCCGTCTCGCTGGCTGACGCCACCGCCGCCGACTACGGGCAGTTGCTGCGCCTTGCGCTGCAGTGGCTGTCGGAGCAGTCTGGCTTTGGCGCATGATCTCTCTTGTCAGAGAAAGGCCCCCGGAATGCTGTTCACAGCATTCCGGGGGCCTTTTTCTGATGGATGACCGCGGCTCAGGCGGTCACTGCTCCGCCGCCGCAGGCGCCATGCGCATATTCTCTTCCCAGAACAGTTCCTCAGCCCGGCGCTCCAGCCATTCGGTCTGCTGGTGTTCCGCCTGGGTCTCCAGTATATGGGTCTCGTCCAGTACTCCGGCCTCCCGGAGGCACTCCAGGGTCTCCACTGCGCTGACCTGAAGAGTGATACTGTATCCGTCGCCCTCGTATTCGGCGCTGTTCTCCCGGTCCACCGGCGCATACTCAATGAAAAGGTCATTTACATAGCAGTTGGTGAGCCGCGCCTCGTCGTCCAGCAGGTACCTTTGTCCCAAACGCCCGGCCTGGATATCCGCCTTTATCGCAGCCACCAGATCCTCCCGGAATCCGGCGGGGACGGGATAATTGTCATATTCACCCGTTTCCATGTCCATCAGATTCAGTCTGATATTGGTGATCTGCCGCCCTTCGTAGCTCTGGGGGAAGTAGGCGTTCAGGATCACCTCGGGCTGATTGAGGATCGCCGTAAGCCGCGCCGCGGCCGAATCCGGGTCTTGAAGGTCTTCTTCCGTGACGTCCAGGGTGTAGTCCCGGGTCAGGGTGCCGCCCCCCGCCAGTTCGTAGGTCAGCAGCAGGCTCACAATGCCCTCGGTCTGTACGCTCTCCAGATAAGTCCCGTCAGCCAGGGTGCGCGTCTCATAGCTGCCGCCGAACGTAGTCCCCTCATGGCGCGCCCGCTCGTCCACGATACTCTGGTGGAGCTCCGTGATCGCCCTGATGAGCTCCGGGTCCGCCGTGTGGATTTCCCTGCCGTCCCCTCTGTCGTAGGGCGCGCTGCTCACATTTCTGATCCGTACTGCCGTCACTTGTCCGGCCTCGGGTACCCGGCGCTCAAATCCCGTCACGTCCAGTTCCATCCCGGCAATCAGGACCACCAGACAGGCAGAGAACGCCACACAGCCCTTCCAGCTGTCCAGAAAGACCCAAAAGCTCTTTTTGAGCAACATTTCAGCGGCAAAATAGCCCACCGCTCCACAGAGCACCATGAAGCACAGCAGCGTCCAGGCCCCTTGGGGCAGGTTGTAGCCGAAGAACAGGTAGAGGAACAGGCCCAGCGCCAGCGCAAAGCAGAAAGCCATCCCATACTTGAAGATGGGCCGCACCCAGCGCACGGTGACCACGTCTCCCGCCCCCTCCAGATGCCGCCGGCGGTAGAGCACCAGGGCGACCGCCGCCAGCGCAGCGCCGATCAGCGCATAGATCAGGCCGTACCCCAGGCCCTGAAAGACGGCTCTTTCCAGATTTCCATCGGTGTCCCAGGCGCGGTCCACCCGCAGTTTTTCCAAAAACAGAATCACCGGGCTCAGCCATGTGCCCAGGGTGTTGAGGGTATCCACATACCGATAGCCAAAGACAAACGCCCTCAGCACCTCGTTGACGAGCTGGACCATCACCACGGCCAGAACGCTCAGAATCCCGTAAAAGGCGGGCAGGGCCAGAATGTGTCCGGTAAACATGGCGCAGAACACGGCAAAGGAGTAGAAAAACAGCGTAAGGAGCACCTGCATGGCAAGCCACATGCACAGCGCCCCGATGTTGGGACATCCCTTGGCCAGCTCCGCCAAAAGGGTGCAGAAAAACACAACCAGAGAGGGCAGCAGCATAAAGGAGAGCCCGGACAGGTAGTTGGTGAGGAACAGCCCTTCCCGCCTGACCGGAAGCGCGTGAAAGAGCCCCACGCTGCGGCTGTTGTAGAGATAGGAGAACACCGCCATGGCAGAGAGGATGCCGAACACCAGCGCGGCGATCACGCTGCCGGGTGTGATCATGGAGAGGACCTCCAGATCGGCAAAATACTGGGGAGACAGCATAGAGCCGTAAGTATCCTCCGCCCGCAACATCAGCAGGTTGAGGGGCATGGCCAGGAGCCAGCACGCTCCATATACCGACCAGATGGGCCAGAACCGGGCCATGTTCTTTTTCCAGAGGACAGGATAGAAGAGCCTCCTGTCAGAGCACGATGTCGCGGACTTCATAGTCCTCACCTCCCAGCTCGTAAATAAAGATCTCCTCCAGGGTGAGGGGCAGGGCGTCCATAAGGATGGGGGCGTAGACCGCCAGACGGTTGGTGATGTCGGTGGCGTTCCCCCGTATGATAAGCGTGTGGATGCGCCCCACCTGCGATACATGGAGGATCTCCAGATCGGCGGGGAGCTGCGGAAGCTCCTTCTCCTGAAAGACCACCTGCATCTTTACCACATTCTCCTGAAGGTCGGAAAGGCTCCGCTCCACCAGGACCTTCCCATGGGAGAGGATGCCCACATGGTCGCACACGTCCTCCAGCTCCCGCAGGTTGTGGGAGGAGACCAGTACCGTGGTGCCGTATTCGGCCACATCGGACATGAGGAGGCTCCACACCTGACGCCGCATCACCGGGTCCAGCCCGTCCACCGGCTCGTCCAGCACCAGTAATTCAGGGCGGCAGCACATGGCCAGCCAGAAGGCCGACTGCTTCTGCATGCCCTTGGAGAGCCGCCGGATGGGCTGTTTTTCATTTACGGTGGTAAAGATGTCCTTCATGGCCTCGTACCGTTTCTGATCGAAGCGGGGGTAAAAGCCCCGGAAGAGCCGCATCATGTCCCGGGTGGAGGCGGAGAGGAAATAATAGAGTTCATCCGGAATGGAGGCGATGCGGGCCTTGACCGCCGGATTCTCGTACACCGGTTCCCCCGCCACCAGCACCTCGCCCTCGTCCTGGCGGTAAATGCCGGTGATGTGGCGCAGAATGGTGGATTTGCCCGCGCCGTTGGGCCCCACCAGGCCGTAGATGGACCCGTCCGGCACCGACATGGTGAGTCCGTCCAGCGCCCGAAACCCGTCAAAGGTCTTTGTCACATGCTTAACTTCGATCATACTCTCCCCTCCTTCGCACCGGACACCCGCAGGGCCAGCTCCTCCGCCGTCATGCCCAGAAAGATGAGTTCCGAGGCGGCGGCATCAAACTGCTCCAGCAGCCTCCGCCGCCGGTCCTGATTCACACCAGTCTGCTCCGAAGCATAGGATCCCTTGCCCGGCATGGTGTAGAGATATCCCTCCGCTTCCAGCGACTCATAGGCCCGCTGGATGGTGTTGGGATTGATGGCCAGGGACGACGCCAATGCCCGCACCGAGGGGAGCTGGTCCCCAGGCTGGATGGCCCCTGTGACCACCAGATGCCGCAGACCGTCCTTCACCTGCTCATAGATGGGCCGGGCGTCCCGATAATTCAAGCTGAACACACTTCCGGCCTCCTTTCCGACTGTACTAGATCGCTTGGTACAGTTTAGTATACACGGACCTGCCGCTGCAAGTCTTAATTTATTATAACGTTTTTCCTATTTTCCTGAGAAATCGCATGACAAATCCCATCTTACACACTATAATAAAAAATAACTCCTGCAAGCAGCAGGCCCTCCCCTCCGTCCCGGCGAAAGCCGCCCGACGCGGCTCTCCCCACGAATCTATTCCGCTCATATGAAAGGCACATCATGTACTATGACGTCAATATCCGCTGTTTTGTAAACTGTGTCCGGGACCTTCTGGACTCCCCCGAAGTCCAGTCCATGCGGGCGCTGCCCCATCACCCCGGCACCTCCTGCTATGAACACTCGGTCTTTGTGGCCTATGTATCCTTCCGTCTGGCCCGCCGCTGGGGCCTGGACTACAGGGCCGCGGCCAGAGCGGGGCTGCTCCATGACCTCTATCTCTATGATGCCCGGAACAAGCCCGCCTACTACGGCAATCAGTGCTTCGCCCATCCGGTGGCTGCGCTGAAGAATGCCTGGGCCCTGTGCGGGAGCCTCACCCCTATGGAGGAGAACATCATCATCTCCCACATGTGGCCCCTCTCCCGCCGGATGCCCCGCTACAAGGAGTCCCTAGTGGTCAATCTGGCGGACAAACTGTGCGCCACCGCTGAGGTCTCCCACCTCTACCACGGTATCCGCCGCATCCGGAACCGCAAATATCGCCGCCGAATTGCCGCCGCCGTATAACAGGAAGCTGGCCGCGCCCCTTTCAGGGGGCGAGGCCGGCTTTTTGTATTCCTGTACGAAAATTTTTTATATATCAGTGCAAAAAACCTCTCGCTCTGATATAATGTTCTTGCAAGACTGGACATCGCTTTTTCCCTTCTTATATGCTATACTGTGTCCGTTCGACTTTTTTCTGGGAGGCTTGGATATGGAATCTGTGGGCGCCGTTGTATTTCTGCCCCGCGATCACGCCAATGAAATGCCCCTGCTGCTGGAGAAGCTGCTGTTTTCTCCCGGCGCGGTGTGGCTGTGCGAAGCCCTGAAAAGCGCAGGAGTGGGCCGTTTTCTGGTGGTCTGCCACGATGATGACCGTGAGGCGGCTGCAGCCTGTTTCCCCGCGGATACGGAATTTGTCACCACCGGCGCGGACGACGCCGGCGCAAAGCTCTCCGCTTTCCTCACCCGGGAACCGGGCAAGGTGGTGGTCGTCACCCGCCCGGTGCTTCTGGCGCCGGACGGACTCAACTTCCTGCCCGCCGGACAGTCTCCCAAGGTGGAGACCGGCATGTACTGCATGTCCACCGAGGTCCTGGCCGCCGACCTGGCCGCCGGCGAGGACTTCGCCGGTGCCCTCAAGCTCCATGGCGGCGCGGTGAGCGAGACCTGCGCCATGCCCCTCCAGAGCCGGAACCCCGCCATGTGGCGCATGTACCAGGGTCAGGCGCAGGTGCTGGAGGTGAGCCGTCTGGAGCGGATGGGCGCCCGGTTCATCGACCCCGGCTCCTTCTTTTCCGACCCTACCGTGCGGGTCGGCAAGGGTACGGTGATCCTACCCGGCACCATCCTTCGGGGCAAGACCACCATCGGCGCCGACTGCGAGATCGGCCCCAATTCCATGATCCAGGACTGTGTCATCGGCGACGGTGTGACGGTGAACGCCTCCCAGCTCAACGAGTCCACCGTGGCCGACCGGACCAAGGTGGGCCCCTTTGCCTATGTCCGGCCCCATTGCCATGTGGGCGCCGACGTGAAGGTGGGCGACTTTGTGGAGCTCAAAAACTCCACCATCGGCGACGGCACCAAGATCTCCCACCTCACCTACGTGGGGGATTCCGACGTGGGCGACCATGTGAATTTCGGCTGCGGCACTGTCACAGTGAACTATGACGGCACGGCCAAATACCGCACCACCATCGGCGACCACGCCTTTATCGGCTGCAATACCAATCTGGTGGCCCCTGTGAAAATCGGGGACAGGGCCTACACCGCAGCGGGCAGCACCGTCACCGAGGATGTGCCGGCGGACAGCCTGTGCATCGCCCGCTCGCCCCAGACCATCAAAGTGCAGTGGGCCGCCAAACGCCGCAGGGCCAAGGGCCGGAAATAACGTAGCTTCCAGGCGGGAACGCCTGCAAATTATGTGAAACACATCACAAAAAATGAGAGGGATGCTGAAATGATCGCACACGGCAAGGACATCAAGATTTTCTCCGGCAACTCCAACCCCAAGCTGGCGCTGGACATCTGCAAGAAGTTGGGTACCCAGATGGGCAACGCCGAGGTGGGCACGTTCTCCGACGGAGAGAAGTCCGTCTCCATCTATGAGACCGTCCGTGGTTCCGACGTATTTGTCGTCCAGTCCACCTGCTCTCCTGTAAACGATAACCTGATGGAGCTCCTCATCATGATCGACGCCATGCGCCGTGCCTCTGCCGGGCGCGTCACCGCCGTGATCCCCTATTTCGGCTATGCGCGCCAGGACCGCAAGACCAAGCCCCGCGACCCCATCTCCGCCAAGCTGGTGGCCAACCTCATCACCCGCGCCGGCGCCGACCGGGTGCTGACCATGGACCTGCACGCCAATCAGATCCAGGGCTTTTTCGACATTCCCGTGGACAATCTGCTGGGCTCTCCCATTTTTGTCAATCATTTTATGACGAAGTATGCCGACTGTCACCAGGAGGTCATGGTGGTCTCCCCCGACGTGGGCTCTGTGGCCCGCGCCCGCGCCTTTGCCCAGAAGCTGGATATGCCGCTGGCCATCGTGGATAAGCGCCGCCAGAAGGCCAACTCCTCCGAGGTCATGAACATCATCGGCGATGTCCGCGACAAGCGGGTCATCCTCCTCGACGACATGGTGGACACCGGCGGCTCCCTCTGCGGCGCGGCCAAGGCCCTGGTCGAGGTGGGCGGCGCCAAGTCCGTCACCGCCTGCGCTTCCCACGGCGTTCTCTCCGGTCCCGCCATCCAGCGCATTGAGGACAGCGTCCTGGACGAGGTCATCTTCCTCGACACCATTCCCGCGCGTCCTGAGGTAAAGTGTGCTAAAATCAAGTATCTCTCCGTGGCTGAGATGTTTGCCGAGGCCATCGAGCGCATCTACGAGGAGATCTCCGTCTCCAAGCTCTTCAACTGATCGGCTTCAACTGAACACTGCGACAGGGGCGGAGCGGCAGCTTCGCCCCCGTTGTGCATCGGAAGAAAGTCGGCCTCTGTAAGGCTGGGCGCCCGCCTTGCGCCGGAGTCCCCTCCCCTTGCTGGGCCGCTTCTTATCCAGATCATCGAGGTGAAACCATGTTCTTCTCCCCAAAGAGCGGCGGTGTGGACTGGCTGCTGGTCTGCCTGGGCAATCCTGGCGACCAGTACGAGAATACCCGCCATAACGCGGGTTTTATGGTGGCCGACGAGCTGGCGGACCGCCTGAACGTACCCGTTCAGCGCCTGAAGTTCCGCGCCCTCACCAACACGGTGACGCTGGGCGGCCGGAAGGTCCTGCTCATGAAGCCTATGACCTACATGAATCTCTCCGGCGAAGCGGTACACGAGGCCGCTTCCTTTTACAAGATCCCTCCGGAGCGGGTCCTGGTGGTCTCCGACGAGGTGGCCCTTCCCCCTGGAAAGATCCGGGTCCGAAAAAACGGCAGTGCCGGCGGCCACAACGGCCTGAAAAACATCATTGCCCACCTTGGCACCGACCAGTTTCCCCGGGTTCGGGTGGGGGTGGGCCAGAAGCCCCACCCCGCCTGTGATATGGCCGACTGGGTCCTGGGAAAGTTCCAGGGCGAGGACAAAAAAGCGGTGGAAGCTGCGGTGAAGCGCGCCGCCGACGCAGTGGAATGCCTCATCGAACGGGGCCCCGAGGAGGCCATGAACCGCTACAACGGCTGATGGGGCCTTCTCCCCGGCCGCTCTGATTCTGAGGAGGGTCCGGCATGGGAAATTGGGCGAATCTATTCCACATGCACCGCACCGCCCACAGCGGCGAACGCGCCATGCGGCATCTGAAAGAGGACTGCGACCCGGGACCGCTGCTGGATGTCTCCCGCAGGACCATGGCCGACGCCGGACTGACCGTCTCCTCTCCCCAGCTCTACTTCCTCCATGCCCTCAATCTGGCGGATGTCAGCATGGATATGGGGGAGGAGAGCACTGCGCTCTCCCTCCTGTGCCGGATGGAGCCCGATGCCGTCTTTCCCAACCATGCCTTGGTCCGTGCCGCCTTATTGGTATGCCCTGAGCTGCGCCCTCGCCGGCGTCGAACTCTGGCAGGAGGCGGCGGAAGACCACAACCGGGCCGCGGAATCCTTCCGCCATGGACCTATGAGCGGGGAAAATCGTTTTTCCCTCCAGTGGAACCTCTGTCTCAACGGTCTGCTGCTCCGGTTTGACCAGGAAGAGCGTGTCGGCCTGGAGGCTGACCTGCTCTCCCCGATGGCTCCCGCTCCCGACCGCTACACTTCCGTATGAGTCCGTCTGTTGCTGGGCCGCCTCTGCCTGAAATGCGGGCCGGTCGGAGGAGGCCCGCCCCCATCTGGAATACGCCGCCGCCCACGGTGGGTGGCTCCACCACCGCGCCGACGCGGAAGCACTGCTCCGCAGCTCCGCGCCGGTCGCCGGAGAAACCTGATCCAAGGAGTACCGCCTGTTATGAATCAATTGCTCTCGATCTTATCCCAGGTCCCGGAATTTTCCCAGCTTCTGGCGGCCATCGACTCCGGCGGGTGTCCCGCGGCCGTCACAGGGCTGGCGGCGGTCCACCGCGCCCATTTTGCCGCCGGCATCCGGGCTAATACCGGGCGTCCGGTGGTCCTTCTGTGCGCCGACGAGACCGAGGCCGCCCGTCTGGGGGAGGACCTGGCCGCTCTGACCGGGGAGACGGTCCTTCGGCTGCCCGCCAGGGAGTTTACCTTCCACAACGCCGCCGTGGTCTCCCGCCAGTGGGAGCACCGGCGGCTCTCCGTTCTCCGGGCCATGTCCACCGGGCGGGCGCCGCTGGTCGTGGCCACTGTGGATGCCCTCCTCCAGCGGACCCTCCCGAAAACACTGCTGTCCCAGGCGGCACAGACCCTGCGCGTGGGGGAGGTCCATGACCTGCCGGAGCTGGCCGAACGCCTTGCCGCCGCGGGATATGCCCGCTGTGAGCAGGTGGAGGGCGCGGGCCAGTTTGCTCTGCGGGGCGGTATTCTGGACTTTTTCTCCCCTGCTTACGACCGGCCTGTCCGATGCGAATTTTTTGGAGATGAGATCGACTCCATGGGTCTGTTTGACCCCTCCAGTCAGCGCAGGACGGAAAACCGGGAGGAGGCGGAGATTCTTCCGGTGGCAGAAGTCCTCCCTCAGTTTGCCCCCGGAGGCTATCCCGGGCTCCTGGAGTCCATGGACCAGCTCATTTCCCGGGTAAAACGGGCCAAACACCCACAGCCGGAGCTTCTCGCCACCCTGGTCGAGGACCGGGACCGCCTGGAGGCGGGGGGCTCCTTTCCCGCCGTGGACCGGTACATCGCCCTTATTTATCCTCAGATGTCCACAGCAGTCGACTATCTCCCCGAGGACGCCGTGGTCTGCCTCTCTGAAAGTCCCCGCGTGGCGGAGCGGGCCAGGAACTACCAGTGGCGGCTGGAGGAGGACGCCAAGACCCTGATGGAGTCCGGCCTCCTCCCTGGGGAGCTGGCCGCCTTCTCCCGCACCATGGACGACCTGTCCCACGGGCTTTCCGACTACCCCGTGGTCTTTCTGGACACCTTTTCCTCGTCCTCCTACCCCCTGCGTCCCAGATCGCTTCTGGACGTGATGGCCAAACAGCTCCCCTCCTACGGCGCGAGCCCGGAGACCGCCGCCGCCGACCTGGAGCACTACCAGTCCGTGGGCTTCCGGTCCATCGCCCTGGCCGCCGGCGAGCAGCGCTGTCTGAACCTCCAGTCGCTGCTGCGGGAGCGGAAGGTCCGCTCCGCCGTGGACTTCGCCCTCCACGATCTGCCCGCGCCCGGCAAGACGGTCATCTGCGTGGGGGGCCTCTCCGCCGGCTTTGAGTATCCGGACGCCAGACTGGCCGTACTTACCGAAGGGCGGGCCGCCCCCGTCAAAAAGCCGAAAAGCAGGAAGGCATCCAACCGCCAGAAGCTGGACTCCTATGCCGACCTCTCCCCCGGCGATCTGGTGGTCCATGAGCACCATGGCATCGGCCGGTATGTGGGCATGGTAAAAATGTCCGCCGACGGCGTGCAGAAAGACTATGTAAAAATCGCCTATGCCGGGTCCGATATTCTTTATGTGCCCGCCACCCAGCTCGACCTGGTGTCCAAGTACATCGGCTCCGGCGATGACACCGAGCATAAAAAGCTTTCCAAGCTTGGGGGCACCGACTGGGAAAAGGCCAAGACCCGGGCGCGGAAGGCGGTCCAGGACCTGGCCAAGGGGCTCATCCAGCTCTACGCGGAGCGGGAGCGCATGCCCGGCTATGCCTTCTCGCCCGACTCCCCTTGGATGAAGGAGTTCGAGGATCAGTTCGAGTACGCTGAGACCGACGACCAGCTCCGATGCATCGAGGAGATCAAACGCGATATGGAGACGCCCAAGCCCATGGACCGGCTTCTCTGCGGGGATGTGGGCTACGGCAAGACGGAGGTGGCCTTCCGTGCCATCATGAAATGTGTGCTGGACGGCAAACAGGCGGCCATCCTGGCCCCCACCACCGTGCTGGCCCGGCAGCACCTTCTCACCGCCAAACGCCGCTTTGCGCAGTTCCCCGTGGAGATCGATGTGGTGAGCCGCTTTCGTACACCGGCCCAGATGAAGGCCACGCTGATGAACGTGCAGTCCGGAAAGGTGGACCTGCTCATCGGGACCCACCGCCTTTTCAATAAGGATGTCCACTTTAAGGACCTGGGGCTGCTGGTGGTGGATGAGGAGCAGCGGTTCGGCGTCCAGCACAAAGAGAAGCTCAAGGAGCTCTCCAAGCAGGTGGACGTGCTTACACTCTCCGCCACCCCCATTCCCCGCACGCTGAACATGGCCCTCTCCGGTATCCGTGACATGTCTACCCTGGAGGAGCCGCCCCAGGACCGCCAACCGGTCCAGACCTATGTGCTTGAGCACGACTGGTCCGTGCTGGGCGACGCCATGAGCCGCGAGCTGGAGCGGGGCGGCCAGGTGTACTATCTCCACAACCGTGTGGAGACCATCGAGCGCACGGCGGCCCGTATCCAGGCCATGCTGCCTGATGCAGGCATCGCCATCGCCCATGGCCGCATGACCCAGGAAGAGATCAACGATGTCATGAGCCGGATGACCGACGGCGAGGTGGACATTCTCGTGTGTACCACCATCATCGAAACCGGTATCGATATCCCCAACGCCAATACGCTCATCATAGAGGATGCGGACAGGATGGGGCTTGCCCAGCTCCACCAGCTCCGGGGTCGGGTAGGGCGCTCCGCCCGTCGCGCCTTCGCCTATATGACCTACCGCCAGGGCAAAGTGCTCACCGAGGTCCAGGCCAAGCGCCTTTCTGCCATCCGGGAGTTCGCCGAATTCGGCTCTGGGTTCAAAATCGCCATGCGGGACCTGGAGATCCGGGGCGCGGGTAACGTGCTGGGTCCCGAGCAGTCCGGCTTCCTGGTCAGCGTGGGCTATGATATGTACCTGAAGCTTTTGGAGGAGGCGGTCCTGGAACAGAGGGGCGAGACGCCCAAGGTCCAGGCCGAATGCGCCGCCGATCTGGCGGTGGCCGCCTCTATCCCGGATCGATATGTCCCCTCGCCGGAACAGCGCATGGACCTCTACCGCCGCATCGCCCGTATCCGCAGCGAAGAGGAGGCCGACGACCTGGTGGATGAGCTCATCGACCGCTACGGAGATCCCCCGCGGACCGTAAACAATCTCATCTCCGTGGCGCTGCTCCGCGCCGCCGCTGCCGGCTGCGGCATTACAGAGATCGCCCAGAAAGGGGAACGCCTGAACTTCACGCTGGCCCAGGTGGATTTCGCCAAGGTCTCCTCTCTGTGCGGTGGAGCGGCCTACCGGGGCCGCCTTCTCTTCTCCGCCGGGGAAAATCCCTACCTGGCCCTCAAGGTGCGTAAGGGAGAGGACGCGCTGAAACTGGCCGCCCGGTTGGTGGAGGAGTACAGGGCCACACCGCTCCCTTCCCCCGCAAAATAGCCCTTGCCGCCTGACGCTCCGATCCCGCGGCCTCCAAGTTGCCTTTATATTGGTAATACCAATTCGAGCCTATATGCAGACAATCTCTTTGTTTTCTCTCATCTGGTTCCGCTGATCAGAACATCCGGCAATTAAGTTCCGCGATATACCACAAAGTATAAAAAAACCTTAACTTATACACAAACAATTCTCAAAGGTCCCGTTGCTTTTTATGGGACAATCATATATAATAAACCACGAAGCATAAGGATGGGAAAGCAAAATACAAAAATACTTAATTTATGGAGGTTAGTCCCATGAGAGAAGTCTATGTTGTGAACTGCTGCCGTACCGCTGTCGGCTCGTTCGGCGGGTCCTTGAAGGACGTTCCGGCTCCCGAGATGGGTGCCATTGTCATCAAGGAAGCGCTCAAGCGCGCCAATGTTGCCCCCGAGAATGTGGATGAGGTCATGTTTGGCTGCATTCTGACCGCCGGCCTGGGCCAGAACGTGGCCCGCCAGGCCTCCCTCAAGGCCGGGATTCCCATTGAGGTCCCCGCCTACACCGTGGGCATGGTCTGCGGCTCCGGCATGAAGAGCGTCATTGAGGGTGCCCGCTCCATTGTCGCCGGTGATGCCGACATCATCGTGGCCGGCGGCACCGAGAACATGTCCGCGGCCCCCTACTCCATCCCCGCCGCCCGCTGGGGCGCCCGGATGAACAACAACAAGATCATCGACACCATGGTGAACGACGGTCTGACCGACGCCTTCAATAATTATCACATGGGCATCACCGCCGAGAATGTCTGCGATCAGTGGGGCATCACCCGCGAGGAGCTGGATGAGTTCGCCTACAACTCTCAGAAGAAGGCCGCCGCCGCCCGTGACTCCGGCCGCTTCAACGACGAGATCGTGCCTGTGCCCGTGAAGGTGAAGAAGGAGATCGTGGAGTTCAAGACCGACGAGTTCATTAAGGGCGACGTCTCCCTGGAGAAGATGGCCAAGCTGAAGCCCGCCTTCAAGCCCGACGGCGGCCGCGTGACCGCCGCCAACGCCTCTGGTATCAACGACGGCGCCGCCGCCATTGTTCTGGCCTCCAAGGAGGCCGTGGAGAAGTATGGCCTGAAGCCCATGTTCAAGCTGATCGGCTGGGGCCAGGGCGGCGTGGACCCGAAGATCATGGGCGTGGGCCCTGTGCCCGCCTCCAAGAACGCCATGGCAAAGGCCGGCGTGACCATCGAGGACATCGACCTGGTGGAAGCCAACGAGGCTTTTGCCGCCCAGTCCGTGGCGGTTGCCCGTGAGCTGAAATTCGACATGAGCAAGGTCAACGTCAACGGCGGTGCCATCGCCATCGGCCACCCTGTCGGCGCTTCCGGCGCCCGGATTATCGTCACCCTGCTCCACGAGATGCTCAAGCGCGACGACGCCAAGAAGGGCCTCGCCACCCTCTGCATCGGCGGCGGCATGGGCGTTGCCACCATCTTTGAAAAGTGCTAAAATAAGCTTGCGGTTCTTCGGCGGGCGGGCAGAGTCCGTCCGCCGAAGTCAGCATAGAAACAATTTTAGGAGGGAACGTAACAGTGGCAAAAATTATTTCTGTTGAGGAAGCCATCGCCATGATCCCCGATGGGGCTACCATCATGTTCGGCGGCTTCCTGGGCTGCGGCAGCGCTCACCATATCATCGATGCCCTGTCCAAAAGTGGCAAGAAGGACTTCACCATCATTGGCAACGACTGCGGCATGGCCACCGGCCCCAACGGCGACCTGTACGGCATGGCCAAACTAGTACACAACCACCAAGTCAAGCGCGTCATCGCCACCCATGTGGGCATGACTCCCGACGTGGGCACTCAGAACATGGTGGACAAGACCCTCACCGTGGACTTGGTCCCCCAGGGCTCTCTGGCCGAGATGATCCGTGCCGGCGGCGCGGGCCTGGGCGGCGTGCTCACCCCCACCGGCGTGGGTACCATCGTGGAGGACTCCCCTCTCTGCCTGGGCAAGCAGACCATCGACGGCAAGGAGTACCTGCTCATGAAGGCCTTGAAGGCCGACTTTGCTCTGGTCAACGCCCATTTCGTCGACAAGGCCGGCAACATGTGGTACAAGGGCACCACCCGCAACTTCAACACTGTAGCCGCCACCGCCGCTGACATCGTTATCGCCGAGGCCGATCACGTGGTCGAGATCGGCGACATCGAGCCTGAGAACGTTGTCACCCCCGGCGCCTACATCAAATACATCGTGGATGGAGGGAAGCTGTAATGGAAAAGTCTGAGATCAAGGGCTTTATCGCCAAGCGTGTTGCCAAGGAGCTCAAGGACGGCGACGTGGTGAATCTGGGCATCGGCCTGCCCACCCTGGTCCCCGCCTACCTGCCCGAGGGCGTACATGTGATTCTTCAGTCTGAGAACGGCATCATCGGCACCGGCGCCAAACCCACCGGCGCCGACGCTGAACCCGCCTACAAGACCGATGCCGGCGGCTCTCCCGCTCAGGCTGCCAAGGGCGGCTGTTACATCGATTCCGCCACCTCCTTTGCCTTTATCCGCGGCGGCCATGTGAACGCCACCATCCTGGGCGGTCTGGAGGTCGATCAGGAGGGCTCTCTGTCCAACTGGATCATCCCCGGCAAGAAGATGCCTGGTATGGGCGGCGCCATGGACCTGCTGGTGGGCGCCAAGGAAGTCATCGTGGCCATGGAGCACACCGCCAAGGGCAACCCCAAAATCCTGAAGAAGTGCACCCTGCCCTATACCGCCGTGCACTGTGTCACCAAGATCATCACCGAGATGTGCGTATTCAATGTGACCAAGGACGGCCTGGTGATGACCGAGATCAACCCTGAGTTCACGGTAGATGATGTGAAGGCCGCTACCGCCGCGGACTTCACTGTGGCCGAGGACCTCAAGGATATGACCGCCTGAGTTTTTCTTATCAAGATTCCCCGGACATCTGTCCGGGGAATCTTTTTTCTCCCCGCCCGGCCCTATTAAAAAGGAGCAGCCCGCCGTATGGCGGGCTGCTCCTTTTTAACTCTGTTTCTCCCCCACGTAGCCGTTGCAGACGTTGACCGCCTTCTCCACGGCGTTGAGGATGTTCTGATAGCCGGTGCAGCGGCACAGATGGCCGGAGATCAGCTTTCGGAGCTCCTCCCGTGTGTACGTTCGCCCTGTTCCCACAATCTCCACAGCGGAGAGAATGATGCCCGGGGTGCAGAAGCCGCACTGGACGGCGGCCTCCTCGATAAACGCCTTCTGGATCTCGGTAAGCTCCCCATTTTCCCCCTGGAGTCCTTCCACAGTCAGGATGTGTTTTCCCTCCGCCCAACAGGTGAGATAGATGCAGGAGTCGATGGCCACGCCGTCCACCAGAACAGTACAAGCCCCGCACTCCCCTACCTCGCAGCCCCGCTTGACGCTGGTAAGGCCCAACCGGTCCCGCAGGGTGTCCAGCAGGGACTCCCGCAGGTCGTACCCCACCTCCACCGGCCTTCCGTTGACGGTGCAGTGCAGAATTTCCATCATAGCTGCGCCCCTCCCTTCCGGGCCGCCTCCAGCAGGGCCCGCCCGGACAGTTCCCGGATGAGCTGGAGGCGAAATTCCCTGGAGGCCCGCCAGCTGGTCCGTGGGCTGACGTCCTCCAGCGCCAGGCTTCCAAGCCGCGCAGCCGCTTCCGATACGGGGAGGCCGCGGACCCCCTCCTCCGCCGTCCGGGCACGGATGGGCGTCGGCGCGGCCACGCCAAAGGCGAGGCGCACATCCTCACAGATCCTCTTGTCTGCGGAAAGCCGGACCAGACAGGAGACCCCCAGTGTGGCGATGTCCATGGCGTTGCGCTGGGCGTATTTGATATAGTGTCCGCTCCAGCCGTCATAATTTTCTTTTGGGATCACAATTCTGCACAGGAGCTCGGCGGGGCCGAGGTCCACTTTGCCCACCCCCTGATACCACTGGGAAATGGGCACAATCCGCCAGCCCGCGGGGCCCCGCAGGTGCATCCGGACGTCCAGGGCCATAAGGGTGGGGGCCGAGTCGGCAGAGGTGACGCCGTTACAGACGTTGCCGCCGATGGTCCCCACTGCCCGGAGCTGGGGTCCGCCGGCCAAATCGGTGGCCTCCCCCAGCACGGAGACCCTCTCCTGAATGATCTCGCTGCCGGTGACGCCCCGGAAGGTGGTCAGAGGTCCCACGGCGATATCGCCGTTTTCCAGCAGCGTCACCCCCTCCAGCTCCTCCCGCAGTCCGTGGATGGACACCAGACGGCTGTCGGCTAGCTTTCCCTCCCGGATCTTGATGAGCACATCGGAGCCGCCCGCGATGACAACGGCCGACGGGTCCTTTTGCAGCGCCGAAATGGCGTCCTCCACGGATACGGCCCGGTAAATGGATTGAATATCGTACACGGCTCAATCCCCCACTTTCTCGATGAGTCCCGCCTCCGTAAAGGCCTCCACCAGCCGCTGCGGATTCATGGGCAGGCGGCGGAGGCCCACGCCGGTGGCCTGGAGCACGGCGTTTCGGATCGCGCCGGCCACAGGAATGGCCGGCGGCTCTCCCAGGGATTTGTTCCCAAAGGGCCCCGAGGGGTCGTCGGTCTCCACGAAGAGGGCGTGGAGCTCCGGGTGGTCCATCGCGGTGGGCAGCTTATAGTCCAGCAGATTGCCGTTGAGGAGGCGGCCCTTGTCATCGTACTTCATCTCCTCTGAGAGGGCATATCCCATCCCCATGCTCATGCCGCCGTGCACCTGTGCCTCGGCCAGCTTGGGATTGATGAGCCTTCCGGAATCGTGAACATTCACGATGCGGAGCACCCGCACCTTGCCCACCGGGATGTCCACCTCCACCTCGGCAAAGCAGCAGCCGAAGGAAAAGGTATTGTTCTTGCACTGGACGGTGGCCTCAGCGGTGATGTGGACACAGTGCTGCAGAGAGTAAAAGGCCTCCATCGCCAGGTCCGCCATGCGCAGCACAGGCGCGCCGCTGACTGTGGACACCACATCCCGGCCCCGGATGTCCAGATTGCCCGGGTCCAGATCGGTGAGCTCGGCTGCATAGTCCAGTACCTTGTCCCGGAAGATATCTCCCGCCCTTTTGATGGCCTTACCGGTGACATAGGTCTGCCGGGATGCATAGGCACCGGTGTCAAAGGGCGCCGTGTCGGTGTCCTGGAAAGAGACGATATGTACATCCTCGGTGGGGATGCCCACGGCCTGCGCGCACATCTGGGAAAAGACGGTGTCGCCCCCCTGTCCGATCTCCGTGGCCCCGAGCTGGAGCTGCACGGTACCGTCCTGGTTGAGGATGATCCGGGCCGACGAGGTCTCCAGGGAGATGGGCCACACGCCGGTCTTATAGGAAAAGACCGCCATGCCCACACCCCGGCGGATGGCTCCGGTCTCATGGGCATATTTCTCCCGCAGCTCCCTCCACCTGATGAAATCCGCACCCTTCCGGATGCAGTCCCGGAGTCCGGTGGAGTGGCACGTGATGCCGTTGGTGGGGTCCACGTAGCCCAGCGGCATACTGTTTTTCAGCCGGAATTCCAGCGGATCCCACCCCATCTCCCGGGCGATGTCGTCCATCATGCACTCGCCGGCAAAATTGCACTGCGGGATGCCATAGCCCCGCATGGCGCCGGTAGAGCCCAGATTGGTGTACACCGTCCATGCCTCGGAGCGGTGGGCCAGGACATCGGGATAGGTCTGGCGGAAACCGGTGACGGCATTGGCCACGATGGCATGGCCGTGGGAGGCGTATCCCCCCTGATTGGAGACCGCCCGGCACTCCCGGGCCATAAGGCGCATATCCGGCCCCACGGCGGCCTTCAGGTCGAAGTGGATGGGATGGCGGGAGCGGGTATTTTGAAAGGTCTCCTCCCGGGTGCACTCCAGTTTCACCGGCCGGCCGCCCACCTGGGTGGTGATCCAGGCATTGAGAGGTTCGTAGAGTACCTCCTGTTTATTCCCGAACCCGCCGCCGATATAGGGCTTGATGACCCGTATGTTGCCCCAGCCGATGCCCAGGGCCTGGCCGATGACGCGGCGGACGATATGGGGGATCTGGGTGGAGGACACCACCACGATGCGCCCGGCTTCCATATAGGCGTAAGACACCGGGTTCTCGATGTGGCAGTGCTGAACGGCCTGGGTGTCGAAGTGGTCCTCGAAGACCCGGTAGGCGGGATCGGCAAAGACCTCATCCACATCCTTTACCGCCGCGCCCGGGGTGATCACGTTGAACAGAGTGTGCTTCAAGACATTGTCCGGGTGCTCCTCGTGGATGGGAAGGGCCCCCTCCGCCATCGCCTGTTCCGGCGTGGTGCAAACGGGGTACTCCTCATACTCCACCCGGATGGCCTCCAGCCCCCGCTGCGCTGCCAGCTCATTTTCCGCTACCACTACGGCGATGTCGTCCCCATAGATGCGTACCCGGGTGGCCAGCAGCTTTCGGTCGGCCACGTCCTGGTGTGCCTCCTCCACACTCCAGGGATGGCCCGGCGTGGGATACTGGATGTCGGGCACATCAAAACAGGTGAGCACCTTCACCACGCCGGGGACCGCCTGGGCTTCTGAAATGTCCATGGATCTGACCACGCCGTTTGCAATGGTGCTGTGGAGGATTCTGGCCACAAGGATGGCCTCACCGTGGAGATCGTCCGTATACTTGGCCCGCCCCGTCACCTTGTCAAAGGCGTCTACGCGAGTCAGACTTCTGCCAACTTCCACAAAACACACCTCCTTTTAAAGGTAATATAACACAGTTTTGTCCAAAAAGAAAGGGGGCGTCCAGCCCCCTTTTCAATGGGTCCCATCAGCCGATGATGGTCCCGGTCTGACCCCGCATCCCGTCCAGCGCCTTCTCCAACTGGGTGATCAGGGTCTGCCGGCCGGGGCTCGACTTGGCGAACGCCACAGCGGCCTCCACCTTGGGCAGCATGGAACCGGGGGCAAACTGTCCTTCCGCGATGTATTTTTCCGCCACAGGCACGGTCATATGGGTGAGCCAACGCTGATTGGGCTTTCCAAAGTGGACTGCCACCTTTTCCACGGCGGTGAGGATCATGAGGCAGTCCGCCCCCAGTTCCTCCGCCAGGAGCTCCGCGGTGAAATCCTTGTCTACCACGGCGCCGGCGCCCCGCAGGTGGTTGCCATCCGGCAACACCGGGATGCCGCCTCCGCCGCAGGCGATGACGATCTGTCCCGCATCGGCCAGTGTGCGGATGGTGTCCAGCTCCACCACCCGGCGGGGCCGTGGAGAGGCCACCACCCGGCGCCAGCCCCGCCCGGCATCCTCCATGACCGGATTTCCCCGGCGGCGCATCTCCTCCGCCTCCGCCTGGGTCATAAAGGCTCCGATGGGCTTGGTGGGATGCTGGAAAGCCGGGTCTGCGGGGTCTACCTCCACCTGGGTGAGCACCGTGGCCACGCTGCGGCGAACGCCACGGTTCAGCAGTTCCTCCCGCAGGGCGTTCTGGAGGTCATAGCCGATGTAGCCTTGGCTCATGGCGGTACATACCGAGAGAGGGGCCATGGGGTGGCTGGGGTCCTCCCGGGAGAGCGTGGTCATGGCCATGTTGATCATCCCCACCTGGGGACCGTTGCCGTGGGTAATGACCATCTGATGTCCCTCCTCTAGGAGGTCGGCGATAGTCTTGACGGTGCGCTTTACGGCTTTCATCTGCTCAGGCAGGTTTTCCCCCAGGGCGTTTCCCCCCAGAGCCAGAACAATGCGCTTGGGTTTCATAGGCAATCCCCCTTTCCAGCCTTTCGGCCGCCGCGCGGGCGCTGTCTCTCCCGCGGATATGGGTCCTTACTTCTTCCTCCGGACCCGGCCCCGGCGCTCCAGCTCCCGGAGCATCTCCACGGGCTTTTCACATTGGGCCAGGAAGATCATGGCGGCGATAATATAGGGCTTGAAGCTGGCCTCCCTGTAGAGGGGGGTGCGGTAGCGGTCAAAGACACCGGCCTCCACCTCGCCGTCCACACAGGAGACGCCGTTGATGTCGGCGGGCAGGCAGTGGAGATACAGCGC
>NZ_JBCOAQ010000026.1:4221-46558 GCF_040226735.1 Intestinimonas sp. RTP31139st1_F5_RTP31139_211217 | reverse complement strand
CCGCGTGTTAGTAGCTCCTGCGGTTGAGCGCTCCCCACAGCTTTTTGCTCTGTTCCAGCGTCCAGGCGTTGATGGCGCTCCCCTCGCGGCCGACCGCGAAGGGGCCCCTTAGATTTTACTTGCGCGGCGGAAATCAATTCCGCCTGCGGCAAGGATCCATCCTCACGGACAGATCCCTTGGAGGCCGCTGCGCGGCGTACCGCCGTGGGCACGCTCCTCTTGCCCCAGGCTGTGCTCACTCCTTCACGAAATAGGCGATCCCGGCGCATCCAGGTCCGGCATGCGTGCCCACGACGGCGCCGATATCGCTCTCATAGACGGTCATCCCAGGGATACGCGCCCGGAAGTACTCCTCGCACTCCGCCATAACGGCCGGAGCGTCGGAGTGTCCAAAGGCCACCGGCAGCGCGGTATCCACCGGCTCCTTTTTAATCCGTTCCTCCATCCACTGGTAGGCGCCCTTGCGCCCCCGGGACTTTCCGGCTGCCTCTACCACACCGTCCCGAATGTTCAGGATCGGCGTGATCCCCAGCATCCCGCCCACAACGGCGGTGGCGGCGGAAATGCGCCCGCCCATTTTGAGATATTTGAGGGTCTCCACCACGGCGTAGAACCGCAGCCTCCCGGAGAGCCGCTCGACTTCGGACGCGATCTCGCCGGCGGAGAGGCCCTGGTCCCGCAGAAACGCGGCCCGCTCCACCAACAGTCCCAGCCCGAAGGTGACCGTCCCCGAGTCCACCACAAAGATATGCGTATCTTCCACCATACCCCGGGCAATGCAGGCGGACTGACAGGTGCCGGAGAGCAGGGAGGAGATAAAAATCCCCACCACCTCGTCTCCCGCCTCCCGGCAGGCCCGGAAGCGGGCGGCAAAATCCTCGGGATTGACCTGGGACGTAGTGGGCAGGGACTCCGCCCGGCGGAGCCGGGCATAGAAGTCCCCGTTTGTAAGATCTACGCCGTCCCGGAAGGTCTCCGCTCCAAAGTGGACGGAGAGCGGAGCCACCTCCACCCCCAGTTCCACCTGGCGGGACTTGGACAGATCGCAGGTGCTGTCAGTGATGATGCGTACCATATTTCTTCTCCTCGCAGTTTAAAAGTAGGCGTCCCGGGCGCTACGCCTCGTACTTTTCCCGAAAAAAGGCGGTGAGACTGCCCAACGCCCTGACCAGCACCTGGGCCTCCTGGTCGGAGAGCGTCTTCAGGATCTCGTCCACCATCTCGCGGTGAAATGCGGCGTGTACCTGGTCGGCCGCCCGGGCCTTCTCTGTGGGCCAAATTCGAACGGCCCGGCGGTCCCGCTCGTCCCGCCGCCGTTCCAGGTAGCCCTTCCGCTCCAGAAGGGAGACCGCAGTGGTCAGGGTTCCCGCCGTCACCCGCTGGGCCGCAGCAATGGCGGTGGCCCGATTGTCACGGGCCTCATCCTCCGCCCGGCACACCTCCTCGATGAGGTGCAGCTCCCGCAGGGACAAGTCGCTGAAGCTCCCGGCAAGGCTCTCCTCCTCTGTTTTCAAAATCTCGTCGAATACCTCCACCAGAAAGCGGTTGAGCTCAGCCCGATTCCCCTTCACACTGGTTCCTCCTTCCATATTTATTTGAATATCAAAGCATATGCATCATACACGGTTTCCCTGCCGCTGTCAATCTCTATTTGGAATCTCAAAATAAAAACCGTTCCGCACACAAAAAAAGGTCCTCCGCCGCAAGGGCGGCGGAGGACCTTTTTTTCATACAATCACTGTCTCAGGATCACGGTGGCATCGAACTCCGCGCCGTCGTAGGCGCCATTCGCCTCAATGATGTCGCCCGCCTCCAGATACTTCAGGCTGAGGCTGTCGCCGGTGGACACATCCAGAATGACCGTGCCGGAGGGCGCGTTCACGGTAACGATCTCCTCGTTGCCGGCCTCGTCCACACAGCGGAGATAGATGTATTTGTCCGAGGTGCTCACATAGATGACGGTGCCGGTGAGTTTATTGCTGGAGTTGACGGCCTGCTGGATCTCAATGGAGACCACCTGCTCGCCGCTCACCACCAGTCCCAGCTTGTAGCCGGGCCGCAGGGAGGAGAGGTTGACGCTCTTGCCGCTCTGGGTAACGGAGACGCCGGAGGTAACGGTGTAGGAGACCTCCTCCCCGTCGGAGAGCGTCATCTCCAGCGTGTAGCCGTTCTTCTCCTGGATGATGCGGTCCACGGTGCCGATGACAGTGGCGCTCTGAGAGGTTGCTGTGATGCGAGTGACCTCATTGTAGCGGACGGTGACCTCCACAGAGTCTCCGGTGCGGAGCTTGTCGATGGTGCTGTCGGCTTCGTCCCGTTCAATGTCGGGGGGATTGGACAGGTCCACCTTGAAGCTCACTTGGGTATCGTCCTCCTGCGTCACGACGAAGGTGACGGTGGTGTCGGTATCGCTGAAGATCCGCTCGGTAATGACGCCCTCGGTGACGGTGGAGCCGGGATAGGCCTCAATCAGGGCGGCATCGCCTCCGGAGAGGCGGAGGGTGACAAAGTAGTCCTTCTTGATGTTCCGCAGAAGAGTCGTCTCGCCGTTATAGGTGATGACGGCGGATTTAGACACGTCATAAGAGGTGGCCTTGCCTGTGTCGAAATTGGTCACCGTGATGGTATTGACGTCGCTGGCGTAGGAGGTGGCTTTCACCGCACCCTGCACATACTCCGTAACGGTATCCACTGCGGCGGTGACCACGGCATTGCTGTCGTTGGAGACCCGCAGGGACACATAGTCGCCCTCATAGCTGCTATTGAGGTTGCTCACCAGACTGTTGACGGTGGTGGTGGCGCCGGAGGGGACGGAGAAGGTACGGGTCACACCGTCGAACCCGATGACCTGGATGCTGGCGGCAGTGGTGCCGCTGGCCTTGGTATACCCGGCAAGAATGCCCTCTTCGGTACGGGTACCGCCATCGAGGCGGATGGCCACCAGACGCCCCTGGTCATCCAGCTTGCAGACCGCGCTGGTATACCCGGCATCCGCATCCACGATGGAGCGGTCCCCGGTGGTCTTGGAGCCCACCTGGACCTGAGTGAAGCGGTCCATGGTGAGTATCTCCCCCTGGCCGCTGCGGGTAATCGCAATGTCGTAGCCGTCAATGCCGTTGACGGTGGCCTCAAACTCCTCCAGCGCATCACTGACGCGGACGGCATAGGCGGTCCCCCTGCCGTCCAGGCAGACCCGTGCGTGACGGCCGGCCTTCAGGGCGGAGGTAGTGGACTCCATATTGTTTTCATAGATGGTCACGCCGGAGGGCAGGGACACCGAATAGGCCGTGGCTCCGGTGAGATCGTCGTTGAGGGTGAGGATCAGCGCGCCGCCGCTGCCCTCGGCGGGCGTGGCCGCGATGACGCCCTGCTGGAAGGCATAGCTGGTGTACTCCGGCAGGTCCGGATCGGTGCCGTGGGCGTCCATGTAGCGAATGGCCCGGGAGAGCATGGTGGCCATAATGGCCCGGGTGACCTGCCCGTCTGGGCCGAAATCGTTGTTCTGATCCCCCTGGACGATGCCGTACACGCTCAGCAGATAGACCGACGGCTTGGCACTCTCACTGATGGAGGCGGTGTCGTCAAAGCTCATGGGGTAGGAGGAGAGCCGCTCGGACATGGGGCCGAGCTGCATGGCGCGGATCAGGTAGACCGCCAGATCCTCCTTGACGATGGGCTTGGTGAGCGCGCCGGACTGGGTAAGGCTCTTCAGATCGGATTCGGTGAGGATCCCCGCGGCCAGGCAGATGGCGAACTCCCGGTAGAACCAGGACTGGCTGTCGTCCAGTACGTCGTCCACCGCCTCTTTATAGTCGTCGGCGATCTCGGCACTGGTGTTCTCATCCAGTCCCACGGCCCGGGCGCAGAGAGCCAGCGCCTCCGCGGTGGTCAGCTTGTTCTCCGGCTTAAAGGTCCCGTCCTCATAGCCCTTGAACATATTGGCGTCGGTCATTTCCTCGATATAGCTCTTGGCCCAGTGGCTCTGGATATCGGGGAACGCGGTGGCGGCGGACGCGGGCAGCGCCAGCGCGGACACAGTCACGGCCAGCGCCAGCGCGCAGGAGAGGAGTCGGTTCGTTTTCATTCAGCGCACCTCCAAGGAGTGGACCGTTACAAACGGTATACATAAAAATCTACAGCAGGTATTATTATAAAGTATAACGTTCCCGTCCCAAAAAAGCAACTGGAAGTATGCCGCTTTTGACCAATTCCATTTTTTGAGCATCCCAAAGCGTCGGACACCGGCTGAAAAAGCGGGCCCCGGAAGTAGTTCCGGGGCCCGCTGAGGCGTCACTCCCGTCCGGTCACGCCGTCGGCATACCGCACGTCGCTCATGGCGTCCTTGCCGTAGAAATCCGCGCCGATGCGCCGGGCGTACTCCTCGGTGAGCACCGCTCCTCCGGCCATGATCCTGCACCCAGGGGCTCGCTCCCGCAGGAGCCGGATGGTCTCCTCCATCTTTCCCACCGTGGTGGTCATGAGGGCGGAGAGCCCCACCAGGCCGGCCCCCTCCCGGACCGCCGCATCGGCCACGGTCTCGGGGGAGACGTCCTTTCCCAGGTCAATGACCTGATACCCGTAATTCTCCAGCAGTACCTTGACGATGTTTTTGCCGATGTCGTGGACATCACCCTTGACGGTGGCCAGCACCACCTTGCCCTTGGAGGCGGGAAGGCCGCCGTCCCCCTGGCTCATCCGCTCCCGTAGCAGCTCAAAGACGGCCTTGGCCGCCTCGGCGCTCATGAGGAGCTGAGGGAGATACATCCGGCCCTGTTCAAACTCGGTCCCCACATGGTCCAGGGCGGGAATCAGCGCGGCATCGATGATCTCCATCGGCGTCTTTTCCGCAAGCGCCGCCTGTGCGGCCTGGACGGCGCTCTCCCGGAGGCCCCGGATCACGGCAGAGGGCAGATCCGGCGCGGCGGAAGCCGCCGGTGCCCGGTCCGGCGGCGCGGAGGTTTCTCCCGCCATGGCCGCAATGTACGCCTGACAGTTGGCGTCCTGGCCGTTCAGGGCGCAAAACGCGCGGAACGCGTCCATCATGGCCGCGGAATTGGGGTTGAGGATGGCCGCCGAGAGCCCACGCTCCAGCGCCATGAGGAAAAAGGCTGCGTTCACCTTCTCCCGCTGGGGGAGCCCGAACGAGATGTTGGAGACCCCCAGGGAGGTGTGACAGCCCAGCTCCGACCGAATGAGGGCCAGGGCCTCCAAGGTGGTCCGTGCGGCAGTGGGCTCCGCACTCACCGCCATGGCCAGCGTGTCAAACACCAGGTCCTCCTTGGGGATGCCGTAACGCGCCGCCGTCTCCACAATGCGCCGGGCGATGGCCAGACGTGCCTCCGCCGTGGCCGGAATGCCCTGTTCGTCCAGCGTCAGGGCAATGGCCACGCCGCCGTACTTCTTCATCAGCGGGAATACCGCTTCCATGCTCTCGGTTTTGCCGCTTACCGAGTTTACCAGCGGGCAGCCGTTGTAGAGCCGCATCCCCCGCTCCATAGCGGCGGGATCGGAGGTGTCGATCTGAAGAGGGAGGTCGGTGACGCTCTGAAGCTGCGGGATGAGGAGGGCCATCATCTCCGGCTCGTCCAGCTCCGGCAGGCCCACATTCACGTCCAGCACCATGGCCCCGCTCTCCTGCTGGCAGACGGCCTCCCGGAGGATATAGTCCATATCCCGCTCCCGCAGAGCCTGCTTGAGCCGGGATTTACCGGTGGGGTTGATGCGCTCGCCGATGAGCACCGGGCCGTCGCCGAACGGTACGGTCCGGGCGTAGGAGGAGACCCGGGTCCGCCGCTCCGCGCACAGGGGGCGCGGCGTGATGCCGGAGCAGGCCTGTACGACGGCTGCAATGTGGTCGGGGGTGGTGCCGCAGCACCCTCCCACCACCCAGGCGCCGGCCCGGGCCAGCCCGGCCAGATCGGCGGAGAACGCCTCCGGCCCCACACCGAAGCGGGTACAACCGTCCACGCACTCGGGAAGCCCCGCGTTCGGGTTGAGGATGATGGGCAGGCGGGTATAGGCCCGCAGGGTGGGGAGCAGCTCCGCCATCTGGTCCGGCCCCAGGCCGCAGGTGAGTCCCTGAGCGTCCACCCTCAGCCCCTCCAGCAGCGTGACGGCGGAGGGGATGTCGCCTCCGGTGAGGAGCCGCCCCTTTTCATCCAGCACCAGGGTGACAAAGATGGGCAGGTCGCTGTTCTCCTTGGCGGCCACCACCGCCGCCTTGGCCTCATACAGGTCGCTCATGGTCTCCAGAAAGACCAAATCCGCCCCCGCTTGTACGCCCGCCCGGATCTCCCGGGCATAGGCCTCCACAGCGGCCTCAAAGGGCAGGTCCCCCATGGGCTGAAGGAGCCGTCCGGTGGGCCCCACGTCCAGGGCCACCCAGCCGCGGCCGGCCTCCTCCACCGCCTCCCGCGCCAGGCGGACGGCGGCGGCGACGATCTCCTCCAGCGGGTGGCCGGAGAGCTTCACGCCGTTGGCTCCAAAGGTATTGGTGGCAATGATGTCCGCTCCGGCGGCCAGATATTGCCCGTGGAGGGCGCGGACCACCTCGGGACGCTCCAGGTTCCAGAGCTCCGGCTCCCGCCCGGCGGGCAGGCCGGCGGCCTGGAGCATCGTGCCCATGGCTCCGTCGCAGAAGAGGATGCGGCGGCCCAGCTCGGTTCGGATATCCATGAAAAGTCCTCCTTGGAATGTTGTTCAGGGTCTGGCTGCTGTGCTCTGCGGATGGGGCCAGGCCCTCACTCCAGACGGAAGGCGCAGTCGGCCTTGCCGCAGGCACGGCAGCCGCCTGGCCGGCAGGGAGCGGCCTCCGGAGAGAGGCCCACCAGAGCCGTGACCGATTTGGTAGGGGTGAGCATCATGGTCTCCGTGGCGGTGAGGCCGATGCGCTTCGGGGCCTCCAGCGCACGCAGGAGGGCGCGCTGGCAGGAGATGGGGAAGTCCCCGTAGCCGGGGCTGAACCGGGGGCGGAGGGTGAGCCCTTCGGCGGCCGTCTGGGCCGCGATGGCGGCGCAGCACTCGTCGCAGTAGACCTCCAGCAGGGAGGCGGCGCAGGCCTGGATCATGACCGCCCGGCTCACGTCGGTGACCGAGGCGCGGTGGAGGAGCCGGTCCACCTCCGGTCCCAGTGTGGCCGCGAAGAGTCAGACCGCCGTGCAGCCCTCCAGATGCCGGCGGAGGTGGAGGCTCTCCACCTGCAGGCCCGCCGTCTCCACCCAGCCCTCGCCCAGCGCCAGGGGAAAGCGCCGCCAGACGCTCCTGGGACGGGCACAGGCCATGAGCGCCCGTCCGCAGTCCCGCAGGCCGGCCTCCAGGACCTCGTCCACCGTACCGCCGCCCCTGTGGAGCCCCAGGTAGCGGCGCGCCTCCTTCCAGTCGATCTCAGCCACGGGGCCGGATGATATCCGAGAGGTTGGCCATGATCCTGGCCGCCACATCGGGCTTGTTCATCGTGTAGATGTGGATGTGCTCCACCCCGTGGGCGACGAGGTCCACGATCTGTTCTGTGGCGTAGGCGATGCCCGCCTGCCGCATGGCGGCGGGGTCGTCGCCGAAGCGGTCGGCTATGCCTTGGAGCCGCGGGGGCATCACAGTGCCCGAGAGCTCACAGGAGCGGCGGATCTGCTTGACGCTCATCACCGGCATGATGCCCGCGATCACCGGCACCGTGATCCCCTTCGCCAGCACCCGGTAGAGAAAACGGTAGAGCACATCGTTGTCAAAGAACATCTGGGTGGTGAGGAAGTCCACCCCCATGTCCACCTTCCGCTTCAGGAAATCGATATCGTCCTCCCGGTGGGGACATTCCACGTGCCCCTCGGGATAGCAAGCCGCGCCGATGCACAGCTCCTTTCCGCCCTCCAGGCTTCGGATGTGGCCGATGAGCTCACTGGCATAGTGGTAGTGTTCCGGGGAAGGGAAGTCCGCATCCCGGGGGATATCCCCCCGGAGCGCCAAGATGTTCTCGATCCCCGCGGCGCGGAGGGCAGCCACCATAGAGGATATCTCCTCCCGGGTGGAGGACACGCAGGTGAGGTGGGCCAGGGCGGGGACATGATAGGTGTCCTGCAGCCGTACGGCGATCTCCTGGGTGCGCTTGGACGTGCTCCCGCCCGCCCCGTAGGTAACGCTGATAAAATCGGGTCTCAGCGCGGCGGTGTCCCGGAGGACGCCCTCCACCTGGTCCAGCGTGGTCCCCACCTTGGGCGGGAAGAGTTCACAGGAGACGGTGGGCCGCCCCCGTGAGAGAAGTTCCGACAGCTTCATAGCAAAAACCCCTTTTTTTCGTTGGGGGTTATTTTACCACGCCAAAGCCCAATGTGCAACGAAAAAATCCTACTTGACAAATGGGAGCAGCGGTCTTATACTGCAAAGCATAGTATTTTAATATGAATTTAATGCGCAGAGAGGGGGACGCCGCCGTGAACCGGACGGATCTGGAGCTGGAAACCGGGCTGTGCCGGTGGCGGAACAGCCGAATGTACCGCGCCGCTTTTTGAATGGACACCAAAAAAATCAAAAAGAAAGCGGGTATTTTTTATGAACCACGACACCTATCGCTTTGAGACCCTCCAGCTCCACGCGGGTCAGGAGCAGCCCGATCCCGCCACCGGCGCCCGGGCGGTACCCATCTATCAGACCACCTCCTACGTGTTCCGCGACTGCGCCCAGGCCGCGGCCCGGTTCGGACTCTCCGACGCGGGCAATATCTACGGGCGTCTCACCAATCCCACCCAGGACGTGCTGGAGCAGCGCGTGGCGGCCCTGGAGGGCGGCGTGGCGGCCCTGGCGCTGGCCTCCGGCGCGGCGGCCATCACTTACGCCGTCCAGGCTCTGGCCCAGGCGGGGGAGCATATCGTAGCCCAAAAGACCATTTACGGCGGCAGCTATAACCTTCTGGCCCACACCCTGCCCCAGTTCGGGATCTCCACCACCTTTGTGGACGCCCACGACCTGTCCCAGGTGGAGGGAGCAATCCGGCCAAACACCAAGGCAATTTACCTGGAGACGCTGGGCAATCCCAACAGCGACATCCCGGACATTGACGCCATCGCCGCCATCGCCCACAGGCACGGTCTGCCCCTGGTCATCGACAACACCTTCGGCACGCCCTATCTCATCCGTCCCATTGCGCATGGCGCCGATATCGTGGTCCACTCGGCCACCAAGTTCCTGGGCGGCCACGGCACCACCCTGGGCGGCATCATCGTGGACTCCGGCAAATTCGACTGGAAGGCCGCGGGGAAGTACGCCCCCATCGCCGAGCCCAACCCCAGCTATCACGGCGTATCCTTTGCGGACGCCGCCGGCCCCGCCGCCTTTGTCACCTATATCCGCGCCATTCTCCTGCGGGACACCGGCGCCACCATCTCTCCCTTCAACGCCTTTCTGCTGCTCCAGGGGGTGGAGACCCTCTCCCTGCGGCTGGACCGCCATGCGGAGAACACCAGGAAGGTGGTGGACTACCTGAGCAGGCACCCCAAGGTGGAGCGCGTAAATCACCCCTCCCTGCCAGGGCACCCGGACCACGCCCTGTATCAGAAGTATTTCCCCAACGGCGGCGCCTCTATTTTTACCTTTGAGATCAAGGGCGGCCTGGAGGATGCTCAGCGGTTTATCGACAAACTCAAGATCTTCTCCCTGCTGGCCAATGTGGCCGATGTGAAGAGCCTGGTCATCCACCCGGCCACCACCACCCACTCTCAGCTCAGCCCGGAAGAGCTGCTGGACCAGGGCATCAAGCCCAACACCATCCGGCTTTCCATCGGCACGGAGCATATCGACGACATCCTGGAGGACCTGGCGCAGGCCCTGGGGTAAATTTGCCCCACGAGAGAGACACCCCCCTGTACAGCAAAACGGCGCTGCACAGGGGGGCGTTTGCGCATGGGCTCACTCCTGCTCCAGCAGCACCGCCCCCGCGGCCCGGGCGAACATACGCGCCGCAGCCAGGGCCTCCTGGAGGGTGTTGCCGTGAGAGCCCACCTCCACCAGCAAGGAGCCGGTGGTGAGCTGTTGATTGTAGCGGTTTTCCCGCAGGCCGATGGGCCGGGCCAGGGTGGGCCAGAGGGTGTTCATCTCCTTCTGGATCTTCACCGCCAGGCTCAGGTTCTGCCGCCAGTTCGGGTGCGTGTACTTGGCGTCCGAGCCCATGACCAGCATGACCTGGGCACATTTTTCACTATTGATGGTGGTAATGGGTTTGTAAATGGTGCCGTCCTCGCCGATCAGCGCGTCCCGGTGGACGTCCATCACCACCTTGATGGTCGGATACCGCTCCAGGTAGGTCTCCACCGCCGCCAGGGAGCGGTCATAGGAGCCGTTGTACTCCGGGTAGTCATAGAGCTCGGTGTCATGGATCACCGAGAGCCCCATCTCGGTGAGCACCTGGGCGATCTCCTCTCCCACCCGGACCACGCTGTGGGTCTTGTCTGTCGTGCGGCATTCCCCGCTGGGAGTGTAGACGTCCTCGCCGTCCGGGGTATAGGCCTCGCTGCCGTGGGTGTGCATGATGAGCACCTGCGGGCCCTCCTCCGGAAGGGTGAGTTCCAGTTGGGCGGAGGCCAGCGCGGCCACATCCAGGGGCAGTCCGGGCCGGTTCTCGATGTACACCCCCTGGGCGGCGTCATAGCCGTCGGCGCTGACCGGGAGGAGGGTCTTTCCAACGATGTCCTCCGGGGCCGTCGTCACCTCCGGAAGCTGGTGGGGGTCCTCCGGGTCGTCCGGCTCCATGGAGGGGGCCTGCGTGGCCCCCGGCTCCTGCTCCGGCTGTTCCCCGGAGAGGTCCGGCCCGCCTTCAAACGCCATGAGCGCCGGGGATTGGCGGAGGATCAGCCGTTGCCAGCCTTCCAGGCCGTTCATGGGGTCGTCCTCCAGCGGGAGGTTCCCCAGCTCCGCCCGGAGGGCGGCGGAGACAAAGGCGGGGCTCTCCGCCAGTGTCTGGAACGTCTGGGCCGCCGCTCCCATGTCCGCTGTCAGCGACAGCACCCACACCGTGACCGTGGTCAAAAAGAGGGCCGTCCCCCGCCGGAGCATTTTTGACCACCGGCCTTGTCCCCTTCTCATCGGCATCCCCGTCCTTTCTTCTGTTCTCTAACACCATATGCGGACCTGCGGGACGCTATGAGTGGGATTTGAAATTTCTGGCACACTATGATATACTGTATAAACTCATTTCAAAACAGAGAGGCAGGCGAGAAGATGAGGCGGCTGTGGGAATCCGCTGGGGTGCGGTTTGTGCGCGAGATCCTGGAGGTATATTTTGACCGCCGGGTGTCCAGGTCCGCCGCGGAGCTGGCCTATTTTCTCATTCTCAGCTTCTTTCCGGTGCTGATCTGCGTCAATGCTTTTGTGGGGCTGCTGCACCTGGACGTGAACCTGATCCTCGCCGGGACCGAGGAATTTCTCCCCAAGGAGAGCCGTTCCATCCTGGGGGACTATATCCTCTACATCACCGATAACCAGTCCAACGCCATGCTCTTCGCGGGCCTCACCATGACGCTCTTTTCCGCCTCCGCGGCCTTTCGGGCCCTCATGAATATCATGGCGGACATCTATGGGCGCACCACCTATCGGGGGGTAGGCCAGGTCGTGGCCAGCGTGGCTTTCTCCGTTCTGTTTCTTATCACCATCTACCTCTCCCTGGCGGTCCTCCTCACCGGAAGCTGGTTCCTCCATCTGGTGGAGACCTATCTGCCCTGGGTGAGGCAGGTGGTGGGGGACTGGCAGTGGATCCGCTTTTGGGTCCTCTTCTGTCTGGTCATGCTCTTTGTCCTGCTCACCTATCGCATGGCGGCCCCCAGAGGCAAGCCCCGGCCGCCCATCCTCACCGGCGGGGTGCTGGCCTCCGCCGCGCTGGTGTGCGCCTCCATGCTTTTTTCCTGGTTCATCGGTATGTCCTCCCGATATTCTCTGGTGTACGGCTCCCTAGCCTCGGTTATCATCCTGCTGGTGTGGCTGTATCTGTGCGGGAATATCCTGATCCTGGGCAACGTATTCAACTACGTCTGGTATCGGCGGAAGAAGGTCCGCTATGAAACATAGCCCAGGGCGCCATTCTTCCCCCCATCCATTCGCTCTGCGCGCGGACGCCGTGCGCTCAGCTCCATGGCGCGCATTGCCGCGCCATGGAGCTTTTCTAAAAGTCCGTTTTATGGGACATGTACTCCGATATACTGATACCATCCTGAAGGAACAGAAAGGAGCGGTACGAAATGGAGTACACGATGAAATGGGTCAGAGGGCATGTGGAGGTCTACGACAGAGCGGGCCGCTTCCTCTTTTCAGCGGACAGCGAGGCCGAGGCCTACCACGAGCTGGAGGACGCCGCGGCATAAAAAAACGTCGGAGGGGCATTGGGCGGCGTCCGTAAAACAGGGAATCCTCCGTATGCTGCAATCATACGGAGGATTGTTTTCTGCATGATATTCAAACTTGCTGACGGAGAAAGAAGTTGCGCAGGACGTACAATACTCCTGATAGGAAAGTATAGAAGTGCGTCCTTTTGTTCCGAAAGGATTTTGCAGCATCCCGACAAACTGGAATTGTCGAACTCTTTATAACTAAAGATATAGCAATCCCGCGCCGAAACGCGCACATGAGCATAGCTGACGTTTTAAGTCGTGCCTGTTTGTTTGATAAAATTATTTCACTTATTCTGAGCTTCCACATCACAGACAATCTGATTGAGTGTATCTTCAGAGAATTGGCTGCCTATCACATCAGGAGAACACCATGGGAAGATATACGTACCCAAACAGAAGGCCAAAGAGGATTCGCAGAATTTGCGGAACTGCATTTGTACCAGTTCCGTATTGTTTTCCCCTGGTCCCTGACAGGAAACAATCAGTCCCACGGGCCTATTCTCAATAAAGGACTTGATTTCCATTTCGTCCACAGCCTTGTCAGAGCCTCCGACAAATTTGAACAGCGCTACATGACGATCCATCAGAAGCTTTAACTGCCCTGAGTAAGAGTGCCCGTACAGCGGCGTCCATGACCTTGCCCAACAGCCGGGTCACATCATCATCCTGCACACAGCCGGGTTTATCCAGAACGCTTTGGCAGTGATTGCAGCCCAAACAACCGTTGATCTGATAGTCTGTGATGCGGCAAATTTCCACGTTGTGGTTTGTCTTTAATCTTTCGGCGACCCGTTGCACAATCGCATTGGTATTTCCATTCTTTCTGGGGCTTCCAGAAAGAAGTAGTATATTCATATTCAATCCTCAAATTTCGATTTTTCTCACTCTTTTGCTGAACAAAGTATATCAGCAAAATATGGAAAGCCTATCATTCACACAGGGAAACGCCCGAAGAAGTTTAGGATTCTTCGGGCGTACTCAATGCTGTCTTACGCACGCCCGCTTATGCCTCTCCGACGTTTTTTGCATTTCAGTCCGGAATGTATTCCCGCACCCGGAGGGTGGCCCCCAGGCGCTCACACATCCGGCGGCAGGCCTCGATCTCCTCCGGCGTCTTGTCCTTGTTGACGATGGTCATCATGACGGTGGGGACGTACTGGGCTGCGCTGCGGGTAAAGTCCAGCATGGCGTCCCATGCCTTCGCCCCCTCCCTGGGGCGGGTGACGGCCACATACTCCTCAGGGGTGGAGCCGTTGAGGGAAATAGAGAGCACATCGATACGTCCGGCCAGCCCGGGCGTCACATCCCGGCCATGGATGAGGTTGGCATGGCCGTTGGTATTGATGCGCACCGGCGGCAGATGGGGCACCGCCTTTTTCAGCTCGTCCACCAGCCACAGCAGGTCGTCGATCCGGTAGGTGGGCTCGCCGAAGCCGCAGAACACCAGCTCGGTATACCGGGAGAGGTCCCGGGAGAGCAGGTCCTTCAGAGCCTCCTCCCGGCTGGGCTCATGCTCCAGCCACAGGTCGTCGGCATAGATGGAGCCCTTGTGGCCGTTGTTGCGCAGGCAGAAGATACAGGCGCAGTCGCAGCGGTTGGTGAGGTTGACATACAGCGCGTCGCCGTACTCATAGGAGATGGTTTCCATACTTATCCTTCCCTTCAGTCGATACCGAAGAACCGCTCCCCGTTCTCCAGCGTGATGTCCAGCACTTCCTCTGCGGAGAGCCCCTTCCACTCGGCCACCCGCTCGGCGGTGAGGCGGATCATGGTGGAGTCGCACCGCTTTCCACGGAAGGGCTCGGGGGCCATATAGGGGGCGTCGGTCTCCAGCATCAGGCGGTCCATGGGCATAAATTTTACTACCTCGGGGCCACGCCGGGCATTGGCAAAGGTGATGTTCCCGGTAAAGGAGAGCATCCAGCCCCGATCCAGCAGTACCTTCGCATCCTCGACGCTGCCCGAATAGCAGTGGAACACCCCCCGGCAGCCGGGATGGGCCCGCACGATGTCCAGACAGTCCCGGTGTGCGTCCCGGTCATGGACGACGGCAGGCAGGTCCAGCTCCTCCGCGAGGGAGAGCTGGGCGTCAAAAAAATCCCGTGAGAAGGCCCGGGCCTCGGGGGTCTTGACCCAGTAGTAGTCCAGACCGATCTCTCCGATGGCCTTCACCTTGGGGTGGGCGGACATGGTCCGCACCTGGTCGAGCTGGTCCAGAGAGGCCCCCTCCAGGTTCTCCGGGTGGAAGCCCACGGCGGCGTAAAGATAGCCGAATCTTTCCGCCAAGGCGATGGAGGCCCGGGAGGACTCCAGATCGCAGCCGGGGCAGAGCACCAGGGCCACCCCCATGGAGGGGAGGGCCGCAAGCAGTTCGTCCCGGTCCGGGTCGAAGGCCCCGTCATAGTAGTGGGCGTGGGTGTCGAAAATCATGGAAAAGCCTCCTTCCGGCACATGTCCGGGGTTGATTCTGCCCTCATGATACAATACTTTGCGGGAAAAAACAAGGCAGGCCCGCTCTGCTGCTGTGCTTCCTGCCCGCCGGCCTGGAGGTGCTGGGGATGGTGCTGCTGGCCCCCCGGCTGATGGGAGTGTCCACTCTGGATGCCGCCGTCATGGGCGCGGTGGTGGGCGCGGTCTCCCCGGCGGTGATCGTTCCCCGGATGCTCCGGCTCCTGGAGGAGGGCTATGGAGCGGGAGGGGACCGAATATAAAACCGTGCGCCCCGCCTTCGGCGGGGGCGCACGGTTTTATTCAGCGTCTCAGCACAGACCGTAGCCGGCGGGCACCTTGTCGTCCAGGATGATGAGATGGAGCTTCTCCGTACCGTCGGGCTCCTCCTTCACCGCGGAGATGAGCATGCCGTTGGACATGATCCCCATCATCTTCCGGGGCTTGAGGTTGGTGCAGGCCACCACGGTCTTGCCCACCAGCGCCTCGGGCTCATACCACTCGTGGATGCCGGAAAGGATCTGACGGGGGAACTCCTCTCCGCAGTCCAGGGTGAAGCGCAGCAGCTTGCTGGACTTGGGCACGGCCTCACAGGCCAGGACCTTG
Organism: Intestinimonas sp. RTP31139st1_F5_RTP31139_211217; assembly: GCF_040226735.1. Classification (NCBI taxonomy): domain Bacteria; kingdom Bacillati; phylum Bacillota; class Clostridia; order Eubacteriales; genus Intestinimonas; species Intestinimonas sp. RTP31139st1_F5_RTP31139_211217. The sequence continues at coordinate 31,139 of NZ_JBCOAQ010000026.1, read as the reverse complement.
GCGGTCACGAACTTCACCTTGTCAAAGTCGTCAATGGTAATATACGCCGGGGCGGCAGGCGCCTCCTGCTTGCCCTCGGCCTTGGCCTCGGGTGCCGGAGCGGCGGCCTCGGCGGGCTTTTTCTCCATAGATTCCAATTCCTTCAGCTCCTTTTCCATGTCGATGCGGGGGAAGAGGTTCTCGCCCCGCTTGACGGCCACATCGGCGGGCAGAACGCCCCAGGTCCCGGCGCTCGCCCAGGACTGCGCCTCGCTCCCCGCGCCCACCTGGGCAAAGATCTTTTCGCAGGTGGAGGGCATGAAGGGCCGCAGCAGCACCGCAGAGATGCGGATGCTCTCCAGCAGATTGTACATCACCCGGGCCAGGCGGGCCTTGTGGGCCGCCTCCTTGCCCAGGACCCAGGGCTTGGTCTCGTCGATATACTTGTTGGCGCGGGAGACCACGGCGAAGACGTCCACCAGGGCCTCCTGGAAGGCGAATTTCTCCATGCGCTGCTCATACCGGTCCCGCACGCCGGCGCACAGGGCGATGAGCTCGGCGTCCTCCGGCCCCTCGGCCTGCTCCGCCGGAAGGCGGCCGCCCTCAAAATACTTGCCCGCCATGGACACGGTCCGGCTCACCAGATTGCCTAGGTCATTGGCAAGATCAGTATTGATGCGCCCGATGAGGGCCTCGTTGGAAAAATTGCCGTCGGAGCCGAAGGGGAACTCCCGCAGCAGGAAGTACCGCAGGGCGTCCACGCCATAGCGTTCGGCCAGTACATAGGGATCCACCACGTTGCCCTTGGATTTGGACATCTTGCCGCCGTCCAGCAGCAGCCAGCCGTGGCCGTACACCTTCTTGGGGAGGGGCAGGTCCAGCGCCATGAGGATGGCGGGCCAGATAATGGAGTGGAAGCGGACGATCTCCTTGCCCACAAAGTGGACGTCGGCGGGCCAGTACTTCTCAAAGTCATGGTATCTGCCGTTCTCATAACCCAGGGCGTTGATATAGTTGGAGAGGGCGTCGATCCACACATAGACCACGTGGCCCGGGTCGAAGTCCACGGGCACGCCCCAAGTAAAGCTGGTCCGGGAGACGCACAGATCCTCCAGGCCGGGCTTGATGAAATTGTTCACCATCTCGTTCACCCGGCTGCGGGGCTCTAGGAAGTCGGTGTTCTCCAGCAACTCCTGGATGCGGCCCGCGTATTTGGAGAGGCGGAAGAAATAGGCCTCCTCCTCGGCATCCACCACCTCGCGGCCGCAGTCGGGGCACTTGCCGTCCACCAGCTGCGTCTCGGTCCAGAAGGACTCGCAGGGCTTGCAGTACTTGCCCACGTATTTGCCCTTGTAGATGTCGCCCTGTTCATAGAGGCGCTTGAAGATCTTCTGGACCGACTCCATGTGGTAATCGTCGGTGGTGCGGATGAAGCGGTCATTGGAGATGTCCATCAGCTTCCACAGATCCAGCACGCCCCGGGGGCCCTCCACGATATTGTCCACAAAGGCCTTGGGCTCCATGCCCGCCTCCCTGGCCTTGTCCTCGATCTTCTGGCCGTGCTCGTCGGTGCCGGTGAGGAAAAGCACGTCGCAGCCCTTCAGCCGTTTATAGCGGGCCATGGCGTCGGTGGCCACGGTACAGTAGGTGTGGCCGATGTGGAGCTTATCCGAGGGGTAATAGATGGGCGTGGTGATATAAAATGTGTTGTTATCCTTCATCAGGGGTTCCCTCCCTATTCAAATCTTCTGTTTCAGTGTCCTTCAAAAGCCGCTTCCCCGGCATTCGCGGTCCCCGGGGCTGCCGGGCGTTGTAGAGCAGCACCGCGGAAGAGGCGGCAAAATAGAGGAAAAAGGCCAGATACAGGGCCAGGAAGCCCGGCTCGTGGGTATCGGCCAGCGTGACCAGGATGAAGTACATGGCGCACAGGGAGAAGAAGGCGCTCCGAAAGGTCTTGGCCCGCTCGAAGCCAAAGCCCGCCATAAAATAGGAGCCCAGCACCGCGGCGATGACGGCAAAGAGCTGATAGACGTAGTCGAGGATGATAGGGTCCCCGGAGCGGGCCTGATAGGCCACGATGAGCCACATGCAGGCGGTATAGGCCGGAATGAGGAGGCTGGAGCTGTATTTCCCCTGTCCCTCGCCACGGTAGTTGTTCTTTCCCAGTTGGAAGAGGCTCCAGCCCGAGCACAGGGCCAGGACGGCCAGCAACGCCCTGGGCAGCAGCCCCAGCATGGGGGTGCCCTTGGTCTGGAGCTTGGCCTCGGCATAGAGCTGAGGCAGCTCCATCAGGAAGAGGGCCCCGGCGATGACCATGAGGAAGGCGGCCGCCACCATGCCGGCCATGTAGAGGGTACGGCCCCGGGCGGAGAATGCCTCGTCATAGCCGCCGGGGAATACCCGGTGGCTGCCCCTGCACAGCAGGGCCAGCGCCAGCACCGCCGCCGCGGACAGGGCGATAAGGGCCCAGGTGGCGGGCATTCCCGGTATGGGCAGTCCGGTATCCGCCTCGAAAGCGGAGGCCAGCTCCCAGCGGCGCAGGAAAAAGCCGGCCGCGCCGCTCACGGCGGCGGTCACCGGCAGGACAAGCTCTTTGCGCATGCGTTCCAGTCCTCTCTTGGCGTGGTTTTTCACTTGGAGCCTATTTGAAAATGGTGAACACGTCCCAGCGCCGGGCCTGTTCCCAATCTTCAGCAAGCCATAGTATATCACAAATTGGGGGCCGTGTCAGCCGCCTCCACCGGATCATCGGGGAATGTTCAGCAAATCCGCCCTGCCGGTGCCGATGGGGAAGGCACGGCTCAGGCCCTGGCCTCCTGCGCGGTCCGCTCCAGATACTCGTCATAGGTCATCTGCCGGTCGATGAGCTTGCCGTCAGGGGTAAAGTCGAAGATGCGGTTGGCCACAGTCTGGACCATCTGATGGTCGTGAGAGGAGAAGAGGACGTTGCACTTCACCGCCTCCAGGCCGTTGTTCACGGCGGCGATGGACTCCAGATCCAGGTGGTTGGTGGGCTGATCCAGCAGCAGCACATTGGCGCCGGAGAGCATCATCCGGGAGAGCATGCACCGCACCTTCTCGCCGCCGGAGAGGACCTTCACGGGCTTGTACACCTCGTCGCCCGAAAAGAGCATCCGGCCCAGGAAGCCCCGGAGATAGGCCTCGTGGGGGTCGGAGGAGAACTGGCGGAGCCACTCCACCAGGTTGTCGTCGCAGTCCTTGAAGAACTCGGTGTTGTCCTTGGGGAAATAGGACCAAGTGGCGGTCTGTCCCCACTTGACCGTGCCCTCGTCGGGCTCCCACTCGCCGGTGAGGATCTTGAAGAGGGCGGTCTGGGCGTTCTCGTTCTCGCCCACAAAGGCGATTTTGTCCCCGTGGTTCACCGTAAAGCTCACCTTGTCCAGCAGCTTCACGCCGTCCACCGTTTTGGAGACCTCGGTGACGAAGAGGATGTCCTTGCCCACCTCCCGGTCGGGGCTGAAGGCCACCCAAGGATAGCGGCGGGAGGAGGCGGGGATCTCCTCCAGCGTGATCTTCTCCAGCAGCTTCCGGCGGGCGGTGGCCTGCTTGCTCTTGGACTTGTTGGCGGAGAAGCGGGAGATGAACTCCTTGAGCTCCTGGGCCTTCTCCTCGTTCTTTTTGTTCTGGTTCTTCATCAGATTCTGCATGAGCTGGGAGGCGTCGTACCAGAAGTCGTAGTTGCCCACATACATCTTGATCTTGTTGTAGTCGATGTCCACGATATGGGTGCAGATGGTATTGAGGAAGTGCCGGTCATGGCTCACCACGATAACGGTGCCCTCAAAGTCCAGCAGGAAGTCCTCCAGCCAGTTGATGGCGTTGATGTCCAGGTTGTTGGTGGGCTCGTCCAGCAGGAGGATGTCGGGGTTCCCGAACAGGGCCTGGGCCAGCAGGACCTTCACCTTCAGGCGGCCGTCCACGTTCTCCATGACATCGTAGTGCATGGACACGGGCAGCCCCAGGCCCTGGAGGATGCGTGAGGCGTCGGACTCAGACTCCCAGCCGCCCAGCTCGGCGTACTCCTCCTCCAGCTCGCAGGCGCGGATGCCGTCCTCCTCCGTCATCTCCTCCTTGGCGTAGAGGGCCTCCTTCTCCCTGCCGATGTCATAAAGGCGCTGGTTGCCCATGATGACCGTATCCATGACGGTATAGGCGTTGTAGGCGTTCTGATCCTGCCGAAGGACGGACATGCGGGTCTTGGGCAGGATGGACACCTCGCCGGAGGAAGGCTCCAGCTCACCGGAGAGGATCTTCAAAAAGGTGGACTTGCCTGCGCCGTTGGCGCCGATGATGCCGTAGCAGTTCCCCTTGATGAACTGCAGATCCACATGGGAGAAAAGGGGCTGGCCGCTGTACTGAAGGCTCAGGTCGGAAACTGTGATCATGTCGTGCTCCTTTATATCAAAGTAATCATGTATGACAAACAAATGCCCAAATAGTATATCACAAAATTTGGACAAAACAAGGCTTAATGTATGCCGCGCACGGCTTTTGGGGCAAAGAAAAAATTTTTTCTCCGCCCCTATTGACATTTGACGCGGCCTGCATATAATAATACATATGAACAATAACTCATATGTTTGTTTTTGAGGTGAGCTTATGGCGGAACAGAAGGAGCTGGAGCAGTGCGCGGACTTCCACATCCATGAGGAGATCGTGGAAAAGGTGGACGCGGATATGCCCGACGAGGAGATCCTCTACGATCTGGCGGAGCTCTTCAAGATCTTTGGAGATTCCACCCGCATCAAGATCCTGTACGTCCTCTTTGAGTCCGAGATGTGCGTGTGCGACATCGCCCAGCTCCTGGGCATGACGCAGTCGGCCATCTCCCATCAGCTCCGGGCGCTGAAGCAGTCGAAGCTGGTGAAGTACCGCCGGGAGGGCAAGCAGGTCTATTACGCCCTGGCCGACGGCCACGTGCGGACCATTCTGGACCAGGGTATCGAGCACATCAGCGAGTAAGACGCATGAAGCGTCCCCTAAGGATACTACCCCATGTAATTGGTTATTGATAAGGAGGAGAAGTTTGTCATGAAAAAGAAATTCAAGCTGGTCGATCTGGACTGTGCCAACTGTGCTGCTAAGATGGAGGGCGCCATCAAGAAGATCGACGGCGTCAACGACGCCACTGTGAGTTTTTTAACGCAGAAGCTCACGCTGGATGCGGAGGACGCACGGTTCGAGGCCGTGCTGGATGAAGTGGTCCGGGTGTGCAAAAAGGTGGAGCCCGACTGTCAGATCGTCCGGTAAACCCGCAGGCGGGCGGGCGCCGGGTCCTTCCCCCGCCTGAAACCCGCAGGACCTGGACACGGACGCCCAGGTCCCGCTTTTGGAGGCTGTTATCATGAGCAAGAAGCAGAAGCAAACCCTCTGGCGCATTCTGGCCAGCGCCGTGCTGCTGGCAGCGGCGGTCCTCCTTCCGTTGGAGGGCTGGTTCCGGCTGTGCGCCTTTTTGGTCCCCTATGCCGTCATCGGCTGGGACGTCTTGTGGCGGGCGGCGCGGAACATCTCCCATGGTCAGGTCTTTGATGAAAACTTTCTGATGGCGCTGGCCACTCTGGGTGCGTTCTGCATCGGCGAGTACCCCGAGGCCGTGTTCGTCATGCTCTTCTATCAGGTGGGCGAGCTCTTCCAGTCCTACGCCGTGGGCAAGTCCCGGCAGTCCATCACCGCCCTGATGGATATCCGGCCCGACTATGCCAATATAGAGCGGGGCGGCGAGCTGGTGCAGGTGGACCCTGACGAGGTGTCGGTGGGGGACACCATCGTCATCAAGGCAGGGGAGCGGGTGCCCCTGGACGGCGTGGTGCTGGAGGGCAAGTCCACACTGGACACCGCCGCCCTCACCGGTGAATCCCTCCCCCGGGAGGCCGAGCCGGGGGACGACGTGATCTCCGGCTGCGTCAATCTCTCCGGCCTCCTGAAGGTCCGTGTGACCAAAGCCTTTGAGGAGTCCACCGTGGCCAAGATCCTGGACCTGGTGGAAAACTCCAGCAGCAAAAAAGCCCGGGCCGAGAACTTCATCACCAAGTTCGCCCGCTACTATACCCCTGTGGTGGTCATTGCCGCCGTCCTGCTGGCCGTGGTCCCGCCCCTTCTGGGACTGATGCACTGGACGGAGAGCCTCAACCGAGCCCTTATCTTCCTGGTCATCTCCTGCCCCTGCGCCCTGGTCATCTCGGTGCCGCTCTCCTTCTTCGGCGGCATCGGCGGCGCCTCCCGGGCGGGCATTCTGGTCAAGGGCGGCAACTATCTGGAGGTGCTCGCCGACACGGAGATCGTGGTCTTTGACAAGACGGGCACGCTTACCAAGGGCGTATTCAATGTCACCGCCATCCACCCCGGTGAATGCTCGGAGGAACGGCTGCTGGAGCTGGCCGCCCTAGCGGAGAGCTATTCCGACCACCCCATCTCCAGATCCCTGCGGGAGGCCTACGGCAGGGAAATCGACGCGGGCCGGGTCACGGACGTGGAGGAGATCGCGGGCCATGGCGTGAGGGCCGAGGTGGACGGGATCCCGGTGGCCGTGGGCAATGACAAGCTCATGGAGCGCGTGGGCGTGGAATGGCACCCCTGCCACCGGGTCGGCACCACGGTCCACGTGGCGTCGGAGGGCCGGTATCTGGGACACATCGTCATCTCCGACGAGGTGAAGGAAGACGCCGTCCAGGCCATCTCCGCCCTCAAGGCCATGGGTGTCCGCAAGACTGTCATGCTCACCGGAGACACCAGGGCGGTGGGCGAGGATGTGGCCGCCCGGCTGGGCCTGGATGAGGTCCACACCCAGCTCCTGCCCGCCGGCAAGGTAGAGCGTGTGGAGGCCCTGCTGAAGGAAAAGACCGGCAGGGGAAAGCTGGCCTTCGTAGGCGACGGCATTAACGACGCTCCCGTGCTCAGCAGGGCGGACCTGGGCATCGCCATGGGCGGCCTGGGCTCCGACGCCGCCATCGAGGCCGCCGATATCGTGCTCATGGACGACAAGCCCTCCAAAATCGCCGCCGCCATCCGCATCTCCAAGCAGACGCTGCGCATTGTCCGTCAAAACATCGTGTTCGCCCTGGGGGTGAAGCTGCTGGTGCTGGCCCTGGGCGCCCTGGGCATGGCCAACATGTGGGAGGCCGTCTTTGCCGACGTGGGGGTGTCCGTCATCGCCATTCTCAACGCCATGCGCGCCCTTCGGGCAGGCGACCGCTAGGGTCTGTTTACACAGTTCCGTTCCGCCCCGCCCGCCCCTCGTCTTTTGCAGCAGCCCCGCCGGAATCCGGCGGGGCTATTTTTACAAGTTATCCGTCATTTGAAATATTTATTGCAAATATGCTTGCAAATGTTGGAACACATGCTATAATAAATCTCGAAAATGAAACTATAATTTCATGGAGGGGTTTTTATGGCGGCGGTCAAGACGGTCTATCGTTCCGAGCACGACTCCATTGGAGAGCGGTCTGTGCCCAAGGACGTGTATTACGGCGTACAGTCCCTGCGGGCGGCGGAAAACTTTCACATCACGGGGCTGACCATGCACCCGGAGATCATCAACTCCATTGCCGAGATCAAAAAGGCATCGGCTATCACTAACTATGAGATCGGCCTGCTGGACAAACGGGTGGCGGACGCCATCGTCCGCGCCTGTGACGAGATTGCGGCGGGCAAGCTCCACGAGGCCTTCATCGTGGATCCCATCCAGGGGGGCGCGGGCACCAGTCTCAACATGAACGCCAACGAGGTCATCGCCAACCGGGCCATCGAGCTGCTGGGAGGGGAAAAGGGGGACTACGCCCTGGTGAATCCCAATGATCATGTGAACTATGGGCAGTCCACCAACGATGTTTTTCCCTCTGCGGGAAAGATGGCAGTGCTCAAGCTCCTCATCCGTGCTCAGATCCAGTTGGAGCGGCTGTATGCCGCCCTCACCCAGAAGGCGGAGGAGTTCGACGGGGTGATCAAGATGGGACGCACCCAGATGCAGGACGCGGTCCCCATCCGTCTGGGGCAGGAATTCCGCGCCTACAGTGAGGCCATCCGCCGGGACATCGTCCGCCTGGAGCGGGCGCAGGATGAGATGCGCTGCCTCAATATGGGCGGCACCGCCATCGGCACCGGCATCAACGCCGACGAACAGTACCTCCGCCGCATCGTGCCCAATCTCTCCAAGGTCACGGGCCTGCGGCTCATCCAGGCCTTTGACCTCATTGACGCCACCCAGAATCTGGACGAATTTGTGGCTGTCTCCGGCGCGGTAAAGACCTGTGCGGTCAATCTCTCCAAGATGTGCAACGACCTCAGGCTGCTCTCCTCGGGCCCCCGCTGCGGCTTCAATGAGATCAACCTGCCGCCCCGCCAGAACGGCTCCTCCATCATGCCGGGCAAGGTAAACCCGGTGATCCCGGAGGTGGTCAATCAGGTGGCCTTCCATATCATTGGCGGAGACATGACCGTGACCATGGCGGCGGAGGCCGGACAGTTGGAGCTCAACGCCTTTGAGCCCATTATCTTTTATCATCTCATCCAGTCGGTGGAGACCCTGACCTACGCGGTACATACACTGGTGGACAACTGCATCGTGGGGATCACGGCCAACGCCGCGCGGTGCAAGGCCATGGTGGACAACAGCGTGGGCATCATCACGGCCCTGTGCCCCCATATCGGCTACGAGGCGGCGGCCGACCTGGCCAAACGGGCCATTGAGACCGGCGGCTCCGTGAAGGATCTCATCCTGGAGGAGGGCGTTCTGGATGAGGAGACCCTTGAAAAAATTTTGGACCCCTACTCCATGACCGAGCCGGGCATTTCCGCCAAAGAGCTGCTGGAGCGGTAGCAGCGATCCCACAGATCGCTCCCCTTGTACGAAGAAGCGGCCCGCCTCTTATCAGGCGGGCCGCTCTTATTCTCTTATTCTCCCCGCGGCGGTTTGGTCTATCCGGCCGGGAACTTACAGGGCTCTCACCACTGCGGCACAGCGGGGGCACAGCTCGGCGTGGTCGTGATCCTCGCCCACATGCCCGTTGTGGTTCCAGCAGCGGACGCACTTGGGGGCGTCGGACAGGGTCACAGCGATGGTGGCGGGCACCAGGCAGTCCTCCGCCGTCTCTCCCTCGCCGTCGCCGGTGAGGACCTCCATCTTCGAGACGATGCACAGCGTGGCCAGATCCACGTCCTTCAGGAAGGCGGCGTCCTCCTCCGAAACCCAGAGCCGGATCTCAGCGTCCTGGTTCTTCTTGAGTACGCCGGCCTTGCGGGCGTTTTCCAGGGCTTTGTTCACGGCGTCGCGGAGAGAGATGAGCTTGTCCCAGCGCCCGGCGGCGGACTCGTCCAGCGCCAGGGCCGGCGAAGCGTCGGGCATGTCGTTGAGCAGGACGCTCTCGCCGTTGTCGGAGGCGGCGTGGGGCATGGCGGCCCAGATCTCGTCGGAGGTAAAGGCCAGGATGGGGGCGATGAGCCGGGTCATGCCGTCCAGAATGACATACAGGGCGGTCTGGGCGGAGCGGCGCTCCGGGGAGGAGGCCCCCTCGCAGTAGAGACGGTCCTTGATGACATCCAGGTACAGGTTGGACAGATCGATGACGCAGAAATTGTAAACCGCGCGGTAGACGGCATGGAACTCATACCGGTCATAGGCGGCGCGGACGGTCTTTACCAGCTCGTTGTAGCGGGAGAGGGCGTACCGATCCAGCGCCTGCATCTGGGCGTAGGGCACCTGATCCCTGTCCGGATCAAAGCCCGCCAGGTTGCCCAGCATATACCGGGCGGTATTGCGGATCTTGAGGTAGGCCTCGGAGAGCTGCTTCATGATGTCCTTGGAGATGCGCATATCCTGGGTGTAGTCGGCGGAGGCCACCCACAGCCGGAGCATGTCCGCGCCGTAGTCCTTGATGATCTCTTCGGGCGCCACGGCGTTGCCCAGGGACTTGTGCATGGCCCGGCCCTCGCCGTCCACGGTCCAGCCGTGGGTGATGATCTGCCGGTAGGGCGCCACGCCCTTGGCGGCGATGCTGGTGAGCATAGAGGATTGGAACCAGCCGCGGTACTGGTCGCCGCCCTCCAGATAGATGTCGGCGGGGAAGTGGAGATAGGGGCGCTCGTCCAGGACGGCGGCGTGGGTGGAGCCGGAGTCGAACCACACATCCATGATGTCGGTCTCCTTGGTAAAATGGGTGTGGCCGCACTTGGGACATTTGAATCCGTCGGGGAGCAGCTCTTCGGCCTCCCGGTCGAACCAGACGTTGGACCCGTGCGCCCGGAACAGCTCGGAGACGTGGTCGATGGTCTCAGGGGTGACGATATCCGCGCCGCAGGCATCGCAGTAGAAGATGGGGATGGGCACGCCCCAGACCCGCTGGCGGCTGATGCACCAGTCGTTGCGCTCGGTGATCATGGAGGTCATGCGGTCTTTGCCCCAGTCGGGCTTCCACTGGATGGCGTCGCAGGCCTTCACCGCCGCGTCCTTGATGGCGTCCACGGAGCAGAACCACTGCTCTGTGGCGCGGTAGATGATGGGGTGCTTGCAGCGCCAGCAGTGGGGGTAGGAGTGGGTAATCTTCTCGCTGGCAAGCAGCGCCCCGCAGGCGCCCAGATCCTCCACCACCATGTCGTTGCCCACGGCGTAGAACTGTCCGTTGTACCGCTCGTCGGTCATAACGCCCTTGGCGTTCACCGGCACGGGCACGCCGATGTGGGTGAGGCCCGCCTTGTCGTACTGCTGGCAGATCTGGAAGTCCTCCGCGCCGAAGCCGGGGGCGGTGTGCACGCAGCCGGTGCCGGCGTCCAGGGTGACGTGCTCACCGTTGAGGATCACGGAGTCCCGGTCGAAAAGCGGGTGAGCGGCGGTCATGAGCTCGAACGCGGCGCCCTTGAGGGTGGCCAGCACCTTGCAGGCGCCGAAATCGATGCCCGCAGCCTTGCATACGCCCTCGGCCAGGGCCTGGGCCAGGACATAGACTTCTCCGGAGGGAACCTCCAGCAGCACATAGTCCAGCTCGGCGTTGAGGCAGATGGCCATATTGCCCGGGATGGTCCAGGGCGTGGTGGTCCAGATGACGAAGAAGAGCTTGGAGAGGTCGCAGTATTGGGCCAGCATTCCCTTGTCGTCGCGGACAGGGAACTTCACGAAGATGGTGGTGCAGGGGTCGTCGGCATACTCGATCTCGGCCTCGGCCAGGGCGGTCTGGTCATGGGGGCACCAGTACACCGGCTTCATCCCCTTATAGATAAAGCCCTTTTTGGCCATCTCGCCAAACACCTTCACCTGCTTGGCTTCAAAATAGGGCTTCAGCGTGAGGTAGGGATCGTCCCACTCTCCCAGCACGCCCAGGCGCTTGAACTGCTCCCGCTGCTTGTCCACAAAATCGAGGGCGTACTCCTTGCACTTCTCCCGAAACTCGGAGGTGGTGAGCGCATCCCGCTTCACCTTTTTGTTTTTCAGGATGGCGGATTCGATGGGCAGGCCGTGGGTGTCCCAGCCGGGGACATAGGGGGAGCAGTAGCCCGTCATGTTTTTCTCTTTGACGATGATATCCTTGAGGATCTTGTTCAGCGCGGTACCGATGTGGATGTTTCCGTTGGCGTAGGGAGGCCCGTCGTGGAGGACGAAGAGGGGTTTCCCGTCGTTGCGGGCGACCATCTTGTGGTAGAGGTCCTTGTCATACATCGCCTGGAGCATCTCTGGCTCGCGCCTGGGGAGCCCCGCCCGCATGGGGAAATCGGTCTGGGGCAGGTTGACGGTCTTATTATAGTCCATGTCTTGCGTTCTCCTTTTCTCTTCTGTTCTGCTTCTCGGTATGGGGACGCGCACGAAAAAACGCCTTTGTCTCTCCAAAAAGAGACAAAGGCGTTGAAAGCCTCTGCGGTACCACTCTTCTTGCCGCGGACATGCCGCGGCCCCTCGCATGGCCGGTAACGGGGCCAACCGTAGCCGCCTACTCCTCCTTCAGCGGAACGCTCCAAGGTGATCTTCCCACCCCTTCTCCGTCCGCCTCTCACCCAAACGGCGGCTCTCTGTACGGTTACAGGGGCGCTACTCGTCCTTTTCCACGCGTTTTTCCTATTGCCAGTGCATTTTATCCGCTTCCGCCCTCTTTGTCAAGGGGGTTTACTTGATTTCGTAATCTTTCCCGAACTGAAGATGCTCCAAATCGATGTTCAGGCGCTTGGTGGGCTCCTCCGCGGAAGGCGCGCCCTCCGCCCGGTCGGCCGCCCGGCGCTCCGGGTTTACCTTCATCTTCCGCTCGGTCTCGCCATCCCGGTCCAGGAAGGTGGCGGTCAGTTCACCGTACAGACCGCCTGGCTTCTCCTCTGAGATCTCGGCGTCCAGCTCCTCCGTGGGCAACTCCTTGGTGTCCTCCAGGTCCTCCTGTTCTTCCTCCACGATGCGCTGCACCGAGGCCTCGATGTCCTGCACCGCGGTCACCACCGGATCGGGCGCCTTGGGCGCGGACGGCGTGAGCTGAGAGAGGCTGTTCATATAGTCCAGCTCATGCTGGTAGAGCTCCTTGAGCTTGGCCACATAGGCCGCGGTGGCGTTCTGGGCGGCGGTGAGGCGGAGCTGCTCCGCCTCCACCTCCTGGCGGAGGCCGCTCACCCGTTTCCGGGCCTCCTCCTCCGCGTGAGACACCAGGGAGGCCCGCTTTTCCTCGGCCTCCTTCACCATGTCGTCCGCCATCTTCTGGGCGGTGAGCAGTGTCTTACGCATGGCGTCCTCGGTGGAGCGGTATTCCTCCACCTTGTCCACCAGCACCTTCATCTTGCTCTTAAGCGCCGCATTTTCCTTATACAGGGTGGTATAGTCCTCGGTCAACTGATCCAAGAACTCGTCCACCATGGCCATATTGTAGCCGCCGAAACCGGCTTTTGCAAAGGCGTGCTCAGAGACCTCCTGAGGCGTCAGCATGGTAATCCCTCATTTCTCTATCTGTAAAAGGTGATCGGACAAGTGTGGCGGAGCGCAAACCGCTCTTTGCGCCTCCGCGCTTCGTTGTCGGAAGAAACTCCGCTCTGCCCCGCCGGTCTTGCGTCCGGCATCCGCTGCGCTCCGTTCTTCCTCCTCTCCCCACAAAGCCTTGCGGCTTTACGGGGCCCCTTTGGGCGGCCCTCTGTGTGCCTGTTCCCGTGCGCTCCGCGCTTCTCTCCTGTCACGCTGCGGCTCGCTCGCATTCGGGCAAATAAGCCTGCCGCTTCGCAAAAATGCCGTGCGCTCCGCGCACCTGTTTTTGCCTCCGCTCGGTCTTATTTGCCCTGCTCGCGGCCTCCGCGCTTCTTAGAAATACAATCCGTTGTTCTCCAGCTCGTCGATCAGGTCGCCCAGGATATCCACATTATAGGGCGTGATGATATAGGTGGAAATGGCAACCTTTTTGATCTTCCCCTCGTTGGCATAGGCCACGCCGGAGAGAAAGTCCAGCAGACGGCGGGCAATGTCCTTGTTGGTCTGCTCCAGATTGAGCACCACCGTGCGCTTCTCCCGCAGGTGGTCGGCGATCTCCGCCGCGTTCTCAAAGCGGTCGGGCTTTACCAGCACCACCTGAAGCTGGGTGGTGGTGTGGATGTTGACCACCTTGTTGCTGCGGCGGGGCTCAGGGTCCGCGGAATAGAGCGTGCCGGTGGACTCCCGGGCATCCCGGGCCTTCTCCTTGCGCTCCACACGGGAGACGGGGGGCTCGAAGTCGTCGAACTCCTCCTCGTCTTCCTCATCCTCATAGGGGCGGGCCAGCCGCTTGATCTCGTCAATGAATCCCATATGATGTACATCCTTTCGTGTCGTAAGGGCTCACTCGGGACGGTGCAGAGGCGGGCGGGGCCCGAACAAGGCGGTGCCCACCCGCACCAGGGTGGCCCCCTCCCGGACCGCGTCCTCGTAGTCGCCGCTCATACCCATGGACAGGCAATTGATATCGGACTTATTATCCTCTATTTTGTTTCTTATGTCAACAAAAAGCTGGTGTGTCTCCTGAAAAAAGGGTCTGTTCCCGCCGGGACCCTCCGCGACAGGGGGGATGCACATCAGTCCCCGCAGCCGGACATGCTCCGCCTGGAGGGCCAGCCGGGCCAGGGCCGGGATATCCTCGGGCATACAGCCCCCCTTGCTCTCCTCTCGGCCGATGTTCACCTCCAGGAGGATATCCTGGACGATGCCCAGCTTCTCGGCCTGCCTGTCCACCGCCTCCAGCAGGCGCGGGGAGTCCACCGACTCGATGAGGTCCACCCGGCCCACCACATACTTTACCTTGTTGGTCTGGAGGTGCCCGATGAAATGGACCCGGGCCCCGTCGTAGGCGTAATCGTCCAGGTGCCCGGTGAGCTCCTGCACCCGGTTCTCCCCGCAGACCGTCACCCCGGCGGCAATGGCCGCCCGGATGGTGTCCGATGTCTGGACCTTGGTGGCTGCCACCAGCGTGACCTCCGCCGGATCGCGGCCCGCCTCCCGGGCCGCCCGGACGATCGCTTCCTTTACCTTCGCAATGTTTTCCGCCAACGGCGACATAAGGATCCCTCCATTCTCTATCTGGGGGCAAGGATGACCTTGCCGTCGTAGATCTCTTCCGAGGAGACGATCACCTCGTCCCCGGCCCGGAAGGCCTTTTTGATCTGAAGCTCGGTGGGGTTGTCCGGCAGAGAGGCCCGGACGAGATAAAAGTCCCCGTCGTCCGCCAGGATCTCCACCTGCTTGAATTCCGACTGGGCGCCGGTGAGGACATAGACTCCGATGACCCGGGTGGTGACCTCGGCCTGTGTCTCCGGGTCGGTGGAGGTCACCAGTCCGTCCCGCACCGCCTTTTTGGGCACGCGGATGCCGGTGGTGCTGCTGAATATGATGTCCACCGTCTGTTTCCGCAAAAGGCTGGTATCCGCCAGGCTCCGGCTGGACGAGAGCACCACCGGGCACTTTCCGTCCTCCTCCTCGCCCACCCGCTCTATGGTCATGCTCACCTCGCCGGACCAATCCCGGGAAAAGCGCACCTTCACGGAGCGCCCTTCCACCAGCCGCTCCGCCGTCTTTACGGGCAGGGCGGCGGTGAAGTACCAGGTGGAGCTGGTGATGAGCTTTCCCACCGCGCCCTCCGGTGCCTCCGGTTTCCGGACCAGCAGCGCGGTCAGATCGGAGACGGTGAGGGTGGAGAGCATATCCGGCGTGAGCAGGGCCTCGTACCCGTCCGCCACGGCGGAAAAGCTGCCGGACTTGTCCACCCGGATGGGGGTGGTGTCCTGTCCCGCCGCGGCCTGAAGCGCCGCGTGCTGGGCGTCGATCTCCTCCACCTTGGGCTGGATGTCCGCCGCGCCGCCGGCGGAGGAGGCCCCCCGCCGGATGACCAGGCTCTTGAAGGAGAGGACCTGGTCCTCCAGGCCGGTGAGATCCCCATAGGCGGCGGAGGTCTTGAGCCCTACCATCGCGTCCACGATGCTCTGGTCCAGCCGGGCGTTGTCCCAGCCCGTGTCCCCCCGCTGGAGGGAGTAGATGAGCTGTTCCCGCTCCAGCTCCAGGGTCCGCAGCTCCCGCTTGCGCTCCAAGGCCGCCTCGTCCCGATAGAGATAGGCGACCGTTCCCCCCGCGTTCACCTTTTCCCCCTGGTCGGGGATCACATCCACGATGGCCGCCGCCTGCCCGGAGAGAATGACCTCCTCCTGCCGCACCAGGAGCCCGGTGGCCTCCACGGCGTCGTCCACCGTGTAGGCGTAGGTGGCCATGGTGTACTCGCTCTGGTGAAAGCTCTGCCAGGCGGCCACCGCGAAATAAGCGCACACCGCGGCAAAGAGCAGCAGCATGACGGCGCGGGTGAGAACGGTGCCTTGCTTCATACGTAGAAAACCCTCTTATCGATCTCCGCAGGTCCTCAGTCCACCGCCGCCTCCAGTTCCAGGGCCCGCTCGGGCACGATGGTGGAGATGGCGTGCTTGTAGATGACCTGCTGCTTGTTGTCGGTCATGAGCACCACCACAAAGGGGTCGAATCCGGCGATGACCCCCCGGAGTTGGTAGCCGTTCATCAAAAAGACCGTTACGTTCAGCTTGCCCCGGCGGGCGCGGGTGAGAAAGTTGTCCTGGAGATTGATCTTGTTCTGCATAGTCTATGTACACTCCTCTATCTATTGGAATGCACCTATGATAATCCAAGATCTTCCAGAAATGCTGTCGCTTTCTGTCGCGCCGCTGCAAGGTCGGGCGATTTTTCCCAAAAGATCCAGTTCGTATCCCGGTTCCGCCGGAACCAGGTGCGCTGGCGCTTGGCGTACTGCCGGGAGCGGAGCTTCACCGCCGCCACCGCGTCGGACAGGGGCTCCTCCCCCCGAAGGGCGGCGGCAAACTCCTTATAGCCGATGGCCTGCATGGCGGTACAGCCCTCCGGCACACCGGCGGAGAGCAGCCTGCGGACCTCCCCCTCCAGCCCCCGGTCCATCATCTCGTCCACCCGGGCGTCGATGCGCACCCACAGGTCGGGGCGCTGGGCGAAGTCCAGGCCGATCCGCAGGGCGCGGTACCTGGAGGGAAGCTGGGCGGTCCGGCGGTCGTGGTCGGTGATGGTCTCCCCGGTCTCGTACCAGACCTCCAGAGCCCGGAGGATGCGCTTTTCATCGCTGAGGGGGAGCCGCTCCGCCCGCTGGGGGTCCACCCGCCGCAGCTCCTCATAGAGGGCAGGCAGGCCCTCCTCCCGTGCCCTGGCCTGGAGACGCTCCCGCCACCGGCCCGTAAAGGAGGCAAATTCCCGTCCGGCCACCAGGTTGTCGATGTAGAGTCCGGTGCCCCCGGCCACAATGGGCAGCCGCCCCCGGGAGAGGATGTCGTCCACACAGGCGGAGGCCGCCCGGACATACCGGGCCACGGAGTAGTCCTCCGCCGGGTCCGCCACGTCCAGCATGTGGTGGGGCACCCCCCGCATCTCCTCCGGGGTGGGCTTGGCGGTGCCGATGTCCATACCGCGGTAGATCTGCATGGAGTCGGCGGAGACCACCTCGCCTCCCAGCAGCAGGGCCAGCTCCACCGCCAGGGCGGTCTTGCCCGAGGCGGTCGGGCCGCAGATGACAAGGATGTTCGGGGCCACTCCCATCTCCTCCTATGGTTCTTTTCTCCCGTGGGGCGCCGGGTCGTCGGTCAGGCCCAGCAGATAGTCTGCCGAGACATGATAGTGCTGGCAAATGATTGTAAGCTTTTCCAGCGTCGTCATGGTCTTCCCATTGTCCATATCGCTGATTTGGGTCACAGTCACCCCCAAGACCTGCGCGATGGCCGTCTGCGCTTCTCCTTTTGCCTTCCGAAGCCGGCGAAATCGTTCCCCAAACATTTTTTTTGTGAACATGCCGGCCCTCCTTGACATATTAGTTATTTTCTAATATACTTAATTTAGAAAATAACTAAGGAGTGTTTGCTGTGGATCATGCCTTGCTGGAGCTGCTGTGGAACAGTATAACAGACTCCCCCTGGGAGGAAAACCTGGAGGAGCTGGATCACCTTACCCGATCCCTGGACCGGCGGCTCCAGGAGGGGATGGGGGAGGAATTCGCGGAGAAGGTCCGGAACGCCGCCGAAGAGCTCTCCGAACTGCGCTGCCGCGCCGCCTTCCGGCAGGGCATGCAGACGGCGGGCCGGCTCTTCCGGATCATGCTCGCTTGAAGAGCTTCTCCAACTGGTTCCGGGTGAGCTCAACGGCCACGGGGCGGCCGTGGGGGCAGTACTTGACGGCGCCGCTCATCACCGCCTCGGCCACCCGCCGCAGCTCCTCGGGGCCGTTTTTCTGTCCCCCTTTGATGGCCGCCTTGCAGGACATGGTGGCCATCAGGGCGTCCCGGGCCCCGTCGGGGTCGGCCCGCCCCCCCTCGGCCAGGGTACCGGCCAGCTCCAGGAGGGTGGCCTCCACGTCTCCGGCGTCCACATAGTCCGGGCACTGGCGGACCAGAACGGCGCCGCCGCCGAAATCCTCGCACTCAAACCCAAAGGCGGATAGGACATCCAGGTTTTGGAGGAGCGCCGCCCCCTCCTCGGGGGCGGGAGTGAACACCACAGGGGTGAGGAGCCGCTGGACCATGGGGGTATAGCCCGCCGCCTTCAGCCGATCAAAGTTCATCCGCTCATGGGCGGCGTGCTTGTCGATGAAGTAGGCCTTCTCCCCCTGTTCCACCAGGATATAGGTGTGAAAGAGTTCTCCCCGCACCGCCCAGGTGTCGGTCTCCGGCGCCGGCGCCCGCTGCGGCCCGGGGGCGGGCGCCGGTCTCTCCGGTGCGGGGGAGGGGCCGGCCGGCCGGGGTGCGGCCCCCGCCGGGGAGGACGGGGCGGGCGGCTTCCCGCACTCTGCCGGCGCGGCCGCGGCGCCCTTGTCCGCCGTCTCGGGGACCGGCCGGGACTCGAACCGGGGCCGGGCAAAATCGTGGAGGGGCAGCCCGCCGGTGGGCTCCAGAGGACCGGCGGCGTAAGCAGCGGGCCGGGCGGCGGGGGGCGGAGAGGCGGGCCGGACCGGGCGGACCGGGTCCGCGCGGACGGCGGAAAAGGCGGTCTGATTGGGGGTCACGGTATCATGGGCCCGGGGCCGGGCAGCGGGGATCACCGCCTGCGGGCGGCGGACCTCCCCCTCCAGGGCGCCCCTTACCGCGTGATACACCGCGTCAAAGGCCCGTTTTTCACTGACGAACTTCACCTCGGTCTTGGCGGGGTGGACGTTCACATCCACGCCGTTGAGCCGGGTGTGCACGTGGAGGACGCAGCCGGGAAACTTCCCTACCATGTGCTGGTTGCGGTAGGCCTCCTCCAGGGCGGCCATCAGCGTGCGGGATTTGATGAAGCGCCCGTTGACAAAAAAATACTGACAGCTCCGGGAGCCCCGGCAGCAGGCCGGGAGGGAGGCGAAGCCCTCCACAGTGACGCCATCCTCCCCGGAGCCCTTTACCTCCGTAAAGCCCAGCGCCAGGTCCCGTCCCAGGACCGCGTAAACGGCAGAGCGGAGCTGTCCGTCCCCGGGGGTGAGCAGCTCCTGTTTCCCATCCCGGAGGAAACGCATGGACACCTCGGGGTGGGCCAGCGCCTCCCGCTGGACGGCGGCGAAAACGGCGGCCCCCTCGGCGGCGTCCTTTTTCATATAGTTGAGGCGGGCTGGCGTATTGTAAAAGAGGTCCCGCACCACCTTGGTGGTGGCCTTGGGACAGCCGGCCTCCTCCCGGCCCGGAACCGCGCCTCCCTCCAGCGTGAGGGAGACGCCGAAATCCCGCTCCGCCGTCCGGGTGAGCACCTCCACCCGGGCCACGGCGGCGATGGCGGCCAGAGCCTCTCCCCGGAATCCCAGGGTGCCGATGGCCTCCAGGTCGTACTCCGTGCGGATCTTGCTGGTGGCGTGGCGGAGGAAGGCCGTCTCCACGTCGCCGGGTTCCATGCCGCAGCCGTCGTCGGTGATACGGATATAGGTCATGCCGCCGTGCTGGATCTCCACCGTGAGGGCGGACGCTCCGGCGTCGATGGCGTTTTCCACCAGCTCCTTTACCACGGAGGCGGGACGTTCCACCACCTCGCCGGCGGCAATGAGGTCGGCAACGTGGGATTCCAATACCTGAATGCGGGGCACTGTGCCACCACCTTTCTTAGGGCTTTTCTGAAACAGGCGAGCCCGTCCTGCGCTGCATGTGCAGTGGACCTCAGCCCACCGCCAGGAAGAGGGAAGCGCCGTTGACGGCCATATGGAGGGCCACCGCCGACCAGATGGAGCCCCCGTGGTCGTAGCACCAGGAGAGGGCCAGACTCATGGGCAGGTACTGGACGGCCAGCAGCAGATACCGGAGGTCCGCCCCCTCCGGCTGAAACACGAAGGAGGCCACGCAGAAGAGAGCATAGCCCAGGGTGGAGACCGCAAAGGCCATGGGGCGGCTGTAGCGCCGCAGGCCGCCGAAGAGGAGCCCCCGGAACAGCACCTCCTCGATGAGGGGCATCAGGACCACCAGGATCAGGACGGTGGCCTGGGGCGCCGCGGCAAACTGCTCGGGGTAGAGGAGCGCATTGGGGTTCTCCACCGGATAGGGCAGGCGCATCGCCAGGAAGTGGAGCGCCCCGGCCCCCACAAGCCCCGCCGCGAAGGCGAACAGGTTTTCCGGCAGCCAGTCCAGGAGGATATCGAAGCTGTGCCGGAGAAAGCCCCAAAAGAGGAACACCGTGGCGCAGAGCAGAAGGAAATAATAGATGAGGCTGAACTCAGGGGCCTGGAGGAAAAACTCAAACCGCTGGCTGAGCATCCGCTGGATCTGCCCCATGAGCACGGGGAACACCACCAGATAGAGGGCGAAGAACACCCATCCCCGCCGAAATTCAGAGGGGGAGAACTGGGGCCGCCATTGGCGCCGGCTTGACATGGGCAGGGCTCCTTTCTCAGACAGGGTTTACAGCTTCTTTTTCAGCTCGTACAGCAGATTCATCGCCTCGATGGGGGTCAGCGTGTCGATATCCACCTGCCGCAGGCGGTCCGCCACCTCGGAGGCCCCCATATCCAGAAAGGACACCTGGCCGCTGTCCGCCGCCGGGGCCGCGGGCGCCGGCGCAGGGCAGCCCTCGGCCTCCAGCTCGGAGAGGATGTCCCGGGCCCGGTCGATGACCCGGCTCGGCACTCCCGCCAGGCCCGCAACCTCGATGCCGTAGCTCTGGTCGGCGGGGCCGGGGACGATCTTGCGCAGGAAAATCACATCGTCCTTCCGCTTCTTGGCGGCCA
The DNA here is from genome assembly GCF_040226735.1 of Intestinimonas sp. RTP31139st1_F5_RTP31139_211217. NCBI lineage: Bacteria > Bacillati > Bacillota > Clostridia > Eubacteriales > Intestinimonas > Intestinimonas sp. RTP31139st1_F5_RTP31139_211217. Next base: position 10,477 of record NZ_JBCOAQ010000026.1, on the reverse strand, counting down.
CATTGTAGTTCTTCACCCCGGGGATCTGTCCCTCCAGGCAGGTGAGCTCATGGTAGTGGGTGGCAAAGAGGGTCTTGCACCCCAGGCGGCGTTTGTCGGCGCAGTATTCCAGCACCGCGCGGGCGATGGACATGCCGTCGTAGGTGCTGGTGCCCCGGCCGATCTCGTCCAGGATCAGCAGGCTCTTGGCCGTGGCGTTGCGCAGCAGCTCGGCCACCTCGGTCATCTCCACCATGAACGTGGACTGCCCGGCGGCCAGATCGTCCGAGGCGCCCACCCGGGTGAATACCCGGTCCACAATGCCCACATGGGCGCTCCTGGCGGGGACGAAGGCGCCCATCTGGGCCATGAGGACGATGAGGGCGGTCTGCCGCATGTAGGTGGATTTGCCCGCCATGTTGGGGCCCGTAATGATGGCCACCAGGTTTTCCCCCGCGTCCATATGTACGTCGTTGGGAACGAAGAGGGCGTCTTTGAGGACCTTCTCCACCACCGGATGGCGGCCCTCCGTGATGTCCAGCTTGTCGGAGAGGTCCACCGTGGGCTTGCAGTAGCCGCCGGCGGCAGCCACGGTGGCGAAGGAGGTCAGCACGTCCACCTGGGCCACGGCGGCGGCGGTCTGCTGGATGCGGCTGACCTCTTTGGCCACCGTCTCCCGAAGGGCGCAGAAGAGCTCGTACTCCAGCGCCACGATCCGGTCCTGGGCGGAGAGGATGGTGTGCTCCATGTCCTTGAGCTCCTGGGTGATGAACCGCTCGCAGTTCACCAGGGTCTGCTTGCGGATATAGGTGTCGGGCACCAGGTCGTAATTGGCCTTGGAGACCTCGATGTAATACCCGAACACCTTGTTGTAGCCCACCTTCAGGTTCTTGATGCCGGTCTTTTCCCGCTCCGACTGTTCGATGGAGGCCACCATGGACTTGCCGTTGGTCATGATGTCCCGGAGGTAGTCCACGTCGCTATTGTAGCCCGCTTTGATGAAGCCGCCCTCCCGGACGGAGAAGGGCGGCTCCTCCACCAGCGCCCGGGCAATGTGCTCCCGCAGGTCCTGGAGGTCGTCGATGGACTCCCGCAGGACCGTGAGCAGGGAGGAGCGGAACGGAGCGAGGAGCGCCCGGAGCCGGGGCAGCTTCCCCAGGCCGCCGGAGAGGGCCACCAAGTCCCGGGCCCCTGCGGTGCCGTAAACGATGCGCCCGATGAGCCGCTCCAGGTCCGTCACCTCCCGGAGGCACTCGGCGATCTCCTGCCGGGCGATGGCGTCCCCCACCAGATCCTCCACGGCGTCCAGGCGCTTGTTCACCTGCACCGGGGAGAGGAGGGGCCGCTCCATCCAGGAGCGGATGAGCCGGTGCCCCATAGCGGTGCGGGTCTTGTCCAGCACCCAGAGGAGGGAGCCCTTCTTCTCCTTGCCGCGCATGGTCTCGGTGAGCTCCAGATTTCGCCGGGCGGTAAGGTCCAGCTCCATAAACTCCCCCCCGGTGTAGTACCGGAAGGCGGTGAGATGGGACAGGTCGGTCTTCTGGGTCTCATAGAGATAGATGAGCAGTCCTCCGCAGGCCCGGACCGCGGCCTCCGCCTCGCCGGGAAGGTCCTCCAGGCCGGTGCGGAACTGCTTTCGGGCCGTCTCCATGGCCCGGTCGGGGGCGAAATCCTCCTCCCGGCCCAGCTCACAGCGGCAGTCCAGCCGGAGGCGCAGGAATTCCCGCAGCTCCACATCCTCCCAGGCGGCCGTGTCCAGCACCGCCTCCCGGGGGGCGAAGCGCCCCAGCTCGTTGAAGAGGTGCTCCTGCCAGTCCCGCCCCGAAAAGGCGGTGGCGGACACCTCGCCGGTGGAGATGTCGCAGAAGCATGCCCCCGCGCCGGACCCGGTCCGGCAGACGGCGGCGATGAAGTTGTTCTTCCCCTCCTCCAGCATGGAGGCGTCGATCACGGTACCGGGGGTGACGATGCGGATGATATCCCGGTCCACCAGCCCCTTGGCCAGGGCAGGGTCCTCCATCTGCTCGCAGATAGCCACCTTGTACCCCTTGGCGATGAGCCGGGCCAGATAGGCCTCCGCCGAGTGGTAGGGCACGCCGCACATGGGGGTGCGCTCCTCGGCGGGCTTGTTCCGGTCCCGGGTGGTGAGGGTGAGGTCCAGCTCCTTGGACACCAGCTTGGCGTCCTCGTTGAACATCTCATAAAAGTCGCCCAGCCGGAACATCAGGATGCAGTCGGGGTGCTCCGCCTTCATCTGATTGTACTGCTTCATCATGGGGGTCAGCTCAGCCATGCTCTTTTTCTCCTTTTTCCGGATTTGCGCCGGGGCGGAGAGGCCGGCGGATCAGTCCGCCGGTTCCCCAAAGAGGGCCCAGGTAGAGGCCCCCGTGATCTTCAGCCGCACATAGCTGCCCAGCAGCGCGGGGTCGCCCGAGAAGTGGACCAGCCTGCCCCCCGCCGTCCGGGCATTGAGGTTGTGACGGGGGTCCTCGGACACCACGTCCACCAGGCAGCGCAGGGTCTTTCCCACATAGGCGGCCTGCTTTTCCGCCGAAATGGCGTTCTGGAGCTCCACCAGGCGCTGGAAATTGGCTGCCTTTTCCTCTCTGGAGAGCGGGTCGGGCAGCCGGGCGGCCGGTGTCCCCTCCCGGGGGGAGTAGATAAACGTAAAGAGGGCGTCGAAGCGCACCTCCTTCAGCACCTTCAGCGTGTCCTCAAATTCCTCCGTGGTCTCACCGGGGAAACCCACAATGATGTCAGAGGTGAGCACGATGTCCGGGATGCGCGCGCGCAGCGCCCGGATAAGGCCCAGATAGTGCTCCCGGGTGTAGCCCCGGTTCATGGCGCGGAGCACCCGGTCGTTTCCCGCCTGGAAGGGGAGGTGGAGATGGGGGGCCACCTTTTCGCATGCCGCCATGGCGTCGAAGAGCCGCTCCGAGGCGTCCTTTGGGTGGCTGGTCATGAACCGGATGAGGAAATCGCCGGGAACGGCGTTCACGTCCCGCAGGAGCCAGGCAAAGTCCACATCCTCAGGCAGGTCCTTGCCGTAGGAGTTCACATTCTGCCCCAGCAGGGTGATATCCTTGTATCCGGCCCGGGCCAGCTCCCTTACCTCGGACAGGATGTCCTCCGGGCGGCGGGAGCGCTCCCGGCCCCGGACATAGGGGACGATGCAGTAGGAACAGAAGTTATTGCACCCATACATGATGGAGGCCCAGGCCTTGACCGTCCCCTCCCGCCGGACGGGAAGTCCCTCGGCGATGGAGCCGGGCTCGTCGGGGGTCTCGAAGATGCGCCCTCTCCTCGTCTGGATGCGCCAGAGGAGCTCAGGAAAGCGCCAAAGGGCATGGGGCCCGAAGACCAGGTCCACATGGCGGAAGGACTGCCGGATCTTCTCCGCCACATGGGGCTCCTGCATCATGCAGCCGCATAGGCAGATGATCTGATTGGGATTCTTGCGCTTGGTGTGGGTGAGGGCCCCCACATTGCCCAGCACCCGCTGCTCGGCGTGCTCCCGGACGGCGCAGGTGTTGATGACGATTACGTCCGCCGCGGCCTCGTCCTGAGTAAAGCCGTACCCCATCTCGGTGAGGTACCCCCGGATGCGCTCGGAGTCGGCCTCGTTCTGCTGGCAGCCGTAGGTGTCCACAAAGGCCAGAGGCCGGGCCGGGAGGGGGGCGTTCATGGCCTTGATCTGGGCGCAGAAATCCTTCTGTCGGGCGATCTCCTCCCCGGAGATCCGTGTGGTGGTCTGATTCAAAGCGGCGCCTCCATTGGAAAACAATTTTTCAGATTATTTTATCATTTCCCCCGGGAAAACACAAGGGTGGAAAGCGCCTCCCCTTTTACCTTAAGTGTTGCTGGAATTAAACTCCGTCGATTTCACTAACCACAGTTTGAAAGTCAAATTTACCGTGTTATACTCAGAGAAACAAAGCAATCTTTGAGGAGATGTCCATAGTATGATAAAAATTGCATTTCTCCAACTGCTCCCATCTGAGTGCGTGGAAGAAAATATGGAAAAAGGTATTCATTATTGTAAAGAGGCTAGAAAACTGGGCGCCGATATTGCCTTGTTTCCAGAGATGTGGAGCTGTGGGTATCATATCCCTCACGATTTGAAAAAGTTGAACGAGCTGGCAATTCCGACCGACGGTGAATTTGTCACATGCTATGCGGAACTTGCAAAGGAGTTGGATATGGCGATTGGAATCACCTTTCTGGAAAGACGCAAGTCCAGGCCGCGAAATACAATCTGTCTTTATGACCATTATGGAAAATCTGTTTACAAGTATTCCAAAGTGCATATCTGCAATTTTGGAGAAGCGGATGATGAGAGTGTATTGTGTGCAGGGGATGAGTTTATTGTTGCCGAGTTGGATACGGCAAAGGGAAAACTCAAAGTGGGTTCCATGATATGCTATGACCGTGAATTTCCGGAAAGTGCCAGAATACTAATGCTCAAAGGGGCAGAGTTGGTGCTTGTGCCGAACGCCTGCCCGATGGAGATCAATCGCCTGTCACAACTCCGGGGACGCGCATATGAAAATATGTTTGCGATTGCAACCTGCAATTACCCAGCCCCACACCTGGATTGTAATGGTCATTCTACGTTGTTTGACGGTGTGGTATATCTGCCGAAACTATCAGGATCAAGAGATACCTGCATATTAGAGACGGATGAGTCAGAAGGACTGTTCCTTGCCGAGCTAGATATCGATATGTTAAGGGAATTTCAAAAACGGGAGCATCAGAATTTGGGAAACAGACGTCCGGAATTATATGGGATGCTTGCAAAAAGATAGGGTGATTGCTAACATTCACTCCCCCTGTATTTTATACATTCTGAACCGTCACTTTGACGAAGAATTTAGGAAGTAGAGCAGTAGCAACACGAAAGGTAAAAGGGCGAAGCGCCCGTCCCGTTTTGCGTCAGGCACCGTATCCCGTCCGGACCGACTCCGGCAAAAGTCCCGGTTGAGGAGGGTCCTGCGGCATGGTATAATAAACCCGACAAGCCGGGGGTCACAGGAGAGGAGACGCGCGTTATGAAAATGCCGGAAGAAAAGATCGATACCGCTATGTTCGCTCCCTGCGGAATGAATTGTATGGTTTGCTATCGGCACTGTTCCCACCCCAAGCCATGCGCCGGCTGTCTGAACAGCGATATGGGGAAGCCCGGGCACTGCCGAAAATGCGGGATAAAGGACTGCGTTGGACAAAAAGGGCTGCCGTACTGTTTTGCGTGTTCCGATTTTCCCTGTAAATTTATAAAAAATCTTGAAAAAAGCTACAACAAAAGATATCAGGCAAGCCTTATTGAAAACAGCAGGTTCGTACAGCGGCACGGGTTAGATATGTTTATGCAGATACAGAAAGAGACCTATACCTGTTCCAAATGCGGCGGCATTATTTCTGTTCACGACGGCGCGTGCAGCGAGTGCCGGGAAAAAGCGACATGATGTGCGCTCCATTGGCGCCTCCTCGTGCGGATGGCCGGCTGCAGCGCAAACGACAAGAAGGGAGGCGGGTTTCCGGTTGCGCCTTCCCGTCCCTTGTGCTACGATAGCCCTGGACCCCAAACATGATTTTGGAGGAGGAGACAAAATGAACCGGAAACTTGCGGCCGGCCTGACGGCCCTGGCGCTGCTCCTGGGACTAACGGGCTGCGCGCCCTCTCGGGAGAGCGCCGAACAGGCGGCGGACAACGCCCTGACGGCGGTGCAGAAGTGGGATGAAAAGACGGCGGGCGCCTACTTCGGCTCCGAAATTCTGCAGGGCGGAGAGGAAGCGCCGGAAGAGACGGCTTCCGCCGCTGACGACGCGATGGAGCAGATGATGCCCCGCTTCACCGAGGGGTTGTCCTGGACCTTCACCGATGTCAAGGAGGAGGGCGACAGCGCCGCCATAACGGCGGAGATCACCAACCGGGACCTGGGCGCACTGATCGCGGCCTTTCTCCAGGAGGCCTTCAGCCAGATGATGTCCACCATTTTCCTGCCCGAAGACCAGCAGCCCACCGAGGAGGAGCAGACCGCCGCCCTGGCGGATATCCTCTCCGGCCTTCTGGACAGCCAGGACATCCAGACGGTGACCAACACCGTGACTCTGGAGCTCACCTATGAGGAGGACCACTGGAAGATCGCCCCGTCGTTCGAGCTGGTAAACGCTATTTTCGGCGGCATGTACGGCTCTCTCCAGGACTTGGGGCAGGATCTGGGCTGAGCCCGTCCGGGCCGCGGTCCTGTGAAGCATCAGGGCCGGGCAGTTTGCCGGG